>NZ_ANBF01000013.1 GCF_000341025.1 Nocardiopsis salina YIM 90010 | reverse complement strand
GCCATGATTCAACAATAAGCGGGAAACCCCGGAAAAGGGGAGTATCCGAAAGGTCACAGAACCCTTACCCGTTCCGGCCAAGCGACCCTACTCATGGTTGAATTACGGGCGCCCTGTTCACCACAGGAAATGGTCCTGTGGATAACTCCACGGCGATGGTTTTCCGGGATATTCTGGAGCAGGAGAAAGTACGGCCACGTCCCACTCGCCCCGGCGGGAGAATCTCCGAAACGGTGCGCGGCCACCCCGGCTCGGGCAGCAAGGCCCCGCCGGACCACCGCACACTCACACGCCTGCCACCCTGGCCTCAATGCTCCGCCGGGAGTGCGCGGGGCGTGCCGTTGCCTCCGCAGGAGCGAGCCGCCGTCCGCACGCCGCAAGCGTTGGTCGCAATGGGGCCACCCCAGGGGGTCTGCTTTTGGACCCCACACCTTTTCGGTTGCGGGGCGGGCCGGAGGGTGTTCGTCGGCGAGAGCGGTCCAGCCCGGGAAAGGGGCGGACCGCACACCCCGAGGCGCCGGCCCCAACCCCGCAGAACTCCGACACACCCCCACCCAGACCAACGAACAGGGGGTGGCGCCGACGCGGGTTGCGGGAGGCCCCGGCCGGGCTACGCTCGACCCGACGACGAACACCACCCACTCCAGCCGTAGGCTCCCACTCCAGCCGTAGGTCCTCACTCCAACCACAGGCCCCATCCGAGCCCTGGTCCACCCTCACCCCAGACCCATCCACAAGACCCGAACCTCGCCACCCGCCGTAACCGCTACTGTCCTATCGCCTCCGGCACGCTCACCACAAGGCACCTGCGGTCGAACACGCGCGTCACCGCCGCCCCGTCCCGGACCCGTGCCTGGGTCACCACCCCTGCGGTGCTGCGGGAGTGGCATCCACGGGGTACATCCGCGGCACCGCTGCGCTCCGCGGCTGCGGCCCGTGCTCCTCGAAGGCCTGCGCGAAGCGGTCGAAGGCCGCCGTCAGGTGGTCGCGCATGGCCTCCTCCGCACCGCCGGGGTCACAGCGCTCGATCGCGTCGCGGATCCGTCTGTGCTCGGACACCGTGGTGCGGCCGTCGGTGTCGGCGGGGTACAACCGAAATGTGTGCAGGTGGCTGTGGGTCTGTTCGTATGCCTTGCGGATGACCTCGTTGCCGAGCGCCGCCAGAATGTGGCCGTGGAAGCGCACGTCATGGAGGACTAGTTCATGGCGGATGTCGCCGGAACCGACCATGGACGACTCGAAATCCGTGATCTCTTCCCCGACCATCCGCGCCGGGTTGCTCAATCGGTTCACTGCTGCAGTACGCGCCGCCCAGACCTCCACCAGAAGCCGGAACTCGAAGAGGTCTCGCAGCTGCCCCAGGTCCAGCAGTGACGTGGTGCGGTAACCCTTGCCCGGCGACTTCACCACCAATTGGTCGCCCTCCAGCTGCCGGATTGCCTCGCGGATAGGTGTCTGGGAGACACCGAAATCCCGCGCGATGGCATCGATGTTGAGGCGCACTCCAGGGGCGATCTGATTCTCCAGTATCAGCGTGCGGAGCCGGTCGTAGACTTCTTCGGTACTCCTCCTGCCACGGGGGGCCTCGTCCTCCGACCGGGTCATCNCCCCGGCCCCCCGCCGTAGAACCGTCTGCATGCCGTTGAGCGAGTGTATCGGCGGGGCCGCCCCGTTCACGGCTCAGGAGCGGCTCGTCCCCGTGGCAGGGCTTGCCCAGCCCTCGGTTCAGGAGCGGGTCGGCGGACGCGTCCGCAGCCCCTGCATCCCGCCGTCCACGGGCAGGGAGACCCCTGTCGTCGACCCCGACCGGGGCGAGGCCAGATGGGCGATGGCTGCCGCTACCTCCTGCGGGTGCACCAGACGGCCGTGGGGTTGTCGCGCCTCCAACGCCCCGCGCTCCGCCTCGGGGGCCGGGGCCGCATCCAGCAGCCGTCCCACCCACGGGGTGTCGACCGTGCCGGGGCTGACGCAGTTGACCCGGATGCCCTCGGCCAGGTGGTCGGCGGCCATGCTCCGGGTCAGCGCCAGGACCGCGCCCTTGGTGGCCGAGTACAGCGCTCGCGCGGGAAGTCCGGCGGTAGCGGCGATGGAACAAGTGNGCAGGGCCGCCCGGCTCATTCGGACGGCCCCGAGTACGTTCACGTCGATCACGGCCCGCCACTCGGTGTCGTCGTTGCCCTCCACGGTGCCTTGTGCACCCACGGCCGCGTTGTTGACCACGACGTCGACCCCGCCGAGCTCGCGCGCCGCGCGGTCGACGGCCCCGCGCACCGCGGCGTCGTCGGTGACGTCGCACCGCAGCACCAGATGGCGCGGGTCGGCCCCTTCCGGTGCGGTGTCGAGCACGGCCACCCGCGCCCCCTCGGCCGCGAGCAGTTCGGCCGTGGCCGCACCGATCCCCGATGCACCGCCCGTGACCAGTGCGGTGAGTCCCCGCAGTTCGTCGCCCATCTCCTCGCCTTCCTCTCAGCCCTGCTCGAAACGTTGCCGTTGACGGCCCAGCCCCGAGACCTCGGTCTCGACCACGTCGCCGGCGCCCAGGTACGGGAACCGTCCCGACAACGCCACCCCCTCCGGGGTCCCGGTCAGCACGACGTCGCCCGGTTCCAACGCCATGTACCGGCTCAGGTGGTGCACGAGAACGTCCACCCCGAAGACCATGTCCGCGGTCGTGGAGTCCTGGCGCGGCTCACCGTTGACCCAGCTGCGCAACGACAACCGCCCGGGGTCCATCTCGTCGGCCGGAACGAGCCAGGGGCCCAGTGGCGTGAACCCCGGGGCGCACTTGCCCTTGGACCACTGCCCGCCCGAATCCTGCAGCTGGAAGGTGCGCTCGGACAGATCGTTGGCGAGTACGTAACCGGCCACGTGGTCGCGGCTCTGCCACGGTCCCTCCAGGTAGGAGGTGTGGCGGCCCATCACCACCCCCAGCTCGACTTCCCAGTCGGTGGCGCGCGAGCCGGGCGGGATCCGCCCGGTGTCGTAGGGACCGGTGACGGTGTTCGGGGTCTTGAGGAAGACCACCGGCGAGGCGGGGGGCTCGGCCCCCGACTCGGCTGCGTGCGCGGCGTAGTTCATGCCGATGCACACCACCGCGGAGGGACGCTCCACCGGTGCGCCCACACGTTCGCCGGCGCAGTCGGTCTCGGGCAGGGAGCCGGACTCCAGCGCCCGCCTTGTGCGTTCGAGGCCGCCCGAGACCAGGAAGGGGCCGTCGATCCGGTCGGTCAGAGCCCGCAGGTCGAAGGTGCGGCCCGGGCCGGTGCCGCCGTCGGTGCGCACCACGGGCCGTTCGGCACCGGGCGCGCCCACCCGCATGAGTTTCACGGTCGGACCTCCACGTGTCGGTGTGCGCCGCGCGGGCGCGCCGTGGGTCGCTGTTCGGAAAGGTAGGAGAACAGGGACCCGACCCCGAACTCCCACCTCGGCAGCTCTTCGGCGGAGCCGACGGTGTTGCGCAGGCTCCCCAGGTGCGGGCTGCTGATGGTGACCCGGTCGCCGTCCTTGTGGGTGAACCCCTCGCCGGGGCGGTCCCGGTCGCGGGTGGGCGCGAAGAGGGTGCCGGTGTACAGCACGAACCCGTCGGGGTACTGGTGGTGGGCGCCGGATGTGGCGGAGACCAGCTGCTCGAAGGAACGGCTCAGCCGGCCGACGTGGTTCTCGCCCTCCAGCGTGAACCCGTCCTGGGCGCCCTCCACACGGAGCCGCACCCGCTCCTCGCGCACCGAGTCCAACGTGAAGGTGTCGTCGAACAGGCGCAGCAGAGGCCCCAGGGCACTGGAGGCGTTGTTGTCCTTGGCCATGCCCAGCAGCAGCGCACTGCGACCCTCCACGTCGCGGAGGTTGACGTCGTTGCCCAGCGTGCAGCCCCGCGGACGGCCCCGGGGGTCGACGGCCAGCACGAGCTCGGGTTCGGGGTTGTTCCACTGCGAGAACGCCGGAATCCCCACCCGCGCCCCGTACCCGACCGACGCCAGCACCGGAGCCTTGGTGAACACCTCCGGGTCCGGGCCCAGTCCCACCTCCAGGTACTGCGACCACAGGCCCCGTTCGACCAGCACCTCCTTGACCGCCCGGGCCTGCTCGGAGCCGGGTTCGACCCCGCCCACCGCGCTGCCGACGGCCGCGGTGACGGTGGCGCGCACCTGCTCGGCCCGGGCCGGGTCCCCGGCGCACCGTTCCTCGATGACACGTTCGACCATGCTGTCGGCGAAGGTCACCCCGCACGCCTTGACGACCTGGAGGTCGACCGGGGCCAGCAGCCGGGCGGCTCCCGGTTCGTCGGGCGCCGCGGCCAGCTCGGCCAGGTTCCAGCGCGGACGGCCCCGCACGTCCTGGAGCCGGCGCAGAGCATCCTCCGACTCCAGGAGCGCAGAGACCGTCGGTGCCAGGGAGAAGAGGTCGTGGACCTGCTCGCCGCGCACGAGCACCGGGCGCGGACCGCCGGTCTCGGGGTCCCACACACGACCGACCAGGGTGGCCCGGTCGGCGTCCTCGGGGAGCAGGGGTACCGGGGCGGTCATGATGCACCTCCGTCGGTCCGCCGGGGGATGCGCCAGGGGTTGTCCTCCTGAAGCGCGGGCGGGAGTTGGGCGTCGGGGAAGGACTGGTAGGCGACCGGGCGCAGGAAGCGGCGCACGGCGGCGGTTCCCACCGAGGTGGTGCCCGGCGCAGTGGTCGCCGGGTAGGGGCCACCGTGCTGTTGGGCGTGGCTCACCGTCACCCCGGTCGGCCATCCGTTCATGAGCACACGTCCGGCGCGAGCCTCGAGCAAGCGCACGAGTGGGCCAGGGTCCTCGTCCGTCTCGCTGTGGATTGTCGCGGTCAGTTGCCCGCCCACGAGGGCGGCCAGCGAGCCCAACCGGTCCTCGGTGCCGTACTCCACGACGAGTCCGGCCGGGCCGAAGAGTTCCTCGCCCAGCAGCCCGGGCTTTCGGTGCACGTGCTCCGCTGTGGTGGTCAGGATCGTCGGGCCGGGGGAGCGGCCCGGCTCCCCGGTCAACACCGTCTCGACCCCTTCCCCACCGGCGACTGCGTCCAGCGTTTCCCCGAAGTCGGCAGCGAGGCGGTCCGTGAGCATCGGGAACCGCGGGGCCTCGGAGAGCTCCGCCGAGAGGACTTTCCGGGCCTCCTGGTCCAGCGCCGGGACGAACAGCAGGCCGGGGTTGGTGCAGAACTGGCCCATGCCCAGGGTCACCGATCCCGCGTACCCCCGCAGGATCTCCTCACGGCGGGAGGCCCAGGCCCGCTCGGTCACGAACGCCGGGTTGGTGCTGCCGAGCTCGCCGAAGAACGGAATCGGCTCGGGACGCGCACACGCCTGATCGAAGAGCAACCGGCCCACTCGCGCCGAACCGGTGAACCCGATCGCCGCGACCGCCGGGTGGTTCACCAGAGCTGTCCCGGACTCTCGCCCGGTCACGGCGGTGAAGAGACCTTCCGGGGCCGAGGCCGCCTCCAGGGCCTTGGTGATGACATCGGCCGTACGCATTCCGAGCCGCTCGTGTGCCTCGTGCACCTTGTGCACGACCGGGCAGCCGGCCGCGAGCGCGGATGCGCTGTCCCCGCCCATCACACTGAAGGCGAAGGGGAAGTTGGAGGCCCCGAAGACCCCGACAACCCCCAAAGGGACGTTGACACGGCGCAGATCCGGTCGGGGGCCCATGGGCCAGGCGTCGTCGGCGTGGTCGACGGTGGCGTCGAGGTGCCGGCCGGAGGCGGTCTCCGCCCCCAGCAACCGGAGCTGGAAGACGGTGCGCGTGAGTTCACCGCGAAGCCTCCCCTCGGGCAGGTGGGTCTCCTCCGCGGCCAGGAGGACCAGCTCTTCGGCGTGGGCCTCCAGGGCAGCGGCGGCGGCTTCCAGCCACTGCTCGACCTCCGCCGGGGAGGCGCTGCGGGTTCGTTCCAGGGCCTCCTGGGCCCGTGTCACGGCGTTTTCGATCTGCCTGGTCACCGTGTGACCTCCTCCTGTCGTGTGCCGTTGCGGTCTCGCCGCCACCCGTCCCCGTCGGGGAACTCCCACGTGGCCAGGGAGTCCTCGTGCATGCGCGCTCCGATGCCCGGGGCGGAGGGGGCCGCGTACCTTCCGCCGACCACCCGTACGGGGTCGGTGAAGTGTTCGTGCAAATGGTCGACGAACTCGATGGTGCGCTCTTGCATAGAGCCGCTGAGGGCGGCGTAGTCGAAGAAGGAGAAGTGCTGCACGAGCTCGCACAGGCCCACCCCGCCGGCGTGCGGGCACACCGGGACACCGAACTTCGCGGCGAGGAGCAGGTTGGCGAGGTTCTCGTTGACCCCCGCCACCCGGGTCGCGTCGATCTGCATCACGTCGATCGCTTCGGCCCTCAGCAACTGTTTGAACACAATCCGGTTGGCCACTGCCTCACCCGTGGCCACCTTGACCGGCCCGACGCCGCGGCGGATGTCGGCGTGGCCGAGGACATCGTCGGTACTGGTGGGCTCCTCGATCCACCAGGGGTCGAACTCGGCCAGCGCGCGGACCTGCTCGACCGCCTCGTCGGACTCCCAGCGCTGGTTGGCATCGATCGATATGCGCACGTCGGGGCCGACCGCCTCCCGGGCCAGGCGCAGGCGTCGGTGGTCGTCGGCCGGGTCGCCCCCCACCTTGAGTTTGATCATCCCGAAGCCGTCGGCCACTGCCTGCCGGCTCAGGCGCACCAGCTTCTCGTCGCTGTAGCCGAGCCACCCCGGGGTGGTGGTGTAGGCGGGGTACCCTTCCCGCCGCAGTTCGGCGATCCGCTCCTCCTTGCCCTCCTGGCCGGCCCGGAGCAGATCCAGAGCCTCCTGCCGGGTCAGGGTGTCGCGGATGTGGGTGAAGTCGACGGTGTCGACGAGCTCCTCCGGCGCCATCCTGCTGAGCAGCAGCCACAGCGGCTTGCTCTCGCGCCGGGCCCGCAGATCCCACAGGGCGTTGACCAGGGCGCCACAGGCCATGTGGGAGACCCCCTTCTCGGGGCCGAGCCAGCGCAGCTGGGCGTCGTGTACCAACAGGCGCGAGGCCCGGCCCAGGTCGTGGACGAGGGAGTTGGTGCCGCGGCCGGTGAGCAGAGCTCCGTAGCTGCGGATCGCCGCGGCCACGACCTCGTTGCCGCGGCCGCAGGTGAAGACCAGTGCCTGCCCGCTCTCGCCCTCGGAGGTGGAGACGGTGACGTGAGCGGCGGAGTAGTCGGGTGCCACGTTGACGGCGTCGGAGCCATCGAGCTGCCGTGACGTGGGAAAACGGACGTCGCGTACTCGGACTGAGGAGATGTGGGACAAGGGTTTGCCTCCCTGGTCGGTGGGCGGTGCGGGTCTCAGAGAAAACCGAGGGCCTGCGGTAGCCAGGTGCTCAAGGCCGGAACGAGCACTACGAGCAGAAGCACGGAGGCCATCGGGACGAAGAAGGGGAGGACACCTCTGATCACGGTCGAGACGGGGCTTCCGGTGACCCCGGACAGGATGAACAGGATGAGACCGACCGGGGGTGTGAGCAGGCCGATGATGAGGTTCAGGATCACCACGACCGCGAAGTGGAGAGGATCGATCCCGTAGCTGTCTGCGACTGGGGCGAGGACCGGGACGACGATGAGGATCGCCGCGCTCGGTTCCAGGACGGCGCCGACGACGAACAGGAGCAGACAGACCAGGACCAGGAACAGGATCGGGCTTTCGGTCAGCTCGAGCATGAGGTCGGCTGCGGCTTGAGGTGCCTGCTCCCGGGCCAGGACCCACCCGAACAGTGCCGCGGACGCGATGATGATCAGGACGGACCCGGAGGTCTCGACCGTCCGGAGCAGGACGTCGCGGATCTTGCGTCTGGTGAGCTCACGGCTGATCAGTGCGACGGTGAACAGGTAGAGAACGCCGGCCGCGGAGGCCTCGGTCGGGGTGGTCACTCCGCCGAGGATGCCGCCGAGGATGATGACGGCGGCCCCGGCGGCCGGCAGGGCGGTCAGCAGTGCCCGCAGGCGCACGCCCCAGCCGGCCCTGGGTTCGCGCAGGTGGTCCTTCTTGCGCGTGTGCCACCAGACCATCAGGCACAGAGCTGTCACCAGAAGGATCGCCGGAGCGATACCCGCGACGAACATCGCTCCGACGGAGACGCCGGCGGTGGTCGCGTAGATGATCGCCGGGATACTCGGGGGGATCAGCGGGGAGATGAGGGAGGAAGCCGCGGTGACGCCGATCGTGAACGGTTCGGGATACCCACGTTTGATCATCGCCGGTACCTGTACCCGGCCCATGGCAGCGGCGTCAGCCATCGCCGTGCCGCTCATCCAGGAGAAGCCGAAGCTCGTGACGACGTTGACGTAGCCGAGGCTGCCGCGGATGTGGGCGAGGAAGGCGAGGGCGGCCGCGTACACCCGATCGGTCATTCCGGAGGTGTTGGCCAGGTTTCCCAACAGGATGAACATCGGTACGGCCAGCAGGGGAAAGGTGTTCACGCCCGAGATGGTCTGCTGGACGGCGATGCTCAGGGAGGCGCTCGGGTCCAGCGTCACGTAGACCAGCGACGGCACCAGGAGCGCGAAGCCGACCGGAACGCGCAGGGCGAGCAGGAGGAGCAGCGCCAAGGTCATCCACAGAAGGGTCATGTCACGCCCCTTCCTGGGCGGCGGTACCGGGCACGTCTTCGGGGTGGCGCATGCTGACCACGATGTTCGCGAGGCTGTGCAGGGCGATCAGGGTGAATCCGGCGACTGCGGCGGCGTGGACGAGCCACATGGGCACCTCGGTCGCCGGGGTCAGGATGTTCCCGGTTGTGTGGGCCAGAGCTGCGCCGGCGGTGGCCATCACCACCGAGGTGACGAGCGCGACGAGTGTGGCGAGGATGTCCACCGCGACCATGGCCTGTCTGCCCATCCGGGCCACGAGCAGGTCCACCGAGATGTGCAGGCGGCGTGACATCAGGTACCCGGCTCCCAAAAAGGTCAGCCACACCAGGAGGAAGCGCGCGGTCTCCTCGGTCCAGGACAGTGGGGTGTTGAAGAGGTAGCGCGTGATGACCTGCAGGATCAAAAGACCGAACATGGCCACGAGCACGGCGCAGAGCCCGACCCGTTCGATGTTGATCGCGGTGCGATAGGCGCGGCTCCGTCGTTCCATACGGTCGGGAGCGTCCGCAGGTTCGTTGGTGTCCGCCATCACGGGTTCCCCTGCGCTTCGAGGTAGAGCTCACCCCAGGAGACCTGTGCGGGAAGGTGCTCGCGGACCCGATCGGCGAAGGCTTCGCGGTCGACGTCGTCGTTGACCGTGATGGTGCCGTCGGCCCGCCACTGCTCCAGCGTCTCGGCCTCTTGGGTCTGAATGCACTCGCGGACGGCTTCGGCTCCGTCGGCCATCGCCGCATCGAGGTGGGCGTGCTGTTTCTCGCTCAGCCGGTCGTGGACGGCGTCGTTGGTCACCAGGTGGACGGATTGGACGATATGGCCGGTGAGGTTGATGTACTCCTGGACCTCGAACAGGTTGGCCGATTCGATCGTCGGAACGGGGTTCTCCTGGGCGTCGAGGGTGCCCTGCTGCAGCGCCATGTACAGCTCGTCCAGAGCCATGGGGGTCGCAGTGCCGCCCATGGCGGCGATGTTGTCGAGGTAGAGCTGGGCGTCGGGGGTTCGGACCTTGACGCCGGCGAGGTCCTCCGGGCCGTTGATCGGCTCGTTGGAGGTGATGTGCCGCGTGCCGTAGTACCAGAGCGAGGCCGGGTCGAGAGCGGTGGTCTCCCTCAGTTCCGTCAGGGACCCGGTGATGGCGGGGTCCTCGCTCTTGTCGATGAAGTCCTCGATGTCGTCCAGGAAGTAGGCACCGTCGAGGAGTTCCGCGGGACGGTGCCAAGCGCCCAGGAAGGACGGCCCCGCGATCGCGACGTCGAGGCTGCCGTCGGCGACCTGCTCGAGGGACTCGGCCTCGGTCCCCAGCTGCCCGGACGGGTAGGTCTCGATGGAGACACCGCTCCCGGCCAGGGAGTCCTGAACCGTTGCCAGGCCGCAGGTTTCGACGGGATGTTGTTCCTCGTAGACGTGCGCGACCCGGAGGATCGTTTCCTCGGTTCCGGAGACGGTGGTGATCTCTTGCTGCTCACCTGCGGTGCAAGCGGTGAGCGACATCGCGAGGGCGGTACCCCCTGCGATGAGGGGGAGGTGCCGGCGGGAACGCGGGGTTGGTGTGCTTGCGGTCATGAGCATCCTCCATGGGGGCTGGAGGTCAGAGACGTCGGGGCCTCAAACGCAGGTGGACAGGGGGGAGAGCCCGAGGTCTTCGGCGAGCGCGTCGAGCAGCTCGACGGTCGATGCGGCCAGGGTGACGTCCTCGCCGGCTCGTCGGGCGGTCTCGTGCTCGATGTCGCCGGGGGCGTACACGCGTGTTCCCGTCCTGGAGGAGGACCGGACCCGCTCCTGGAGATGACGTACGCGGCTCTCGGTGTGGGTGCGTCCGGTGAAGGCACCGGTGTCGAGTGCGATGACCAGGTGGCCCGTGTTCATGCGGGAGGACTCCTCCACCCAGATGTCCTGGGTCTGGTGGGCGAACGCCGCGGTGGTCAGCGACGCTGACAGCGCCTCGATCAGCACGGACAGGGCCGACCCCTTCGCAGCGCCGAAGGGGAGGAGGGCTCCTCCCAGGGCCGCCTCGGGGTCGGTGGTCGGCTGCCCCTCGGCGTCGACGGCCCACCCGGTCGGGATCTGCCGGTTCTCGTTGCGGGCGGCCACGACCTTTCCGTAGGCCCCGGCGCTGGTCGCCATGTCCGCGGTGAGGTGGGTTTCATCCGCGCTGGGTGCGGTGGCGGTGAACGGGTTGGTTCCCAGTACGGTCTCCGTGCCGCCGTGCGGGGTGACGGTGGGTCCGGTCGTCGAGGTCACGAGGGCGGCGAACCCGGCATCGGCCAGCTGGTGCGTCCAGTGGATCCCTGCGCCGTAGTGTGTGCTGTTCTGCACTGAGACAACGCCTACGCCGTTCTCTCGGGCGAGGCGGGACACGCGTTCGACGGCTGCGTTCATGGCCACCTGGCCCAGGGCACCGTCGGCGTCCAGGACGGCCGTGGCCCCGCTCTCTCGTGTCCACCTCAGGACCGGCCGTGGATTGATCCCCCCGGAGCGCAGAGCGGTGACGTACAGAGGCAGGCGAAGTAGCCCGTGGGAGTGGGTTCCCCTGAGGTCGGACCACACAAGGGACCTGCTCGTGAGGTCGGCTGCGTCGTGCTCGAGACCGGCGGCGGTCAGTGCCGTGGTCCCGAAGGCAGTGAGCGCATCTCCTGGAAAATAACGCGTTTCCACCCGTTTACCTCCGTATGTCCTATAGGAATCCAAAGGATCGTATATGTCATATGGATCACACGGCAAGGGGGTACACGACGAAGGCCCCGCACTCGTGCGAGTGCGGGGCCTGGGCGATCGGGGTTCCGTTGGCAGCTCCGGCCCCGAGGTCGTGCGACCTTTCGGGGTCGGGGCCGACGGGGGCGTCAGGGGGCTCACGGGTCCGGGGGGCGACCCCCGATCCGTGTTCCCAGCTCATCGGTCAGCGCACGCAGCTGCTCGATCGCCTCGTCCTGGCTCCTGTGGGAGTAGCGGGCGGCCAGGCCGGTCAGGCTCACGGCCGCGGCCGGACGCCGGGGCGAGGGGCCGGGGACCGCCATGGCGATACAGAGCAGGCCTTCGGCGGTCTCACCGTCGTCGACGGCATGGCCCTGTTCGCGGACGGCTGCCAGCTCGCGCTCCAGGTCGACCGGGTCGGTGATGGACTTGGGTGTCAGCTGCGGCAAGGGGGCATTGCGTTCCAGCTGGCCCCGGAGCTCGTCTGCCGGGAGTGCCGCGAGCATGGCCTTGCCGGTGGCCGTGGTCGTTGCGGGGAGCGAACGGCCGATCTGCGAGACGAGGACGACCGGTTGGCGGCCGTCGCGCCGGGCTAGGTAGACGACCTCGAGGCGCAGGTCGTCCAGGACGGCGAGCTGGACCGTCTCGTCGAGCGTCGCACTGCGGCACACGTCCTGGAACTCGTCGACGATGTCGACACTGGCCAGGTATGCCTCGGCATGGCTGACCAGCCTCTGGCCCAGTCCGAACCCCTCCGGGGTCTGGCGCAGCAGACCGGAGTCCACCAGGGCATTGCAGATGTTGGACACCGATGACTTGGCCACACCCAGTCGGCGCGCGAGTTCGCTGATTCCCATCCTTCGGCCGCGCTGCTCGGCGAGTACGTCGAGGATGGCCGAGGCCCTGGTCACGGCCGGCGCCAGCGATCGCTTCTGGTCCATGTGGTGTTCTCCCTCCGCCTCCACTTTACCGTGCCGTTCAGCATGGAGAACGGGGGTGAAAACGTGTGGCCAGCGGAGCCCTGGGCGTCCCAGGGGCATGTTGTTCCCTCTCGCCGGGGGTAGAGGCGGCCGGTATTCGAGTGCACCACATCCCTTGCCGGAGTGTTGTGCGTCACTATATTCTTCTGGCTGATCGATGTTCCGCATGTTGAACGAACATCCCCTCTGAACCGAGAGACGGGGGGGCAAGGGCCCACTGGTGTGTCCGAGTGCTTCCTTCGTCTCACACCCACCGGATCGCGGCTGAGCGCCGAGAACGAGGTGGAACGTGTTTGCCAGAGTTCGGAAACCGAGAGCGTCGCGCCAGGGAATGCGCACCTCGAGCGCCCTGCTGGCGATCCTGGCCGGGGCGGCCCTCACCGGCTGCCACGGACAGGCCGGGGTGGCCGGAGTCAGCGCCGACGGAGACTGGGAACCCCAACGGGACGTGACGATGATCGTCCCCTTCACGGCCGGAGGCGGGAGCGACGTCTTCGCGCGCGCCACGGCGGCAGCCCTGGAAGAAGTGCGACCCGGCGTCAACGTCGTCGTGGAGAACCGTCCCGCGGGATCGGGCGCGGTGGGCTACGGCCACTTCGCGGCACAGGCAGGAGATCCCCACCATCTTCTGGCCGCCGAGCCCGTCCGCAACCTCCTGCCCGAGATGATGGACACCCCGTTCGACTGGGACGACTGGACCGATATCGGCCAGGTCGCCGAGGACATCGCCCTGCTGACGGTCGACGACAGCTCCGAGTGGCAGGACTTCGACGAGTTCCTCTCCGCAGCCGAGGCCGCAGAGGAGGCCGGTCGGCCTTTCCGCGTCGCCCTTCCGTCGGGGGGAGGGGTGGACGAAGTCCTGCTGTACCGGCTCGAGGAGGAGTCGGGGATCGGATTCGAACCGATCGTCTTCGACGGGACCGGGGAGACCAACCCGGCCCTGATGGCAGGCGACGTGGAGGCGACGATCCTCAACCCCTCCGACGGGCGCACGGAGATCCAGGGCGAGATCTTCCGGCCGCTCCTGGGTTTCACCCAGGAAGAGGACATGGGGATCGATTGGCTCGAAGGCGTTCCGCCCGCCGGTTCCTACGGCTGGGAGATCGGAGCCACCAAGTTCCGCGGTCTCATCGCACCGCAGGGCACACCCGAGCCCGGCCGGGACTACTGGGTGCAGGCCCTGCGTGAGGCGGCCGAAACGGACCGCTTCCAGGAGTACGTGCAGGAGAACGGTATCCGCGAGTCCCACTACTGGGGCGATGAATGGAAGGCCTTCCTCCATGAATGGAACGCGGAGGTCATGCCCGTGGCGGAGAGGATGGCCGATTGATGAGACGGACTGCGAGCAGTACCGCCCTGCCCGACATCATCGGAGGCACGCTCCTGTTCCTCGTCGGCCTGGCCTTCCTCGTCGGCGGAACGGGGTACGGGCTCCGGACCGTCGGCGGCCAACTCGAACCCGGAGCCATGCCCTTCCTCGCCGGATGCCTGCTCGCCGTCCTCGGACCCGCCATCGCCATCACGGCCGGGCGCCCCGGGGAACGCACGGCGCAGGCCCGTAGCCCGGCTGCGCCCAGCGGCTCGAGTGCAGGTCCGTCGGAGGAGCACCCGGACCCGGGCTCAGCGAGCGAAGAAGCCCATGGCCATGACACCACCACCGCCGGCGACGATCCGGACGCGAGCGTCGACCGGCCCCGCCGTTCACTGATGCTGTTCGCGCTGACCGCGGTCGCGGTCGCGGCCATCACGTGGATCGACATCTTCGTCGTTCTGTCCGCCCTGGTCATCGCCGTTCTCGTCTTCTTCGAGCGCGTCCGGTTGTGGAAGGCGTTCACGACAGCTGTCGTCCTGTCCCTCCTGTGCTACCTGGTCTTCGCCGTCCTGCTCGGAGTCCCCCTTCCGACGGTCCTCTGAGAACTCCCCGAGCCCCCGACTCCGAGAACTCCCCGAACCCGGTTGAGGTGTTGACGCTGCATACCCCTGCCTCCGACCCCCGAAAGGCCTTCCCGCGCTCAGGGGGACCGGATGAACATCTTCGATAACGTCGCGCTCGGCTTCCAGACCGCACTCTCCTGGGAGAGCCTGCTGTTCTGCGCACTCGGTGTGCTCCTGGGAACGTTCATCGGGATCCTGCCCGGACTGGGGTCGGCCACCGGTGTCGCGCTCCTGCTCCCGGTCACGCTCGGCCTGGAACCGCTCCACGCGCTCATCATGCTCGCCGGTATCTACTACGGCAGCCAGTACGGTGCGTCGACCGGCGCGATCCTCATCCGCACCCCCGGCGACCCGGCTTCGGCCGTGGTCACCTACGACGGATATCCGATGGCGCGCGCCGGCCGCGCCGGCCAGGCTCTCGCGGCCGGCGCCATCGCCTCTTTCATCGCCGGCACCATCACCGTCGCGATGCTCATGGGCGTGGCGCCACTGTTCGCCTTCGTGGCGGTTCAGTTCGGTGCCCCCGAAATGTTCTCCCTGATGCTGCTGGGGCTGCTCGCCATCGCCGGGGCCGGCTCCGGCTCCCCACTCAAGGGACTGGCGATGGCCGTCCTCGGAGTCGCCGTCGCGACGGTGGGGATCGATGCCCAGTCGGGCGTGGCACGCTTCACCTTCGGCGAGGTGCAGCTCTTCGGCGGGCTCGGTTTCATCGAGATCGTCATCGGCATGTTCGCGATCGGCGAGGTCCTGCGCAGACTCGGCCAGGCCACACTGCCCCCGATCCGCGCGCGGCTCCGCGACATGATCCTCACCCGGGAGGAGCTGGGCAGAACGGTGCGCCCTGCGGTGCGCCACAGCCTCGTGGGGTTTCTGCTGGGGATCCTTCCGGGCGGCGGGTCGACCATCGCCTCGTTCATGAGCTACGAGATCGAACGCCGCGGGTCCAAGAGGAGGGAAGAGTTCGGCAAGGGGAGGCTGGAAGGGGTGACCGCCCCGGAAGCGTCCACCAACGCCGCGGTCAACGGAGCGTTCATCCCCACCCTGACCCTGGGCATCCCCGGGTCCGGGACGACCGCGATACTCCTCGGAGCCTTCGTGATCTTCGGGATCGTGCCCGGCCCGCTCCTCATGGCTGACCAACCCGACCTGGTATGGGGCCTCATGGCCTCCTTCTGGATCGGCAACGTTCTGTTGCTGGTCCTCAACCTCCCGCTGGCCCCGGCCTTCGCCTCCATACTCCGGATCCCTTACCGCTACCTGTATCCGGTGATCCTCGTCCTGACCCTGATCGGCGCCTTCGCCATCGAGTACCGCATCTGGGGGATGTGGCTGGCGCTCGGGGCCGGCCTGATCGGCTGGCTCATGCTCCGATACGGCTATCCCCTGGCCCCGGCGGTCCTGGGCCTGGTGCTCGGCCCGCTCATGGAGCCGCAGCTGGCGCGTTCGCTGGCGATCAGCTACGGCGACCCGACCATCTTCGTGCAGCGGCCCATCTCGGCCGCCCTCCTGTCGCTGGGCGCCCTGCTGTTGGTCGGCGGGGCCGTCTGGAAGCGCAGGAGGGCCAGGAGACATGAGGGCCACCGCAGGAGCATCCAGCGGTCCTGAACGCGCAACCTACGGAAGGAGCCAGCCTCATGAACGAGGCCGAACGTTCGAGGCCGAAGGTGGTGGTGCTCGACCACGCCTTCGACACCGTGGACGGCGAACGGGACGCAGCCGCCCGCTCCGGAGCGCACTTCGAGGAGTTCCAGTGCGCACACGAGGACGACGCCCGCCGCGCCGCCCGGGGTGCCGACGTCGTTCTCGTCAACTTCGCACCGATGACCCGCCGCGTGCTCACCGGGCTCGCCCCTGGAGCACGTGTGGTCCGTTACGGGGTGGGGGTCGACAACGTCGACGTCGACGCCGCCCGTGAACTCGGTGTCCGGGTCGCCAACGTGCCCGACTACGGTGTCCGGACCGTCGCCGACCACACCGTCGCCCTCCTGCTCACCCTGTTGCGCAGGATCCCCTGGTACGACGGGGCCGTGCGGGAGCACGACTGGGTCCCCGCGGTCAGGGCCGGTCCGCTGCGCGGATTCGCTTCCACAACGGTGGGGCTCGTCGGCGCAGGCAACATCGGACTCGCCGTCGCCGATCGCCTGCGTCCTTCGGATTCGACCTCCTGGCCCACGACCCCTACGCCGACCCTGCTCGGGCCGCTCGGCACGGCCTGACGATGACCACGCTCCCCGTCCTGTGGGAACGTGCGCACGCCGTCACGCTGCACGTTCCCGCCACGCCGGATACACACCACCTGGTCGACAGCAAGGCCTTGGCGCGTATGCAACCGGGATCGGTCCTGGTCAACACCTCACGCGGCCCGCTCGTGGACACCGAGGCCCTGGTCGACGCCCTGCGAGAGGGCCGTCTCGCAGGTGCCGGCCTGGACGTGTTCGAGAGCGAGCCCCTCCCGGCCGACTCACCGCTGCGCAGTTCGGACGGTGTGCTCCT
Source organism: Nocardiopsis salina YIM 90010 (assembly GCF_000341025.1). Taxonomy (GTDB): domain Bacteria; phylum Actinomycetota; class Actinomycetes; order Streptosporangiales; family Streptosporangiaceae; genus Nocardiopsis; species Nocardiopsis salina. The sequence continues at coordinate 63,083 of NZ_ANBF01000013.1, read as the reverse complement.
GACCCCCCATGCGGCCTTCTACTCCGACGACTCGATCCACACCCTCCAGAGGCTCGCTGCCGAGGAGGTCGAACGTGCCCTGGCCGGCCGGCCGATGCGAAGCCCCGTGGTCGGACCTTCCGGCGGATGCCCTGCCCAGGCAAGGAGACCCAGCGCATGACAGAACAACGCCACGCCCCTCTGACCGGTATCACCGTGCTCGAGGTCGGTGCCTTCATCGCAGCTCCGTACGCGGCCACGCAACTGGCCGACCTGGGAGCGGACGTGATCAAGGTGGAGAATCCCCAGGGAGGTGACCCTGTCCGGCTGATCGGCCCCTTCCTGGAAGGGGAGAGCTCGCCCTTCGTCCGGTTGAACCGGCACAAGCGGTCGGTGGCCCTCGACCTCAAGTCCCCGGAAGGGCGCGAAGCCTTCCTCGCGCTCGCCGCACAGTGCGACGTCGTCGTGGAGAACCTGCGCCCGGGGGCGATGCAGCGCCTGGGCCTCGGTCACGAGGACCTGAGCCGGGCCAACCCCGGGATCGTCTATGCCTCGGCCTCGGGGTGGGGCCAGGACGGGCCGCTCTCCGCGCTGGCCGGGCTCGACATCATGGCCCAGGCCCGGTCCGGCCTGATGAGTGTCACCGGTGAACCCGACCGGGACCCGGCCAAGGTCGGGGTCCCGGTCTGCGACCTCGTGTGTGCCCTGTACGTCGCCCTGGCCGTATGCGCGGCGTTGCGTGAACGCGAGACCTCGGGCCGGGGACAGCACATCGACGTCTCGCTGTTGGAGACCGGGGTCTCGCTCGCGGTCTGGGAAGCAGGAACCTACTTCGCCACCGGTGAGGTCAAGGGGCGATCCGGTTCGGCACACCAGAGCACTGCGCCCTACCAGGCCCTCCGGTGCCGGGACGGCCACATCACGGTCGGTGCCATCACCCCTCCGACCTGGGAGGGCTTCTGTTCGGTCCTCGGGTTGCAGGACGCTGTCGACGACCCGCGCTACTCCACTGCCTCCTCCCGGCATGAGCACCGCGCAGAACTGGTCGACCGTATCGAGCGGTCCACCTCGGGCTGGAACGTGCATGAACTGGTGGACCGTCTGAACCGGGCCGGCGTGCCGTGTGCGCCGATCTCCGACTACGGGCAGGTCTTCACCGACGAACACCTGGCGGCGCGGGACTACTTCTGGGACGCGCCCCACGAGCGACTCGAACAGGTCCGCCAACTGGGCACGCCGATGCGTTTGTCCGCCACCCCCTGTCGACAGGATCGGGCCGGACCACTCCTGGGGGCCGACACACGCGCCGTACTCGCCGAGTACGGGGTCGAGCAGGAACAGATCGACGCCCTGGCCGCATCGGCCTCGACGGCGTCCGACCGCCGCGACCTGTGACAGCGAACGAGGAAGGGCGAGCGATGAGCGAACTGACCGTGACCCCCGACGGCCGGGTACTGAACGTCGTCTTCAACCGGCCCGCGCAGCACAACGCCATGACCTGGACCATGTACGACGGGCTGTACGAGGCGTGCGAGTACGCTGACTCCGACCCCGGTATCGGCCTGATGGTGCTGCGCGGGGCCGGCCCCCGTGCCTTCGTCGCGGGCACCGACATCGGCCAATTCGCCGATTTCACCTGCGGGGAGGACGGGGTCGAGTACGAAAAGCGCATCACCCGTGTGCTCGACCGGCTCGCGGAGGTGTCCGTTCCCACCCTGGCAGGGGTGGACGGGTACTGCGTCGGCGGAGGCCTGGCCATCGCTGCCGTGTGCGACCTTCGGGTGGCCACCCGTTCCGCGCGGTTCGGGGTGCCCATCGCGCGCACCCTCGGCAACTGTCTGTCGATGCAGACCTGCAATCTCCTGGTACAGCATCTGGGCCCCTCGCGCACTCTGGACCTGGTGATGAACGCCCGGATGCTGAGCGGAGACCAGGCGCACGATGCGGGTTTCGTCAGCGAACTGGTCGACGACGAGGAGTTCGCCGACACGATGGACGCGGCAGCCGAACGCCTGCTCTCTCACGCGCCCCTGACGCTGTGGGCGATCAAGCAGTCGGTCAAGGAGATCACCCGGGCCTCCCTGCCGCACGGCGACGACATCGTGGCCCAGGTCTACGGCAGCGCCGATTTCCGCACTGCCGTCGATGCCTTCCGAAGCAAGACCGAACCGCAGTGGCAGGGGCGTTAGGGCTGCTGCTGGGGCGACGCGCACCAGGGCCTGTCGCCGAACGGGCCCTGGTCCGCCATCACCGAGACGAGGAGCGTGCAGGACATGAGAATCACAGGGGCGGTCCTACGAGCCGACGACTGCCCAGCACCCTACGAAGAGTCGGTCCCTCTCACGGTGCGCGAGCTCGACCTCGCCGATCCCGGCCCGGACGAGGTGCTCGTGCAGGTGGAAGCAGCCGGCGTGTGCCGCTCCGATCTGTCCGTGGTCGACGGCGCCCGGCCGCGCCCGGTCCCCATGCTCTTGGGACACGAGGCGTGCGGCCGGGTGGTGAGCCGTGGAGAGAACGTGCAGGAAGTGGAGGAAGGTCGCCGGGTCGTCATGACCTTCATGCCCCGGTGCGGCGAATGTGAGGCCTGCAGCACGGAAGGGCTCATGGTCTGCCCGCACGGGAGTGCCGCCAACGCCGCGGGCACGCTCCTGTCCGGGGAGCGCAGGCTCGGCACCGACGGGGAGGTCTTCCACCACTGCGGCGTCTCCGGATTCGCGACGCACGCCGTCGTCGATCGCAGATCGGTGGTGCCGGTCCCCGAGGACGTACCGCCCGAGACCGCTGCCCTGTTCGGGTGCGCCGTGCTCACCGGTGGGGGAGCGGTCAAGAACAGGGCCGTGCTCAGGCCCGGGGAGGACGTCATCGTGGTGGGAGCGGGCGGTGTCGGCACGGCCGCCGCCCTGGTCGCGGGCGCCTACGGTGCCGGGAGCGTGACCGTGGTCGACACCGTGGAGCGCAAACTCGCGATGGCCCGGGGTGTAGGTGCCGACAGGGCCATGACGCCGGCACGGTTCCAGGAATCCGGTGCCCGGGCGCCCGTCGTGATCGAGGCCGCGGGAAACGGGGCCGCATTCGAACTCGCCCTCGAGGCCACTGCCCCGGGCGGGCGTATGGCCTCGGTCGGCCTGGCCTCCCCGCGAGCGCGTGCGGAGATCTCGCCCCTGGCCCTGGTCAGTGAGTCGAAGACCGTTCTCGGCTCCTACCTGGGGTCCGGACTGCCCGAACGCGACATCCCGGAGTACATCGAGCTGTGGCGCGAGGGTGCGTTGCCGGTCGAGCGACTGGTCTCGTCGACCATCGCTCTCGGGGACATCAACACCGCCATGGACGACCTCGCCGAGGGCCGTGCGATGCGCCAGATCATCCGTTGCTGAACAGGAGGCGGGCCCGGGGCCGCCGGTGTCCGTGGAAACCACGGGTTCCGGTGGCCCCGGGCCCTGAGCCTTCGGCTCCTCTAGATGACGCCGATGGCCCACAGGGTCACTACGCCGACCATGGAGAAGACACCGCCGACGAGCGTGACACCTCCGTAGCAGAGGAGGGCCTGGCGTACCGGCATCCCGGACAGGGAAGCGCACACCCAGAAGTAACTCGCGTTCACGTACTTGATGACGACCGAGCCGCACGCGCCGGAGAGCATCGCGGCCTCGGCGGACAGGCCCAGGCCGCCGAGCATCGGCCCCACCAGGGAGGCGGCGGTGATCACGGCCACGGTCGTCGAACCCGTGATCATGTTTGCCAGCACCCCCAGGACGAATGGCAGAAGAATAGCGGGAAGGCCCATGTCGAGGGTCCCTTCCGCGATGAGGTCCACGGCGGGTGTGGAGCTCAGCAGTTGGCTGAGGGCCCCGCCGAGGCCGGTCACCAGAATGATCATCGCCGACGCCCGAAGGGCGTTCTCCACCCATCCGTTGCGCAGTTCTTCGGAGCTTTCCACCGACCTGGTCCGCCACGTCAGGATGTAGGCGATGACGACTCCTACGCCCAGAGCGAGAACGGGCCATCCGAGAAAGGTCAGATTGCTGTGCAGAGCGGTACCTTCCTCGAGCGTGGAGTCCGCGATGCTGCCGATCCCGATCAGCAGGATCGGAACGAGGATCGGTGCGTAGGACCAGCTCAGGGGAGGGAGTTTCCGGTCGGGATCGCCGACGCCGTCCCCGCCGGTCCCGCCGTACTCGGGGGAGGGGGCGACGTGCACGCGCCGCCCGATCATTTTCGCGAAGACCCATCCCATGAATGATCCGAAGAGGGTGACGACGGTGCCCCAGATGATCACCGTCCCCAGATCGGCCTCGACGATTGCGGCCGCGGCGAGCGGGCCGGGGGTGGGAGGAACGATCGCATGGGTGAGCTGCAGTGCTCCGACGAGGCCGGTGGCCATGAGGGCCATGCTCGCCCGTGCTTCCACCGCGGCCACGTGCACCAGCGGGTTGAGAATGACGTAACCGACGTCCGAGAAGACGGCGAGACCGATGATGAATCCGGCAAAAGTCAGTGCCAGAGGCACGTGCTTCTTCCCGAAGAGTCGGAACATGGACCGGGTGATGCGCTCCACGGCGCCGGTGGCGCGGAGGGCCTCGGCGATGAGCGTTCCCAGCACGATGACGACGGCGATCGCCTGAATGGTCTGGCCGAATCCGTGTTCGAACGCTTCGACGAATGCGGCCCTGTCGATCGTCGGGGCGAACCCGAGAAGAACGATCGGTACCAGAAGGGCAGCGAAGACGTGCCATTTCACTCGGGCGATCAGGAACAACAAGAGTGCGATGACGGATGCGAATCCGACCAGCGCGACGGCGGAGTTGGAAGTGACCTCTACGTCCACGGAGGGTTCCTCTCGCAGAGTTCGGAACTTTAGGTGTCACATCGGCGGCGGGCCGAGCGGCCGGTGCCGGCTGGGCCGGAACGCCCGGAGCGGGGGCGGGGCGGGGGCGAAGGGGTGTGGGTGGGGCTCCGGCCGAGTGGATGGTCCGGCAGGTCGGCGAGCTGGTCGCTCGCCTCGGGCAATACGACCGAGATATTTATTCCACATTTCGGAACACTGAGGTCATTGCCCGAAACACTAGAGCGTGCTGTGATGCGCGTCAACATCATCTGTGACCTGTTTCACTGGAAATCTTGTTTTTCCAGGTCAGATCCGATTCTTGTCTCGGGTTCCCCCTGTAGCGACGGTGTGCCGTCGACTTTTCGGCCTGTGCGTCGGCGTGCAGGGCGGCGCCAGGTGACGCGGAGTGATTCCGTCCGTGCTGCCAAAGAAGCCGTCTGAACTGCTCGAACGTAGTTTCCTAGAAAATGATGGCGTAGGGGTCTTGTTGGCTATCAGTAAGCGATCTACTGTCTACAATCTGACCTCGCCAGGGTGAACGGCCTTCCGAAGCCCCCAAGGAGCCCGCCGTGGAACACCGCCTCGAACCGGCCGGCACGGCCGAAGCCGTCCCGTCGACAGCGATCGATGCCCACCAACACTTCTGGCCCGAAGGCGTACGTCCCCGAGACCCGCGCACGGCGACTCTGGAGCGGGCCTTCACGCCCGGCGACCTTTCGCGCGAGCTCGCCGGCGGTCCGGTGGCCGGAACGGTGCTGGTGCAGTGCGTGGCCGGCCCGCAGGAGAACGACCGCCTCGCCGCCTACGCCGAGGAGTTCCGCCCTGCCCGGGCAGTCGTCGCCTGGCTGCCTCTGTACGACGTCGACGCGGCACGGCGGGAAGTCGTCCGTGTCCGTGAACGGATCCCACTGCTGCGCGGGTTCCGGGACGTGTTGCCCTCCGCGGCCGATGCCGTCCCCGGGGTACCGGACACCACCTGCCTGGCCGCCGACCACGGTCTGGTCTGGGAGGTGGTGGTCGTCTCGGACGCGCAGGCCCGACTCGTCGAGAAGGTCTCGGCCGCACGGCCCGACCTGCAGATCGTGGTCGCCCATCTCGCCACACCCCCGTTGGGTGGCGGGGACCCGCGCCCCTGGAAGTACAGGATCGATCGCTTGGCGGCGTTGCCCTCGGTGGCGATCAAACTCTCCGTCGGTGCCGACGCGCTCGTCACCTGGGAGTGGGAGCCGGAACGGTTGACCGGGTTCGTCGGGTATGCGCTCGACCGCTTCGGCGCCCACCGCTCGATGCTCGCCGGGAACTGGCCCGTGGTGCGCCTGGCGGCCGCCCACAGCACGGCCTGGAAGGCGCTCCTGAACGCGGCGGAGCGGGCCGGCGCCTCTTCCGGCGAGCTCCGACTGATCAGCTCGGCCACCGCACGGTCCTGGTACCGGATCGGCGGCGACCGTGCCTGGAAAGCCCCGGAAGCTTCCGGTCCATGTCCACGACCGGGCCTGGCCCACTGAGAACGAGCGGCGCATGCCGACAACCACCCGGACCCACGAATCCCCAGCCGAGAGGGGCGTCATGACAGACGCGACCGGCCGTCACTTCCTCCAGATCCCCGGACCGAGCGATGTCCCCGATCCAGTCCTGCGCGCGATGTCCGCGCCCACCATCGACCACCGCGGACCCGACTTCTCCCGCATGTTCTCCCAGGTGCTCCGCGACCTGCGCCCGGTGTTCGGCACCACGCGACCGGTCGTGGTCTACCCCTCCTCCGGGACCGGGGCCTGGGAGGCAGCCCTGGTGAACACCCTCAGCCCGGGTGACCGGGTCCTGAACTTCGAGACCGGCCACTTCTCCAGCCTCTGGGCGCGCATGGCCGAGGAACTCGGCCTGTCCGTGGAGGTCGTCCCGGGTGATTGGCGGCGCGGTGCCGATCCCGCAGCTCTGGCCGACCGTCTCGCCGCCGATCCCGAGCACACCATCAGAGCGGTGTGCGTGGTGCACAACGAGACCTCCACCGGCGTGGTCAGCCGTATCGAGGACGTCCGCAAGGCCCTGGACACCGCGGGTCACCCGGCCCTGCTCCTGGTGGACACCATCTCCTCGCTGGGGTCGATCGACTACCAGCACGACCAATGGGGTGTGGACGTCACTGTCGCCTGTTCACAGAAGGGGCTGATGCTCCCGCCGGGGCTGGGCTTCAACGCCGTCAGCGCCAAGGCCCTGGAGGCCTCGGAGAACGCGGGCCTGCGTTCGTCCTACTGGGCGTGGGGGCCCGTGCTGGAGGCCAACGAACAGGGCTTCTCCCCGTACACGCCTGCCACCAACCTGCTCTACGGCCTGCGCGAGTCCCTCAGGCTGATGAACGAGGAGGGGCTGCCGGAGGTCTTCGCGCGGCACCAGCGCCACGCCCGGGCGGTCCGGGCTGCGGTGCGCGCGTGGGGGCTCGAGGTGCTCTGCGCGGACGAGCGGGAGTGCTCCGGTGTCCTCACGGCCGTCGTCGTGCCGGAGGAGCACGACGCCGACCAGCTCCGGAAGGCCGTACTGGAGCGCTTCAACATGTCCCTGGGAGCAGGGCTGGGCAAGCTTTCCGGTCGGGTGTTCCGTATCGGCCACCTCGGCCACACCAACGACCTGACGATCGCGGGGGCCCTGGCCGGGGTCCAGATGGGCCTGTCCCGAGCCGGGTACGCGGTGGCCGGCGACGGTGTGGCCGCAGCGCTGGACGAACTGAACAGGGAGTGACGGTGCGATCCGTGCAAGGTGACAACGGCTGGGAGGCGGACTCACGATGACCGAAACCACGCAGGCCCCCGGTGGCAGCGGCACGACCGCCGACCCCGAGAAGGCGCGGCAGGCGCTTCTGGGCGCCGGAGTGACCGACGTCAGGTTCGACGACTACTCCCGACACCTCTTCTCCCGTGACGCGAGCATGTACACCATCGAACCCCTCGGCGTGGTCTTCCCCCGGGACGCAGACGAGGTGGCGGCGGTGGTCGGCGTCGCCAACGACCTCGGAATCACGCTGACCCCTCGCGGAGCGGGTACCAGTCTGGCCGGACAGACGGTCGGCCCCGGTCTGATCGTGGACATGTCCCGGCACATGAGCGCCATCAGGGAACTCGACCCGGACCGCCGCACGGCCCGCGTCCAGCCGGGGGTGGTCCAGGATCAGCTCAATGCGGCCGCAGCCCCGTACGGCCTGATGTTCGGGCCGGACACCTCGACGAGCAACCGCGCCACTCTGGGCGGGATGATCGGCAACAATTCGGCCGGCAGCGGGTCGATGCGCCACGGCATGACCATCGACCACGTTCGCTCGCTCGACGTGGTGCTCGCCGACGGGCAGCGGACGGTGTTCCGCGACTTCAGCGCGCAGGAGCACGCCGAACTCGCCGGGCGCGAGGGCCTGGAAGGCAGGATCCACCGCGAACTGGACCGCATCATGCGGGCCCATCCGGAGGCCATCGCCGACGACTACCCGGAATTCTGGCGGCGGGCCTGCGGGTACAGGCTGGACCGGCTCTCCCAGGGCCCCGGCTTCGACCTGGCCCAGTTCGTCGTCGGCTCCGAGGGCACCCTGGCACTGGCCACCGAGGCGGAGGTGGCGCTGGTGCCCAGACCCGGGCGCACCGTGATCGCGGTGGGCCACTTCGCGACCATGCCGGGCGCGATCGCGGCGACACAGGACGCTCTGTCCTGCGATCCCTCCGCTGTGGAGATGATGGACCGGACCATCCTCGACCTGTCCCGGCAGCGCATCGAGTACGCCTCCCTCGGGGACATCCTGCAGGGCGACCCCGAGGCACTGCTCTTCGTCTCCTTCAGCGGCGACGACGAAGCCGAACTCGTCGATCGGCTCGACACGCTGACAGAGCTGTGGCGGCGCAACGGGCACGGCTACCACACCCTCCGGGCGGTGACTCCGGAACAGCAGTCGGCCCTGCTGAAGGTCCGCAAGTCGAGCCTCGGGCTGCTCATGGCGGCCGGCAGTGGTACCAGGAGGCCGCTGGCCTTCGTCGAGGACACCGCGGTCGACCCCGAGCACCTGGTCGAGTACACCACCCGCTTCAAGCAGATCCTGGACGAGCACGACATGGAGGCCGGGTTCTACGGGCACTGTTCCGTGGGCTGCCTGCACGTCCGCCCGTTCGTCGACCTCGGCGCCCCCGGAGAGGCCGAGCGGATGCGTGCCGTCGCCGAGCAGGTCAAGGACCTGGTCACCGAGTACGGCGGTGTGAACTCGAGCGAACACGGCGACGGTCTGGCGCGCAGCGAGTTCAACGAGCAGATCTTCGGCCCGGAGCTCTATTCCGCCATGCGCGAGGTCAAGGGAGCCTTCGACCCGCAGAATCTGCTCAACCCCGGAAAGATCGTCGATGCTCCGGCTATGACCGAGAACCTGCGCGACGCACAGCTTCCCGAACCCGGCCCGCTGCGGACCAGGCTCTCCTTCGAGGTGGTGGGAGGCATGCGGGGCGCCGCTGACCGCTGCATGAACATCGGTCTGTGCCGCAAGAGCACGTCCGGGACGATGTGCCCCTCCTACATAGCGACCCAGGACGAGGAGCACACCACCCGGGGTCGGGCCAACGCCCTCGTCAAAGCGCTCTCCGAACCGGACCCCGCGACTGCCATGGGCAGCGAGAGGCTCCACGAGGTCCTCGACCTGTGCTTGATGTGCAAGGCGTGCAAGAGCGAGTGCCCGCTGGGCGTGGACATGGCCAAGCTGAAGAGCGAGACACAGTCCCACTACCACGATGCCCACGGGGTCCCGCTGCGCACCCGCATCTTCGGCGCCGTCCGGTCGCTCTACCGTCTCGGCTCGGCCACCGCACCGCTGAGCGGACTGCCCAACCGCCTGCCCTTCCTCCGCAGCCTGTTGGAGAAGGCGACCGGCATCACGGCCCGCAGACCGCTGCCGACCTTTCGGCGTCAGAACCTCGTGCGCTGGTTCCGTGCCCGGGGACCGCGCACGCAAGAGGCGCCCCTGGGCGATCTCGTCTTCCTCGCCGACTCCTTCTCCTCCTACACCGAACCCGGGATCGGGCGCGCGGCCATCGAACTCCTGGAACGGGCGGGGTGGCGTGTGCGTCTGGAGAGCCGCGGGTGCTGCGGCCGCTCCAGTCTGTCAAAGGGACTGGTCGACGACGCCAGGGCCAAGGTCGACGCGCTCGTCGGTCTCCTCGCCGAAGAACGCTCCGAGGGCACCCCCATCGTGGGATGCGAACCCTCGTGTGTGCTGACCCTGAAGGACGAGGCGGGCTCCCTGCTGCCCGGGGACCCCCGGGTCGCCGACGTCGCCGGGCGGGTGCGCCAGGTGGAGGAACTGCTCACCGAGGCCATCGACTCCGGCCGGATCACCCTGTCCGGCCAGGCCTGGCCCGCGCACCACCGCATCCTCTTCCACGGCCACTGCCACCAGAAGGCCGAGGTGGGTACCGCGGCCACGGTGAACCTGCTCCGCCGCATCCCCGGGGCGGAGGTCGTCGAACTCGATGCGGGCTGCTGCGGGATGGCCGGGTCCTTCGGGTTCGAGGCCGAGCACTACGAGATGTCCATGAAGGTCGGCCGGGACCGGCTCTTCCCCGCCATCGAAGCGGAGGAGCACCGCACCGTCGTCGCCGCGACCGGGGTCTCCTGCCGGCAACAGATCGACCACGGGACCCAGCGCGCGGCCCATCATCCGGTGGAGCTGATCGCCGCGGCGCTCGCCCCGCGGGCGGTGCCCGCAACCGGTCACCGGTAATCTCGGGGCGGACGTTCGAGGCCGCCGCGGATCGCGGCCGTGCCCAGCAGAACAGGGAGTGGCGATGGACCGATCTGCCGATATCGACACCGACGGTGGCCGCAAAGCGCACCAGAAGATCGTGAAACCGCCGAGCATGGTGGAACTGGCCACGCGTTCGATCCGGCAGATGATCCTGAGCGGCGACCTGCTGCCTGGTGACCGTGTGGTGGAGAACCGGCTGACGGAGGACCTCGGGATCAGCCGGCCTCCACTGCGCGAGGCCCTGCGCCGACTCGAACACGAAGGGCTCGTCCGACAGTTCCCGCACCGGGGTGCCGTGGTGACCCCGCTGACGCTCCACGACGTCTACGAGATCACGACCTTGCGGCACCGGTTCGAGCACCTGGCGATCGACCTGGGTGTGCCCGTCTCCGATCCCGAACGCCTGGAGCGCTGCTGGCGCGAACTCCGCCGGATGGAAGCGGCCGCCGACGCGCGTGACGAGGCCGAGCTCTCCGATGCAAAGTTCGACTTCCACACAGCGGTGGTGGGCCTGTCCGGCCACAGGCGGTTGGAAGAGGGGTACCGATCCCTGCAGATGCAGATGAAACTGTGCATGGCTCTCAACCGCAGTTCACGCGCGCACCGCAATGAGACTCCGTCCGGGATCATCATGCGCCACCGCACGCTGCTGCGCATCATCGAGGAGGGCGACCCCGCCGCAGCACGGGACGAATTGGAGCAGCACGGGGACCGCACCTTCCTCATGGACCTTCCCGGCAACCTCGAAGCGGGAAGCGCTGATGCGCTGCGCTGGTTGGAGCGTGTGCAGGCCGAGCAGACCGCCCGTGACCCCCACGGGACGGAGTGACCGATCGGCGGGCCCCGCACCCCTCGAAGCCGCCCACCGGGTGTGCGGGCCTTGTTTGTGCGCAGGACACGCCGGGTCAGGCGTTGCGGCCGGCCACCTGGGCAGGGGTGTCGTCCAGGTCGTCCCCGCTGGTCTCCGGCTGATGACGAGCGCCGTCGGCTGCCGGTGAGGGTCGGGCGGCGTCCGTCCTGGGGTTCTTTCCAGGTCAGAGCGGGAAAACGGTGCGCTGGATGCTGACCCCGCCGGACACCATGTGGAACATTGGTCTCAATATGTGGATGACTCGGGTGTGCCCACGAAGGCCCCTCCGGGTATGACGAAGGTGCGCATCCCCCGCACGGCAGGGGCTGCGCGCCCTCCTGTCTGCTTGGTCACCCTCAGGCGTCCGGACCGTCGAACCGGCCGTTCGCCCCTGCGGTTCACCCGCCCCGGTGCAGCTGCCGCCACCACCCGCGCGGTACCCGGCCCCCGGCCACCACACGGTCGCAGTGCTCCCGAACCGCCTTGACCAACTCCCCGTTGGGCCGATCGCTGCGCTCCACCCACGCTCGCGCCGCCTCCACGTCGGCGCCCCCGCGCAGCTGGCGGCGCACCAGCCGGTGCTCCCGATCGGCGTCGGGCACCTCGACGTACCAGAGTTCCGCGTACAGCCCCCGGGCCGAGGCCCAGGGCTCCTCCTCGGAGGCCAGATAGTTGCCTTCGGTCACCACCAGCCGGGTGTGCGGCAGCACCACGTGCCGCGCAGCCACCGGCTCGTGCAGGGCCCGGTCGTAGTCGGGCACGAAGACGGGGTGGTCGGTCTCCACCGTCAGTCTGCGCAACAGGGCCGTGTACCCGTTGGCGTCGAAGGTGTCGGGGGCGCCCTTGCGGTCACGTCGGCCCAGGCGCTCCAACTGGGCGTTCGAGAGGTGGAACCCGTCCATGGGCAGGTATCCCGCGACCCCCGCCCCCAGTTCCTGTTCGACCTGGTGGACCAGATAGCGGGCCAGCGTGGACTTTCCCGCGGCGGGCGGCCCTGTCAGCGCCAGGACCTTGCGCTCGCCTCCGCTCGAGGGGACCAGGGACAGTGCGTGAGCGACGAGGGACTCCGGCATGGACGAAAGAATACGGCCCCGGGTGCACGCATGCGCCCGGGGCCGGTCGACGGCGTGTGGACCTCAGAGGGCCTGGCCCACGTGCGCCAGCGCCTGGTGCACCAGGGCGCCCTGCCCGCCGGTCATCTCCTCGCGCACCTCGGGGGCCGCGGCCTCCTCCGGGGTGAGCCAGACCAGGTCCAGCGCGTCCTGGCGGGGCTGGCAGTCACCGGTGACCGGAACGATGTAGGCCATCGCCACCGCGTGCTGCCGGGGGTCGTGGAAAGGGGTGATGCCCGGGGTTGGGAAGTACTCGGCGACGGTGAACGGTTGCAGCGAAGCCGGGATCCGGGGCAGGGCGACCGGACCCAGGTCCTTCTCCAGATGGCGCAGCAGTGCGTCGCGGATGCGCTCGTGGTAGAGCACGCGTCCCGAGACCACCGACCTGTTGAAGTCCCCGCTCTCGTCGGCGCGCATGAGCAGCCCGATGTGGGTGACCATGCCCGCCTCGTCCACACGGACGGGGACGGCCTGCACGTACAGCACGGGCATGCGCCCGCGGATGCTCTGGAGTTCCTCGGCGGAGAACCAACCCGGTTGGGTGTCGGTGGTTTCGGTCATCGGGTGTGCGGCGGCCCCGGAGCGGGAACGCCGCTCCCTCCCTTCGTGGAGCGCCAGGTGTGCCCTACCGCTTCTATCGCACCTGTCGGGTGCGCGCACAGTGCGGGGACGGGTCCGGAGTGTCCGAGAGAGGACAGTGAGGAAGCCGTGACCGTACGCACGTCCATCTGTCCGAGTGGTGAGACCGGACTGACTCCCGGGTCGGAGGACTCCCGCAACCTCTCTGGAGAGGTTACGATCTCAGGCGCGGTCGCGTAGTGAAAAGGTTACGTCCTGTGAGAGGTGGCCCAGTGGCGAAGGACGGCAGGTTCTCGAGCCCGGAGCGCTTCCGCTGCACGGGGGTGACGGTGGTACCCGTTCACGGCGAGATCGACCTGGCCACCGCCGACGCTCTGCGTGACCACCTGCTCCGCATGGCCCAGGGCCGTGGACACGACTGCCTGGTCGTGGACCTGTCCGGGGTCGGATTCTTCGACGCCAGCGGCGTGCGCGCCCTGATCGCGGTACATCACGAACTCACCCGCCAGGGCCGCCACCTGGCCCTGGCCGAGCCCGCCACCGTGACGGCGCGTGTCCTGCAGGCACTGGAGCTGGACCGCCTCTTCGAGGTCTACCCCGTGGTCGAGATGGCCCACGCCCATGCCGACGGGCGCCCCGTCCGCCACGTGCCCGGCGACCGCACGGTGCCGGGCACACACTGACCGGAGCGCACCGGCCCGGTCACGGCAACACCGAGCGGCCCTCCTCGGAACCGTCGCCGCCCTCGTCGTCCACGCGCTCGACGAACGGGGCCAACAACTCGGGCACGGCCTCCTCAGCCCACGCCACGCCCTGGCCCAACCCCACGTCCGCGGCAGTGTAGAGGCCCTCGCCGGCCGCGGTCGTGGCCGAGACGTCGGCCAACCCCAGCCGGCGCTGGAACGGCGAACGGGTGACGCGCCAGCCGATGACCGCCGAGCGCTCCAACGCCACCGTGGTGCGCACCGCCATGCCGCGCCGCACCACCAGGTGGCGCGGGTGCACCCCGTGGCCCAGCCCCCGGTAGGAGCCCACCGCGTACCAGAACGCCACCACACCGAAGAGCGCCGCAGCCGCGAACCACCCCCACACCGGGGCGGCTTCCGCAGTCCCGGTCGTCAGCGGAACGGCCATGACGTCGACCTCCACCGACGACAGCGTCCCGGCCCAGGCCTGACGCACCTGGACGTGCACCCACGTCAGCGCACCGGCCGCTGCCACGGCCCCCAGGGTCGCAATCCCCGCCCGGGTGAACCGGCGGCGCAGCGCCGCACGCGGGTGCACACGCGGGGCGGGGGAGAAGGGGGAGTCGGAGGTCCGCAACAGTGTCGCGGCCAGTGCCCGAGCCTTCCTGCCGGGCATGGCCGGAGACAGACGGCTCTTGGCGGCGGTCTTCTGCTCGTCGCCTGCCGAGAGCCCCGTGGCCACCGCCCGGATCTCGGCTCCGCCCACCGAACGCAGCACGAAGGGCTCGCGCAGGGCCACACCGTTGAGGCGGCGCCCCTCCACCGACAGGGACACACTGGTCAGCAGGCCCCGGGTCAGCCGCACGGTCCCGTCCTCCTGCCGGGCCAGACGGTAGTCCCACCAGGTCTCCACCGCCACGGCCAGGGTCACGGCCACACCCAGGAGCAGCAGGGCGAAGAGCGTCAGCGGTACCAGCAGCAACAACTGCGCCAGGATGAACGCTCCGATCTCCGCGCCGCTGGGCAGGCCGAGCCACTGCGAGAGCCACTCCCAGCCCCGGCCGCCCATCTGCGCGTTGATGCCGGCCAGAGTGGCGAGCACACCGAACCCGATGCCGATCGTGGCGCCTGTGGCGGGCGCGTAGGCGAACCAGCGCGGATCGAGGCGGGCCAGTTCCTCCTCGCCCTCCTCGACGGCTCCCTCGCCGCCGTCCTCGTCCGCCGAACCCGGGGCTGGGCCGCGCTGCAACAGATCGCGCCGCAGCCCCTCGCCCTGCTCGCGGGTGACGAACTGCAGCTGCAGCTGGTCGGCTCCGCCCGTACCGGCCGACTCGCCGGTGCCGACGGTGACCGTGCACAGTCCGAAGGCGCGCGCGTACAGGGGCGCGGCCACGTCGACGCTGCGCACACGCTCGCGCGGGATCGACCGGTGGGCCTTGGCGATCAGGCCCGAACGCATCTCCATGCGCTCGTCGGTGACCCGGTACCGGATCCTGCGCAGGCGCAGCAGGTCCACGTAGGTCGCGGCCGCCACGAAGAGCACGGCCGAGGGAACCGGCAGCAGCGCCCACCACCAGTCCATGGGCGTGAGCGCGAAGGTCACGGTCACGGCGATCGCGATCGGGACGATGACCAGCGCGCCGCCGGCGGTGTTGGCCCACACGCTCAGCGGACTCAGTCCCTGCCAACGCCCGGGGGTGGTGTTCCCGGTCTCCTCGTGCCCGCTCATGTGGCGTCCCCCGGGGTGGACTCGGTGGTCTCGGTGAGTTGGTCCACCACCTCGGTGGCCAGCTCGTGGGCCAACCCGCTGATCTCGATCGGGCCGGCCGCCGACGCCGTGGTCACCGTAACGCTCGAGAGCCCGAAAGTGCGCTGGAGCGGCCCGCGTTCGGTGTCCACGGTCTGGATGCGCGACATCGGCGCCACCCGCCACTCCTGCCACAGCCATCCGCTGGAGGTGTAGACGGCGGTGTCGGTGACCTCCCACCGGTGCACCCGGTAACGCCACTGCGGCATGACCACGGTGACCGCAAGTCCGGCCAGCCCCGCGACCGCGGTGGCGAGCAGCAGCCAGAACCGGGCGGGTTCGACGAGGACCGCCGCCACACCCGGCACAGCCGTGGCCGCGGCCGCCGTCACCAGGGAGCGGGTCGTCCACCACCGGATCGCCCGCCTGTCCACGCGGTGGCGGGGTGGGCGCAGGCGTAGAGCGTCACTGCTCATCGTGGCCTCGTCTCCTCTCGCTGGGCCCGGGGCGGGCCGTTCATTAAAAGTGATATCACAATGCTATTCTCGAGTCATCATCCGTACGGAGGAGGAAACCGTGCCCGACACACCATCCGTCATCGACGCTGCCCCCCGGTACCGCGAACGCGAGGCCTTCGGCGCCGACGGCGTCCTGATGTTCTTCGCCGCCGCGGCCGTCACCCTGGCCGGAGCCGCCATCGCCTTCGGGCCCGTCTACGGCCTGCCCGGGCTCTTCGTCTGGGTCGGTGTCGTGATCGCCGTCAGCGGGGCGTTCCTGTTCCTGGGGCTGACCATGGTCGCGCCCAACGAGGCGCGTGTGGTGCAGCTCTTCGGCCGCTACACCGGCACCGTGCGCACCGACGGCCTGCGCTGGGTCAACCCGCTCACCGAGCGCACCAAGATCTCCACGCGCATCCGCAACCACGAGACCTCCGTGATGAAGGTCAACGACGCCTCCGGCAGCCCCATCGAGATCTCGGCCGTCGCCGTCTGGCAGGTCGAGGACACCGCCCGCGCCTCCTTCGAGGTCGACGACTTCGTGGAGTTCGTCTCCATCCAGACCGAGGCGGCCGTGCGCCACATCGCCGGCAAGTACCCGTACGACTCGCACGACCCCGCCCACGACTACTCCCTGCGCGACAACGCCGAGGCCATCACCGAGGAACTGTCCGCCGAGGTCGTGGCCCGCGTGGAGTCGGCCGGCGTGCGCGTGATCGAGACCCGCTTCACCCACCTGGCCTACGCGCCCGAGATCGCCCAGGCCATGCTCCAGCGCCAGCAGGCCAGTGCGGTGGTCGCCGCCCGCAGGGAGATCGTCGAGGGCGCCGTCGGCATGGTCGACCGCGCCCTGGACATCCTCGCCGCCGACGATGTCGTGGACATGGACGAGGAGCGCAAGGCCACCATGGTCAGCAACCTGCTGGTCGTGCTGTGCTCCGACCGTCCCGCCAGCCCCGTCGTCAACACCGGGACCCTCTACCAGTAGAGGCGGAGGCGCCGTGCCCGAGCGCAAGAAGGTGCTGCTGCGCCTCGACCCGGCCGTCCACGACGCCCTGGCGCGCTGGGCCGGTCAGGAGTTGCGCAGTACCAACGCCCAGATCGAGTTCGTCCTGCGCCGCGCCCTCGACGAGGCCGGGCGCATGCCCAAGGACGCCGGGGACCTGCCCCGCCGCGGGCGGCCGCGCAAACGCCGCTCCGACGACGAGGCTCCCGACGAGCGGACCCCGCAGGAGGAGCAACCGCCCGAGGACCGGTGAGCGCGCGGTCCTCGGGCGGTTGCTGCCGCCGGCGGTCGGCTCCGCGAGCAGGTTTCGCTCTCCCCGAGGTTGCGACAGCTGCTGCCCCGATCCTGGAGAGAGGAACGGCCCCTGCCGGTGGGTCCCCGGGCCGGGGCCGCACGGGTCGTGGTCAGGACTGCACGTCGTGCGTTCCTGCGGTCGATGCGGCCATCGCGCGGCGGGTGGAGAATTTGGTGACCACGATCGCGGCCACGATCACCCCCATCACCGCGAGCGGGATCGGCCGGGCCAGCCAGTCCAGGCTGCCGCCGGAGATGATCAGGGACAGCCGCAGGTTCGACTCGGCCATCGGCCCCAGGATGAGACCGATGACCATGGGGGCCAGCGGGTACCCGCCCCGAGTCAACACGAACCCGAGCGCGCCCGCGGCCAGGGCTGTGGCGACGTCGGCCAGGTTCAGCCGCAGAGCGAAGGCCCCCACCAGCGACAACAGAATCACCGTCGGCCACAGCATCGTGGTCGGCGCGGACGTGAGCTTGGGCCACACCCGGATCCCGAGCAGCCCGACCGGCAGCAGGGCCAGGTTCATCAGCACCAGTCCCAGCATGGTGCCGTACACCAGGTCGGGTGATCCCTCGAAGAGCTGCGGACCCGGCTGGAGGCCGTGCACGGTGATCGCGCCGATGAGGATCGCGGTGACACTGTCGCCGGGAATGCCCAGAACCAGCGTCGGGGCCATGGCACCGGAGGTGGAGGCGTTGTTGGCCGACTCCGCCGAGGCCACACCGGCCGGCTCGCCCTTGCCGAAGCCGCCCCGCCGCGACCAGCGCCGGGTCTCGTTGTAGGCGAAGTAGGAGGCCACGTCTCCGCCGGTTCCCGGAAGCAGACCGATGAAGAAACCCATGAGGGAGGACCCGCCTGTGGCCGGACCCAGTCGGCGCAGCCACCCGCGGCCCAGGGAGAACCTGCCCACGGGGGGACGTTCCCGATTGCGGCTCCGGCGATTGCCCGCGATCTGCGTCAGCGCCTCGGAGATCCCGAACAGGCCGATGAGGACGGCGATGAAGGGGATGCCGGCCGAGAGCTCGGTCGTGCCGAAGGTGAAACGCGGGAACCCCTCGATGGGGTCCATGCCCACGAGCCCGATGGCGACCCCGAGGAAGCCGCTGATCAGGCCCTTGGAGAGTCGGCCCGTGCTGATCGAGGCGATCACCGCCAGCGCCAGCACCGCCACCATGAAGTACTCCGGCGGGCCGAAGGTCAGAGCGACCCCCGCCAGCTGCGGGGCGAACAGGGCCAGCAGCACCGTGCCGGTCAACCCGCCCACGACCGAGGCCAGCAGCGAGATCAACAGCGCCCGGCCCGCCCTGCCCTGCTGGGTCATGGGGTAGCCGTCGATGACCGTCGCCGCGGCCGAGGGCGTGCCTGGTGCCCGCAGCAGAATCGCCGGGATCGAGCCGGCGTACAGGGTTCCGCCGTAGACGCCGATCAGGAGCATCATCCCCGGAAGCGGCTCCAGGGTGAAGGTGACCGGCAGCAGCAGTGCCACGGCCATCGTCGCCGTCAGGCCCGGCAGAGCACCGCACACCATTCCGAGGCCCACACCCAGCACGATCATTGTGATCGCGTTCGGGCTGAGCACCGCGTCGAGCCCGATGAGCCATTCGCTCACAGCAGCATCGCCTCCAGTGGTCCGGTGGGCAGCCGAAGCTCGAAGGCCCACATGAAGAGGGTGTAGACCACGGTCGGGGCCACCGCGGACAACAGGGCGATGCGCCACCAGCGGCGCTCACCCGACAGCAGCGCGCCGCCCACCAGCAGCAGGGCCGCGCCGAGAACGAAGCCGACCCAGCTCATCGCCCAGATCGAGACGGCCCCCACCGCGAGCATGCCGAGCACCGGCAGGACCGGACCCGGTTCCTCCTCCTGGTCGCCCCCGCCCTCCGGCGCGGTCGGAGTCGACCGGAGCAGGTACGGCACCAGGACGCGTGCGGTGCCGAGCACCGCCAGGACCGCGGCCACGAGTAGCGGCAGCAGGGCCGCCCCGGGGTCGCCCTCCTGGTTTCCGGCCGGGAAGGTGAGTGCGGTGGCGGCCACCGCGGCGGCCAGGATCAGGGTGGTGGCCGCCGTCCCCAGGTCGGCGCGGCGTTCAGCTGTCATCGCCGTCCCCGTCCGCTTCGTCGCCGAAGGCCTCGAACTCCTCGGCCATGAACCCGTCGAACTCTTCCGATCCGCGGTGCTCGACCCCGAAACCGCCGGTGTCCATGAAGTCGGTGAACTGCTCGGAGCGGGCGGCATCGGCGAAGCAGGACTCCAGCTCGTCGACGGTCTCCTGCGGGGTGCCCTCGGGCAGGGCCAGGCCCCGCCAGGTGCCCGAGATCCAGTCGATGCCCTCCTCCCGCAGCGTGGGCGCCTCCGGCAGGATGTCCAGGCGCTCCTCGCCCATGACGGCCAGGCTCGTCAGCTCCCCGGACTCAACCTGCGGCAGGACCTCGGCGCCGGAGACCGTGACCGCGTCGACCTGGCCGCCCAGGACGGCGGTGATGGCTGGGGCGGCCCCCTCGAAGGGCGCGTAGGTCATCTCCACCCCCTGCTCGTCGGCCAGGACCTCGGCTGCGAACTCCCAGATCGAACCGGCCCCCGAGGTGCCCACGATGACGCCTTCGCCGCTGCGGGCCGACTCGACCACGTCGTGCACCGAGTCGTGGGGGCCGTCGGAGGCCACCGTGAGAGCCGACGGGTCGAAGTTGTACTGGATCAGTCCGGTCACGTCGTGGGGTGTGACGTCGGTGACGCCCTGGTGGGCAAGCATGGCCAGCTCGACCGAGACCACCCCCACCGTCGATCCGTCCGGTGGGGCGTCGGCGGTGGTTCGGAACCCGATGGCACCCCCGGCGCCCTCCTGGTTGCTGACCACGGTGGAGACCCCGCAGGTCTCCTCGGCCGCGGCCGCCAACTGCCGCGCGGTCTGATCGGTGCCGCCACCCGCGGCGTAGGGGACGATGATCTCGANGGCCCGCCAGCAGTGCCAGCGGCGCGGCCAGCGCGAGTCCGCGCACGTGCATAGCCTGCACCTCCCCTCGTACCCAGCGGGCCGGGTCGGTCCTTGTGAGTAAGATCGCACAAGATTAATATGGCGTTTCAAAAATGGTCAATGCCGGTCGCAGCATTTTTCGGGCCGTCTCACGCCTCTACGGTGGGGTGCAGACACACGGCCGCGGGAGGGGACTGAGTGGCGAGCACGGAGAAGGTCGGGCCCAAGGCCCTGGTCAAGGGGGTCCAGCTGCTGCAACTGCTCGCCGAACACCCGCCCGGACTGAATCTGGCCGCCTTGGCCGAGGGCACTGAGATGCCCAAGCCGACCGTCCATCGGCTCGTGGCCGCCCTGGCCGAGGCCGGCCTGGCGCGCTACGACGAGACCGAGGGGCGCTACCGCCTGGACCACGGCGTTCTGCCCCTGGCCAGCGGCTTCCTCGAAGGTGTGGACGTCCGCCGGGTCTGCCTTCCCCACCTGCGCCGGCTCGCCGGGGACTCGGGGGAGACCTGCCACCTGGGTGTGCGCGACGGGCTGCAGATCGTCTACATCGACAAGTGCGAGGCCCGCTGGCCCGTGCGCATGTACTCCCGGATCGGCGCCACCAACCCCCTGCACTGCACCGGCCTGGGCAAAGCCGCCCTGGCTTGGTCCGACACCGCCCTCGTGGACGAGACCGTCGATGCCGGACTCACCGCCCGCACCGACGCCACCCTCACCGACCCCGCGGCGCTGCGGGCCGAGCTCGAGCGCACACGCGCACGTGGCTGGGCCCTGGACGACGTCGAGAACGAACCCGGTATCCGCTGCGTGGGCGCCCCCGTTCTGGACTGGGAGGGCGAGGTCACCGCCGCGATGAGCATCGCCGGCCCCGCGACCCGCATGGACGACCGCGCCCTCGCGCGCCTGGGCCCCCTGGTGCGCGACGCCGCCGGAGCGGCCTCCCGCGACCTCGGCGGACGTCCATAGCCAACCCCGCGGTACCGGGGCGGAGGCGTCACTGGGGCATTCGGGTTCCCGGTACGTGCCCCGGGCAGGAGCGGTGCACTCGGGCCGGGCCCCGAGCATGAGCCATGGCCGTTCCGCCGGCCGGCCGGAGGGCGATGTCGGCCGGGCCGGAACCGATCGAGCGGTCCGACCCGGCCCTTGTTCACCTCACAGACCCAGTGTGCGCTGGTGCTCGACGCCCAAGGACCGCGCATCGACTGCTCTGCCGAACATGCTGTCCACGAGCCAGGTGTCCGGCCCGCACCTGACCACCCTGTAGGGCACGTGGACGCGCCGGCGTTCCACCAGAGCCAACCCCGTGATCCGGCTGGGGCGATAACGCAGGACCACCTGGTTGCGCGCGAACTCCCACCACTCCCGGCCGTCGAGGTGGTCGGGCTCCAGCAGCAGGGCTTCCTCGCCGGGATCGACTTCGGCCGGGTCCGCCAGACGCATGTCCACTGTGCCGAGCCGACCGGTCACCGCGTCCCGGGCCACCGGGATGCGGACCTGGCGCTCCTTCCTCAGCGGAGGTTTGACCACCGCCGTCGCGGCGGCCAGATCCACGGGCCAGTAGAGGGTCCGCCCGTCGGCCCGGCACGGGTCGACCCCGGGGAGCAGGCCGAACAGTCGCCGGGTCCGCCGCCGGACCAGTTTCTCGGCCCGTGCCGCGTCCACGTTCGCCTCGAGAGGGCGTACCCAGGTACCGGGACTCACCGTGCGGCCCCCGAGCGTTCGTCACTGTTCTCCTCCCGCTGGATGCGGTCCAGGTGTTCGACCGGCAGTTTGCGGCCGAACGCACTGAACAACACACAGGCGGCCGTACCGGAGAACAGCCCTGCGGCCGTCGAAGCGAACGGGTTCTCGTTCCACGGGAAGGTGCCGTCGTACAGACCGAACTGCGGCCCGAGGTGCAGGAAGGCATACACCGCGAACCCGGACGCCCCTCCGCTCAGGGCACCGAACGCCGTGCCCCTGGACGACCACAGAGCCAGCAACACTGGCCCGGTCAGAGCCGAGATGACACCGCCGATCCCGACCCACATCCAGATCGCCAGCAACTCCGGCGGGGTCCATACCGCTGCGACGGCGACGAGACCCGCCNACCCCCCCCCCCCCCTGCCGATCAGCAGAGAACGGCGGTCGACGTCGGGGTCGTTCGGGTCCTGGCCGCGCCACGGAACCCAGGTCTTCCTGTAGAGGTCGTTGGCGAAGATCTGGGAGATGCTCATCAGCAGCCCGTCGGAAGTGGAGATGATCGCCGATAGCACTGCCACGCCGAGCATCGCCGCCAGCCAGGCCGGCAGCATCTGTACGAACAGTGTGGGCAGAATGGCGTCCGCATGTTCGGGCTCCACACCCATCGCTCGGGCCAGGATGCCGCCGAGGAACAGGAAGCTGACGAGGATGCCGGCGAAGCTGGAGGTGACGACGAACCGGCGCACCTGGCTGGTACCGCGCAGCGCGAAGAACTTGTTGCCCAGGTGCGGTTGGATCATGAATCCCAGGTGGGCGATCGGCAGCAGCAGAATCACCCACCAGTTGGCGAAGTTGGGCTCGGCCGGATCGGTGTGGACGTCCCAGCGCATGTCGGAGGGCAGTGCCTGGTTGACAGCGGCCGGACCGAACCCGTCGACGCCGTGCCCCACCAGGAACGCCCCGGTGATGATCACGGCGATCACCAGCATCAGCAGGCCCTGGACGGCATCGGTGATGATGTCGCTGTGCGTGCCCCCGGTGACCATGTACATCAGCGTGATCACCATGACGAGCACCAGCCCCCACTGGTAGGGGATCCCGAACAGGGTCTCGAAGACCTGTCCCGAGGCCGCCAACTGCGCCATGACGTAATAGATCAGGAACAGGGAGAGCATGGCGGCACCGGCCCGCAGCAACGGGCTTCGGAAGAAGTCGCCGAGGAAGTCGGGGATGCTGATGGAGCCGAGCCGGTCACCGGTGCGTTTGAGCCGGCGTGCGACCAGCATCGTGCCCAGGTAGGCGCCGACCGGGTACAGGAGCGGGTAGTAGGCCGACTTGAAACCGAGTTCGTAGGCCACGCCGGGCATACCCAGGAACGTTGATCCACTGGCGATCATCGCCATGTAGCTGAGCCCGAGCAGGAGGCCGCCGTAGGCTCCTCTGGCGGTCGCGAAGGAGTCCGCGTCCGTGGTGCGGCGCATACCCACGTAGCCCAGCGCGAGGATGAGCGCGGTGAAGGCGACGAGGAAGAACCAGCTCCAGGCGATGACGCTCACGAGCCCCCCTCCCCGCCGGTGTTCGGTGTCCCGGCCTCCTCACGCCGCTTGTCGTGGGAGGCCCACCAGAACATGGCCGCGAAGTAGGCGGCGATCGAGACGAGTCCGACCAGCATGACGTTCATCTGTCGCCCCCGTCCGGCGCCCACGGCAAGGGGTCCTCCGCGTACTTGGCGGCGCGCACGTCACCCGAGCGGGCGTGTCCTTCGAAGTACTCGGCGCGGGCTGCCCGACCGCAGATACGGCCCAGGTGTGTGCTGGAAGCCTGGTCGCTCACTTCCTGGTAGGTGACGGTCTTGAGGTACTTGCCGACCCAGAGTCCGCCCGTGTAGCGGGCGGCGCCACGGGTCGGGAGCACGTGGTTGGTGCCGATCACCTTGTCGCCGTAGGACACACAGGTGCCCTCGCCCAGGAAGATCGCGCCGTAGTGGCGCATGTGTTCCAGGGCCTGGCGGGGCTCCTCGGTGAGGATCTGGACGTGCTCGCTGGCGTAGGAGTCGGCGAGTTCGTAGGCGCTCTCGAGGTCGGGCACGACGTGCACCTCGCCGTGATCGCGCCAGGCGGGCTCGGCGAAGTCGCGGGTGGGCATGTCCGGGAGCAGCCGGCGCACGTGTTCGAGAACGCTCTGCCCGAGCTCACGTGAGGTGGTG
Source organism: Nocardiopsis salina YIM 90010 (assembly GCF_000341025.1). Classification (GTDB taxonomy): domain Bacteria; phylum Actinomycetota; class Actinomycetes; order Streptosporangiales; family Streptosporangiaceae; genus Nocardiopsis; species Nocardiopsis salina. The sequence continues at coordinate 38,880 of NZ_ANBF01000013.1, read as the reverse complement.
ATCAGAACGGCGGGGGAGTCGGGGCCGTGCTCGGCCTGGCTCAGCAGATCGACCGCCACCACGAAGGGGTCGGCATGCCGGTCGGCAACGACGAGGGTCTCCGTGGGACCGGCGAACAGATCAATACCCACTTCCCCGAAGAGCTGGCGCTTGGCCTCGGCGACGAAGGCGTTTCCCGGGCCGGCCAGGAGGTCGACCTTGGAGATCGTCTCCGTGCCCAGGGCCTGGGCGGCCAGGGCCTGGACCCCGCCGAGCAGGTGGATCTCGTCGGCGCCGGCCAGGTGCATTGCGGCGACGGTCGCTGCGGGGATCTCGCCCCGGATCGGTGGGGTGCAGGCCACGACACGGCCGACGCCGGCTGCCTTGGCGGTCGCGACCGTCATATGCGCGGAGGCCAGCAAGGGGTATCGGCCGCCGGGGACGTAGGCCCCGACCGTGTCCAGAGGGATGTGCTTGTGGCCGAGCCGGACACCGGGCAGGGTTTCCACCTCCACCTCGCGCATCGAGGAGAGTTGGTGGGAAGCGAAGGTGCGCACCTGCTCTTGGGCGAACTCGATGTCCTCGATGACCTGGGCGGGGACCTGGGCGATCGTGTTCTCGATCTGTTCGGGAGTGAGCTGGAACGACTCGGGCTCCCAGCCGTCGAACTGTGCCGAGTAGCGGCGTACGGCACTGTCACCCTCGGTCCTGACCGCCTCGATGATCTTGGCGACGGACTCGGAGACGTCGCTGCGCTGGGGGCCCTCGGTGCTGGTCTCTGCCCGTGACTTGAGTGTCTTGGTCATGGGTGTGTTGCGATCCTCTCGCTGTGAGTACGTATTCACGGCACTGTAACGCGGTATTATGAATACGTAAACATCTTGTTCGGAGGGCCCCTCCGGGCAGATGTGGAGGATCTTCGCCGGATGGAACCGGCCATGGGAGGAACGTTGGCAACCAGCCGTGATGTGGCTCGCCGGGCCGGTGTCTCCCAGGCCACGGTGTCGCGTGTACTGCAGGGCAACACCAACGTCTCCGAGGGCAAGCGCGAGCTGGTCGAGCGGGCCATGGCCGATCTCGGTTACCGGCCCAACGCCGCCGCCCGGGCCATCCGCATGGAACGCACCCTGTCCGTGGGCGTCGTCGTCGCCGACATCACGAACCCGTTCTACCCACAGCTCCTGGAAGCCGTCAGCCAGGAACTGGAACGCGTCGGTGCGCACATGGTGCTGTGGAACTCGGACGAACCCGGCCACGCGGGAGTCCTCGAGGCGGTGCGCCGGGGTTCGGTCGACGGCCTGCTCTTCACCACGGTCTCCGAACTCACCGAACCGTTGGCCGAGTCACTGCGGCGCAACGAACCCGTCCTGCTCCTGCACCGCGGGCTGGACACCATCGATTGCGACCAAGTGACCAGCGACAACGAGCACGGCGCGCGCATGGTCGCCGACTACCTCGTGGGAGCGGGATGCGAGCGCATCGGCTACGTTCAGGGCCCGGCGAGGGCGGGGACGGCCCTCCATCGGGACCGGGGGTTCCGCGGCCGCCTCGCGGAGCTGGGCCGGCCGCAAGCCGAGGAGCGCACACGCCGAGCCGGTTTCTCGCACGCCGAGGCCCGCGGGGCCATGCGCGAGCTGATGCAATGCCCCGAACCTCCGACGGCGGTGTTCTGCGCCAACGACCTGGCGGCTTTCGGCGCCATCGACGGGGCGCTCTCCCTGGGTCTGCGCGTCCCCGAAGACGTGTGGGTGGTCGGTTTCGACGACACGGAGATGGCTTCCTGGGACGCCTACAGTCTCACCACGGTGCGCCAACCCATCGACTCCATGGCCCGGACCGCCGTCCGACGATTGCTGGAACGCATCGACGTCCCGGACCTGAACCCGGTGAAACGCAACTTCACCTGTAGTTTCGTCGTGCGCGGGTCGAGCGCTCACACGCCCTTTCCCGACAGCCATTGAGTTCTTGCCTCCTCCGGTGCACTCCCGAGAGGGCCGGAGCACCCGTGCGCGGCCTCAGCGCCGGGGCCATCGGCGTGAAGAGGAAACACGGACTTAACATTGCTTAACACTCGGCGCCCCTGCTTACGATGCTCCGCAAGTTCGGCGGCCCCGCCCGGGGCCGCCGACGCGGGAAGCGACGGCGGGAGGGCCGATCGATGCGGAACCGGCGATGGGCAGCGGCCGCCGCGGCGGTCTCGGCCCTGACCCTGGCAGCCTGCAGCGCTCCGCCCGCACCCGGCACGGGCGCGGACTTCGAGGGCACCATCGACCTCAGCCTCGCCCTGGGGGAGGGGTCGCACCACCACGCGGGGGCCGAGGCCTTCGCCGAGGAACTCTCCGACCTCACCCAGGGCCGCATCGAGACGGAGTTCTACTACAACAACGCGCTGGGCGGCGAGCGCGAGGTCGTCGAGGGCATGTCCATCGGCTCCGTCGACGCGGGCATCGCCTCGACCGGGCCGATGGGCGGCTTCGTGGAGGAGTACTACCTCTTCGACCTGCCTTACCTGTTCCAGGACTACGACCACGCGTGGGCGGCCCTGGACGGCAGCGTCGGCGACGAGTTGGCCGGCCTCCTGGAGGAGGAGGCCGACGTGCGCGTCCTGTCCTGGATGGAGAACGGCTTCCGGCACATGACCAACGGGGTCCGTCCGGTCCACACCCCCGACGACCTCGACGACATGGTGCACCGGACCCAGGAGAGCAACGTCCAGATCGACACCTGGTCCCAGCTCGGGGCCAACGCCACCCCGCTGGCCTGGCCCGAGGTCTACACCGCACTCCAGCAAGGGGTGATGGACAGCCAGGAGAACCCCCTGCCGACCATCGCCGACGTGCGCTTCCACGAGGTCCAGGACCACTTGGCGCTGACCCAGCACACCTACTCTCCCGCACCCCTGATGATCAGCGGCGATCTGTGGCGCCAACTCTCCGAGGACGACCAGCAGGCCGTGACCCGGGCCGCCGAACATGCCCTGCCCGTCCAACGCGAGGCCAGTGTCGAACAGGCCGGGGCCGCCGTACAGGACCTCGAGGACGAAGGCATGCAGGTGACCCGTCCCGACCTGGAGGCCTTCGAGGCCCGGACCGGGCCTGTCCGGGACACCTGGGCCCCGCGACTGGGTGAGGACCTGGTCGAGGACGCGCGCTCGGCGACCCCCTGACCCCTTGGAGGTGGGCGTGGAAACGGTCATGAGACGCACAGTGGCCGCGATCGACGGACTCAACCGCGCGGTGGGGTGGCTCCTGGCCGCCATGCTGGCAGCGATGACCGCCCTGATCGCCTGGCAGGTCTTCGCGCGCTACGTCGCCGGTGACTCCCTGACCTTCTCCGAGGAGGTCGCCCGGTTCCTCATGGTGTGGCTGACCATGCTCGGCGCCGCCTACGCGCTGCGCCAGGGCGGGCTCCCCGCCATGAACCTGCTGCCCGACCTGCTCACCGGTAGGGGCAAACTCGCGGTCGTGACCGTCGCCCACCTGGTGTCGGTGGCCTTCTACCTGGTCCTGGTCGTGCACGGGTGGGAGATCTCCCGGGCCGTGGCCTTCCAGAGCGCGCCCGCCACCGGCCTGTCCATGATGTGGCCGATGCTCGCCCTCTCCGCCGGGGGCGCCCTCGCGGTCGTCAACACCGTCGGGGTGGTCCTGGACGGTGCCCTGCAGGGACGCCTGGCCCCACCCCGTTCGGAGAGCACCCGGGAAGGTGATGTGTGATGGCGTGGCTGCTCCTGGCCAGCATGATCGTGTGCTTCGCGATCGGTGTGCCCATCGCCGTGGCCCTGGGCGCCGCGGTCCTGCTCACCGTCGTGACCGGGGACGTCTTCGGGCTGGAGGTCCTGCCGCAGCAGATCTTCAACGCGATGAACTCCTTCCCCCTCATGGCCATCCCCTTCTTCATCCTGGCCGGGTTCCTGATGCAGGCCGGAGGGATGTCCGAGCGCCTGGTCGAGCTCGCCCAGGCCCTGGTCGGGCACCTGTCCGGCGGGCTGGCCATGGTCGTGGTCGTCACGTCGCTGTTCTTCTCGGCGATCTCGGGCTCCGGGGCCGCCACCACCGCTGCCGTGGGCGCGATCATGATCCCGGCGATGGTCGCGGCTTCCTACGGCGCGCGGTACGCGGGGGCGGTGCAGGCCTCCTCCGGGGCTCTGGGGGTCATCCTGCCGCCCAGCATCCCCCTCATCATCTACGCGATCGCCGCCAACGAGTCGGTCGGCGACATGTTCATCGCCGGTGTGATCCCCGGCCTGCTCGTGGCCCTGTCCCTGCTCGCCGCCACCTACCTGGTCGCACGCAGACGCGGCTTCACCGGCGGCACTCGCAGTGACCCCCGCCAGGTCCTGCACGCCTTCACCCGCGCCATCCTTGCCCTGGCCATGCCCCTGCTCGTCCTGGGCGGTATCTACGGCGGTGTGGTCACCCCCACCGAGGCGGCGGTGACCGCGGTCGTCTACTCCCTCGTCGTCGGGCTCTTCGTCTACCGCCAGATCAGCCTGACCGACCTGGGGCCCATCCTCACCCGGGCGGCCACGACCACCGCCGTGGTCATGCTCGTGATCGGCACCGCCGGGCTCTTCGGTTTCCTGCTCACCAAACTCGGCGTGCCCGGCGACATCGCCGACTTCTTCGCCGCCGTCGACCTCGGGCCCGTCCTGTTCCTGCTCGTGGTCAACGTGGTTCTGCTCCTGGTGGGCATGTTCATCGAGGCCGCGGCCGCCATCCTCATCCTGGTGCCCATCCTGCTGCCGGTCGCCACCGAACTGGGCGTGGATCCGGTGCACTTCGGCGTCATCGTCGTGGTCAACCTCGCGATCGGACTGTTCACCCCGCCCGCCGGCATCAACCTGTTCGTGGCCGCCCAGATCTCGCGGGAGTCCATCGCCCGGGTCAGCCTCGGCGTCCTGCCGTTCGTGGGCCTGCTCTTCGCCAACGCGCTGCTCATCACCTACGTCCCGGCCCTGTCGACCTGGCTGCCGGGCGTGCTCTCGGGAGGGGACTGACCGTGCAGGACACCGACGCCGCACCCCTGCGCGTGGCCGTGGTGGGAACCGGTTACATGGGCGGCGGGATCGCCCACACCTTCGCCCTGGCCGGCCACCGCGTCACCGTCGCCGACGCGGGCCCCGAACGCGCCCGCGAGGCCGTCGACCGCCTGCTGGAGGAGGGGCGGCGCTACGCACAGGAGGGCCTGTTCCCATCCCACGCCCCGGACCGGCTCGCCCGGAACCTGGAGGCCGCACCCGACCCCGCCGGCGCCGTCCGGGACGCCCACCTCGTCTGCGAGGCCGTGCCCGAGGACGCCGCCCTCAAGTCCGAGGTCCTGGCGCAGCTCTCACGGCAGGCCCCGCCCACCGCCCTGATCGCCTCCAACACCTCCGCCGTGCCCATCGCCGACCTCGCACGGTCGGTGCAGGGGCCCGAACGGTTCCTGGGCGCCCACTGGATGAACCCCGCCTACTTCGTCCCCTGCGTGGAGGTCGTACCCGGCCCCGCCACCGCAGCGCAGACCGTGGAGTCGACCGCGGCGCTGCTGCGATCGGTGGGCAAGAGCCCCACGGTGGTGGCCGACTCCCCGGGGTTCGTGGCCAACCGCCTGCAGTTCGCCCTCTACAAGGAGTGCACCCGCATGGTCGAGGAGGGTGTGGCCGACCCCGCCCAGATCGACGAGGTGGTGCGCAACTCCTTCGGTTTCCGCCTGCCCTTCTTCGGCCCTTTCCTCGTCTCCGACATTGCGGGGCTCGACGTCTACCGCGGCGCCATGGCCACCATGGAGGAGGCCTTCGGCGCACGCATGGGAGTTCCCGAGGCCGTGTCCGAGCGCGTCGACCGAGGAAGGCTCGGCCTGAAATCGGGGGAGGGCTTCTTCCCGCACGCCGGGCCCGACGCTGACCGGCTGCGGCGTCTGCGCGATCACGCTTACGCGCGCCTGGCGCGCCTGCGCGAGGACGTCGAGCGCGACCACACCTGAGGGCCGCGCCCGACCAGGGCCGGGCGGCTCAGAACCCGACCCGGTCGGCCCCCTTCAGCCCCAGCATCTGCCGGGCCTCGTCCGGGGTGGCGATCTCGAAGCTGAGCTCCTCCAGCGCACGGCGGATCTTGGTGACCTGCTCGGCGTTGCTGNTTGGGCCCCCAGCCACAGGGAGTCCTCCAGCCCCACACGTACGTGCGCACCCATGGTCGCGCCCATCGTGGCCAGCTGCATCTGCGCCTTGCCCGCACCCAGGATCGACCACAGGTAGTCCTGCCCCAGGAGGCGGTCGGCCGTACGCCGCATGTGCATGAGGTCCTCCGGGTGGGCCCCGATCCCGCCCAGCAGACCGAACACCGACTGCACGAACAGCGGGCCGCGGGTCAGCCCCCGGTCGTGGAAGTGGGCCAGGTTGTACAGGTGCGAGATGTCGTAGCACTCGAACTCGAACCGGGTCCCGGACTCGGCGCCCATCCCCAGGATCGCCTCGATGTCGGCGTAGGTGTTCTTGAAGACGACGTCGCGCGAGTTCTCCAGAGCGCGGCGCTCCCAGTCGTGCTCGAAGTCGGTGAACCGGTCCAGCATCGGGTACAGGCCGAAGTTCATCGAGCCCATGTTGAGCGAAGCCAGCTCCGGGGCGAACTCCGCGGCGGGCCGCAGCCGCTCCTGCACGGTCATGGCGGGGTTGCCGCCCGTGGTGATGTTGACGACGGCGTCGGTCCCGCCCTTGAGGCGCTCCAGGATCGGCACAAAATGCTCGGGGTCCTGGGAGGGGCGCCCGTCGCGGGGGTCGCGCGCGTGCATGTGGACGATGGCCGCGCCGGCCTCGGCCGCACCCAGCGCCGCGTCGGCGATCTGGGTGGGGGTCACGGGCAGGTGGGGCGACATCGACGGCGTGTGGATGGCGCCGGTCACGGCGCTGGTGATGACGACTTTGCGAATGCTGGCCAAGGTGGGACCGTCCTAGTAGAGCTTCTCGGTGTTGCCGTCCACGGCCAGAGCCTGACCGGAGATCATCGCCGCGCCCGGGCCGGCCAGGAACAGGGCCGTGGCCGCGATGTCCTCGGCCGTGACCAAGCGCCCGAGCGAGGACTGGCCGGTGTAGAGCGCCTCGATCTCGGAGACCGGGCGCCCGAGCATCCGGGCCTTGTCGTCGATCACCCTCCGGATGCGGGGTCCGTCCACCGCACCGGGGCAGATCGCGTTCACCCGGATGCCCTCCTCCCCGAGCTCGGATGCCAGGGTCCGGGTCAGGCCCACCACGGCCCACTTGGAGGCCGAATACGCACTGCGCCCGGCCATCCCGAGCCGTCCCGCGGCCGAGGACATGTTGATCACCGCGGGCCGCTCCGATCGACGCAACAGCGGCAGGGCGTGTTTGACCGCGTAGAACTGGCCGTGGATGTTGACGTCGAACGTGGCCCGCCAGGCGCCCGCGTCGAGCTCGCCGACCGGGCCGGTGGGGCCGGCGATCCCGGCGTTGTTGACCAGGACGTCCAACCCGCCCAGCCGGGTGCCGGCCGTGCGCATCAGCTCCGCGACCTGGTCCTCGTCGCCGGCGTCGGCGACCGCGGTCTCCAACCCCGCCTCCCGCGCGGGGGCCAGGGCCTGCTCGTCGAGGTCGCCGACCAGGACGTGCGCGCCGGAATCGCGGAAGGCCGTGGCCATGCACAGGCCGATCCCCGATCCTGCGCCGGTGATGACGGTCCGTGGTGACTCGGGTCCGGGCACCGAACGCTCCTTCACTGCGTGTGGGGCGGGTCCGACGGGCAGCCGCACGAGCGTCCGCTCCACCACTGGTGGGGCAGGATGATGCTCTGGTACGGCGTCCCGGGCGTGTTCAGCCGCTGCTGCAACAGGTCGAAGGCGCACTGGGCCATCTCCGCCTGCGGCTGCACGACGGTGGTCATGCCGATCAGTTCCGAGCGGCTGTGCGGAAGGCCGTCGAAGCCGGTCACGGCGACCTCCTCCGGGGTGCGGACCCCGTGCTTGAGCAGGTACTCCATGACCCCGATGGCCACCTCGTCCGAACCGCAGACGACGGCGTCGGGCTGCTGACCGCCCTCCAGGAGCTCGTGCGCGGCCCGGCGCCCGCCCAGGTTGTCCAGCGAGGTGCTGATCCTCCAGTGCGGCGGGACCGGCACCTCGCGGGCGGCGGCCGCCGCGAGGAACCCGCGCTCGCGCGCGGCGGAGGCCGAGGAGGTCCTCGGTCCGATCACCGTGGCCACGCGGGTGAGCCCGTGGTCGAGCACGTGCTCCATGACCTGGTGCGCGCCGGTGGTGTCGTCGACCCCGACGAAGTCGCCGGGCACGAAGTCGGACTTGCGGGAGAGCTGCACGTAGGGGACGCGGACGGTCTGCAGGAACGACAGCGCACCCACGTCCTCGCGCGGGACGGACGTCAAGATCAGACCGTCGACCCGGCGCGCGACCAGCGCCCGCACGGTCCGGGTCAGACGCTCGGGATCCTCCTTGGAGGTGGCCAGGAAAACCTCGTGCCCGGACTCCTCGGCGTGCTCGACCACACCGTGGGCCCAGCGGGAGAACATCGGGTTGATCATGTTCGGCACGACCAGTCCGATGACCCGGTTGCGCTGCGGTGTGGGCAGGTCGTCGCCGGCGCGTGGGCGGTGACCCATCTCCTTGGCGAGCGTGAGGATCCGGTGGCGCAACGCCTCGGAGACCCCGGGCTTGCCGTTCATGACGTAGGAGACGGTGGCCGTGGAGACCCCGGCGGCCCGGGCCACAGCGGCCGCGGAGCACGGTCGCCGCAACGGTGCTGCGCTGTGGTGCACGATTCCTCCTCGTGTCCCGCTGGAGGCCGACGCTAGGCCAGCGCCGAAGCGTTAAGCAACGTTAAGTACCGAATGCGGCAGACCTCCCACGAGGCCCGTTGTGTGAACCGGACCACCGATTTATTCTGGTCTGATCAGATGATCAGGTGTGTCCACGGACGCCCCGGAGGTCGGGCCATGGCAGGCACCCGCTCACGCACGAGACCGACGATCCTGGTCGGAGGCGCGGCAGCCCTGGTCCTGGCCTGGCCGGGACCGGCCCACGCACACGGGGTCGAACTCGACCACGACGGTGCCGAGGCCGTGGTGGTCGAGGCCCGCTACGACACCGGCGAACCCATGGCCGAGGCCCAGGTGAGTGTGTACGCGCCGGACGGTACCGAGCAGCCGTGGGCCACGGGGACCGTGGACGACCGGGGCCAGTACCTGTTCGCCCCCGACGAGCCCGGCACCTGGGAGGTCGAGGTGCGCCAGGCCGGACACGGCGACACCCTGGAGGTCGAGGTCGCCGACGAGGAGCCGGAGGGCGACGACGAGGCCGGCGAGCAACCGGAGCAGAACGGCGGACCCGGGCCCGAGGGCGAGCGCGAGGACGACGACGGTACCGAGCCGGCCGGCAGCAGTGACCGGGCCGGAACGGGCTCGGGCGGCAACATGCTGCAGACGGTACTCATGGGCGCCCTTGCCGTGTGGGGCCTGGTCGGTACCGCACTGTTCTTCCTCGGCCGGAAGCGGGCCTGATGCACATCCCCGACGGAGTCCTGCCCGCGGGCGTGCTCGTCGGCGGGTACGCCGTCACCGCGTCGGCCCTGTGGTACTCCCTGCGCCGGATCAACGCCGCGGAGGACCCGGCCTCGCAGATCCCCAAGGCGTCGATGTTCACCGCCGCCTTCGTCGTGCTGACCTGGATCCACCTGCCCGTCCCGCCCACCAGCGTCCACCTGATCCTCAACGGTTTGCTGGGCGTGGTGCTGGGCTGGTTCGCCTTCCCCGCGATCGTCGTCGGGCTCTTCCTCCAGGCCGTGCTGTTCGGCCACGGCGGGCTGACCGTCCTGGGTGTCAACGCGGCCATGATGGGTGTGCCGGCCCTGCTCGCCCACGGGCTCTTCCGCCTGTGCCGCGCAGGGCCCCTGGCCCGCGTGCGGCCGACCGTGAGTACCGGCCTGGCCGGTTTCCTGGGCGGTTTCGCCGGACTGGTGGCGGCCGCGGGGATCCTGTTCGCCCTGCTCGTCACCTCGATCCCCACCCACCTCGACACCGCCGTCGAACGCGCAGCCATCACCGGCCTGGTCATCGCGCACGTGCCCCTCGGGGTGGTCGAGGGCGCGGTCACCGCGGTCGTCGTGCTGTTCCTGCTACGGGTGCGGCCGGCGCTCCTGCCCGGGCCGGCGCGCACACAGACGCAGGGGGAGCGTGACCACGGATGATGCACGCCATCGACCACCACCACGGGGCCGGCTCCCCGGTGCACAGGTGGGACCCCCGCTGCAAGCTGGTCTCGCTGGGAGCCCTTGCCCTGGCCTGCGCCGTGGTCACCGACCCGTTCCTGGTGCCGGCCGTTCTCGCCGTGGCCGCATCGTTGGTCCTGCTGTCCCGCCTGCCCGCGGGTTTCGTCCTGGCGCGCCTGCGCCGCCCGGGTGCGATCCTGTTCTGCCTGGTCGTGGCCCTGCCCTTGGTGTCCGGTCCCACGGTGCTCCTCGAACTGGGGCCCGTGTCGCTCTACCGGGAGGGAACCCTGGAGCTGTTCCTGATCGCCGGCAGGTTCACCGCCGTGGTCACACTGGCGCTGATCGCCTTCGCCACGGCACCGATGCACACCAGTATCACCGCGCTGCGTGCCCTGCGCCTGCCCCAGGTCCTCACCGACATGCTGCTGCTGACCCACCGCTATCTCCAGGAGATCGACCAGGACCTGAGCCGCATGCGCCGGTCCGCGCGCCTGCGCGCGTTCGCCCCGCGGCGTCCGGACCGGCGCACCCTGGCCACCGTGGGCGCACTCGGCGGAAGCCTGCTCGTGCGCAGCCACGACCGCTCCACCCGGGTCCACCGCGCCATGCTCCTGCGCGGGCACGGAAACCGGCCACCGGGCCGGCACACCTTCCGGGCCGGCACGGCCGACCTGGCGGGAACCGCGGCCGCCCTCACCGCGGCCGCCGCCCTGATCACCTTGGAGGCCTGGTGAACGAGCGTGCCCGAGACCCGTACCCCGTGGACGGTCCCCCGGCCCTGGACGCCCGCGGCCTGCACCTGGCCTATCCCGACGGAACTCCGGCGCTGTGCGGGCTCGACCTGTGTATGCGACCCGGTGAGCGCGTCGGCCTCGTGGGACCCAACGGGGCCGGGAAGAGCACCTTCTTCTTCGCCGCGTGCGGGTGTTGGCCCCGCAGGCGGGCCGGGTGCACCTCTTCGGCACACCGGTCCACACGCGCGGTTTCCGGCCCGAGATCGGCTTGGTCATGCAGAACCCCGACGACCAGCTCTTCTGCGCCTCGGTCCGGCACGACGTCGCCTTCGGGCCCCAGAACCTCGGGCTGCCCCCCGAACAGGTGCGCGCGCGGACCGAGGAGGCTCTGGCCCTCACCGGCACCACCGACCTGGCCGACCGCGTGCCCCACCACCTGTCAGGAGGGCAGCGGCGCATGGTCTCGGTCGCCGCCGTGTTGGCCCTGCGCCCCCGGCTGGTCGTCTACGACGAACCCACGGCGAGCCTGGACCTGCGTGCCCGCCGGCGGCTGGTCGACTTCCTGCGCACCAGCACCCACACACTCCTGGTCGCCTCCCACGACCTGGAGTTCGTCCTGGAGGTGTGCGACCGCGTCGCCGTGGTCGATGCGGGCAGGGTCGTCGCCGAAGGTGAACCGTGTGCGGTGATGGGCCGGGACCGCCTCATGCAGGCCCATGGTCTGGAGCGCCCTGCGAGCCTCGCCACGCGCCCGCCGATCGAGGGCTGACCCCCGTGTACCGCCCGCCCGTCGGTCAGGGACCGGTCTCCTCGGAGTGGGGGCGGACCAGATGGATCAGCTCGTGCACGGTCTCGTCGGTGAGCCGGTAACGCACCAGCTTGCCCTCTCGGGTCGCGTCGACCAGGTCGTGCGCGCGCAGGTGGCGCAGCGCCTGGGAGACGGTGGTCTCGCCCATGTCCGCCGCCAGCGCCAGGTCCGAGACGCAGATGGGCCCGGCGTAGTGGATGCACACGAGGAGGGTGAGGCGGGTCGGGTCGGCCACCACCGCGTAGCGCTGGGCCCAGTCGCGCACGGCCGCACCGTCGCCCAGGCCGCGCAGGGCGCTTTCGACCCTGTCGGGTTCGATCACCGTTCTCGGGGTGCCCATGGGCCGATCATGGCACGGCCCTGACGGGGCGCGCCACACGTGCCCTCCCGTACACACCGTGCGCCACACGATTGGCCGCCCGTCACCACGGGAAAGACCATCGACAAGTCCATGTGACGCAGGACACTTCCGGAAGCCGCGGGAAGCTCCATGAGTCATCGCACCCGTGTTGCCCGAGTGTCTCGGTGCCACCCGTTCGTGTGGCGCCCGGGGGAGGCGCGTATGTGTCTGGCCGTACCCGGCAAAGTCGTCCGTCTTCGTGAAGAGGACGGCACCCGCATGGCCGAGGTCGATTTCGGGGGAGCGCTCAAGGACGTCTGTCTGCAATACGTCCCCGAGGTATCTCTCGGTGAGTACGTGATCGTCCATGTCGGCTTCGCCATCCAAAAACTCGACGAGGCATCCGCACGGGAGACGCTGGCCAACTTCGAGGAGCTCGGGCTGCTCGAGGAGGAGTTCGGAGACCAGCTCGCGCAGGCCGCGCGCCAGGCCGGTGTGGAAGAACCGAGGCAGCGATGAAATACCTGGACGAGTTCTCCGATCCGGCGCTGGCCGGCAAGCTCCTCGACCGGATCCATGAAGTGACCACCCGGCCCTGGGCGATCATGGAGGTCTGCGGCGGCCAGACCCACTCCATCATCCGCCACGGCATCGACCAGCTCCTGCCCGACGGTATCGAGATGATCCACGGCCCGGGGTGCCCGGTGTGTGTGACCCCGCTGGACATGATCGACCGGGCCCTGGAGATCGCCGCCCGCGAGGACGTCATCTTCTGTTCCTTCGGAGACATGCTGCGCGTGCCCGGGAGCGAGCGCGACCTCTTCCGCGTCAAGAGCGAAGGGGCCGACGTGCGACTGGTCTACTCGCCCCTGGATGCGCTCAAGATCGCCAGACAGAACCCCGACCGCCAGGTCGTCTTCTTCGGCGTGGGTTTCGAGACCACGGCACCGGCCAACGCCATGACCGTCTACCAGGCCCAGCGCCTGGGTGTGGAGAACTTCTCGCTCCTGGTCTCGCACGTGCTCGTGCCGCCGGCCGTCGCCGCGATCATGGAGTCGTCCACCTGCCGTGTCCAGGGTTTCCTGGCGGCGGGCCACGTGTGCAGCGTGATGGGCACCCGCGAGTACCCGCCGCTGGCCGAGCGCTACGAGGTTCCGATCGTCGTCACCGGGTTCGAGCCGCTGGACATTCTCGACGGGCTCCGGCAGACCGTCACCCAGCTCGAGGCGGGCCGCAGCGAGGTGGAGAACGCCTACCCGCGCGCTGTCGCCGAGCACGGAAACCCCGCAGCACGCCAGATGCTGGAAGACGTGTTCGAGGTGACCGACCGCTCCTGGCGCGGCATCGGCATGATCCCCCGGAGCGGTTGGCGCCTGTCCGGGAAGTACCGCGCCTTCGATGCCGAGTACCGCTTCGACGTCGGTGGCATCAACACCGAGGAGTCCTCGGTGTGCCGATCGGGTGAGGTCCTGCAGGGGCTCATCAAACCCAACGAGTGCGCGGCCTTCGGCACTCTGTGCACGCCGCGCAACCCCCTGGGGGCGACCATGGTCTCCTCCGAGGGAGCGTGCGCGGCCTACTACCAGTACCGTCGGCTCGACCTGGCCGGATCGGGGGCCACCTCATGACCCAGGAAGCCCGGGACCACACCGACCTCGTGGCCGTCCCGCACCCATCGGCAGCCGTCGACCCCGCCGCGTGGACGTGTCCGGCCCCGTTGCGCGACTCGCCCACCATCGTCATGGGCCACGGTGCGGGCGGGGCCATGTCGGCCGAGCTCGTGCAACACCTGTTTCTGCCCGGCTACGGCGACGCCGCCACCCCCGACCTCGGCGACTCCGCCGTCTGTACGGTGGGCGGCCGGCGCCTGGCCTTCACCACCGACTCCTTCGTCGTGCGGCCCACGTTCTTCCCCGGCGGCAACATCGGGGACCTGGCCGTCAACGGCACCGTCAACGACCTCGCCATGTCCGGTGCGCGGCCGCTGTTCCTGTCGACCGCGTTCATCCTGGAGGAGGGCACACCGCTGGAGGAGCTCAACGCCGTCGCCCGCACCATGGGCGAGGCCGCGGGCCGTGCCGGCGTGCAGCTGGTCACCGGCGACACCAAGGTCGTCGACTCCGGGCACGGGGACGGTATCTACGTCAACACGGCCGGCGTCGGGCTCCTCGACGAGAACGTGCACATCGGCCCCGACCGCGCACGCCCCGGCGACGTGGTCCTGCTCAGCGGCGAGATCGGCCTGCACGGTATCGCGGTGATGAGCAGCCGTGAAGGGATCGAGTTCGGCACCACGGTGGAGAGCGACACGGCCGCCCTGGACAGCCTGGTGCAGCACATGCGCGCGACCGGGGCGGACCTGCGGGTGCTGCGCGACCCGACCAGGGGTGGGCTGGCCGCTTCGATCAACGAGATCGCCGTCGCCTCCGGTGTGGGCATCGAGATCACCGAGAGGGACCTGCCCGTGCCCGAGGCGGTCTCCAGCGCGTGCGGGCTGCTGGGCCTGGACCCGATGTTCGTGGCCAACGAGGGCAAGCTCGTGGCCATCGTGCCCGCGGAGGAAGCCGAACAGGTCCTGGCGGCCATGCGTGAACACCCCCGGGGAGAGAAGGCCGCAGTGGTCGGCGAGTGCGTGGCCGACCACCCGGGGGCCATGGTCAGCCGCACCGGTCTGGGCGCCACACGCGTGGTCGACCTGCCGGTCGGTGAGCAACTCCCGCGTATTTGTTGACGAACGCACGGCCGATGAGGGGAGGGCCGGATGAGTCCCGACACGGCGGGCGCAGCCATGTTCGCCCGCTACGCCTATCCCCCGAACGAACTGGGCTACTGCGGCCCCGAGGAGACCGAGCGGGTGCTCGACGCGACGGGTCCCTCCGGGGCCGGCGGCGATCTGGTCTGCCTGGCCCGACAGTTCGACGGTGCCTGGTGCTATCTGGAGACCCTCGCCGCGGGGACCGGGCACACCGACCCGCTGGACCGCAGGGTCGTCGAGGCCTACTGGCTGGGCAACGCGCTGCTGGACCGCCTGGACAGCTCCGAGTTCGCCCGTGCGGTGACCACCCGGTTCGGTGACCAGCACGGTGCACGCATGGCGGGCCTGGCCACCGGTGCGCACGGTATCGCGCCCGCGCGGGCCCACCACGGCTTCCACGTCTTCGAGGTCTACCCGTGGACAGGGCTGCTCGACGTCAACGGCGGACAGCCCGCCCTGTCGATCCTGGACCGGTGCCGGATCCGCTGGGGGAGGGTCCAGAAGGTGGACGGTGACCGGGCCGTGGTGCGTTCGCGCCCGCTGACCTGGGACGGCCGCCACCTGGCTCTGGGGGAGGCCCGTACCGAACACCCGTGCTGGGCCCACAGGGGCCGCTCCCTGCTGGGTGCGGTGCGCGAGGGCGACCGGGTCGCCATGCACTGGGACTGGATCTGCGACACGTTGTCCCCCCACCAGCTCGACCAGCTGCGCCGGCGTACCGCGCAGCAGCTCGCCCTGACCAATCGGGCGCGTGAGGGCGCCACCGGACGAGAGAGAACACACCACTGAAGGTGATGCGCTTGCACCACACGCCGAAGTGCCGACAGGAATCCGACCCGACACGACAGTGAGCCCCGGGCGCACGCGCCCGCGGCGCGTGCGGAGGCGGTGGCGACATGCCCGTCATGACCGAACGACAGAAACCCGAAGAGACCGAGGAAGAGCCGATCCACGTACTGTGGATCAACGCCGGGCTCAGCTGCGACGGCGACTCCGTGGCCCTGACCGCAGCGACCCAGCCCAGTATCGAGGAGATCGCGCTCGGAGCCCTGCCGGGGCTGCCCCGGGTGGCCGTCCACTGGCCGCTCATCGACTTCGAGTGCGGGCCCGAAGGCGGCGCGGACGACTTCCTCGAATGGTTCCGCAAGGCCGACCGCGGTGAACTCGAACCGTTCGTCCTGGTGGTCGAGGGGTCCATACCCAACGAGGAGGTCAGCGGCGAGGGCTACTGGTGCGGATTCGGCAACGACGAGAGCACCGGCCAGCCCATCACCACCAACGAGTGGATCGACCGGCTCGCCCCCAAGGCCCTGGCGGTCCTGGCGGTGGGCACGTGTGCCACCTACGGCGGGATCCACGCCATGGAGGGCAACCCGACCGGCGCCATGGGGGTCCCCGACTACCTGGGCTGGGACTGGAAGTCCGGGGCGGGGCTGCCGATCGTGTGCGTACCCGGGTGCCCGATCCAGCCCGACAACCTGTCGGAGACGCTGACCTACCTGCTCTACCAGGCCTCGGGGCAGGCACCGATGATCCCGCTGGACGAGGCGCTGCGCCCGACCTGGCTGTTCGGCAAGACCGTGCACGAGGGCTGTGACCGCGCGGGCTACTACGAGCAGGGCGACTTCGCCGAGGAGTACGGCTCCGAGAAGTGCATCGTCAAGCTCGGATGCTGGGGTCCGGTCGTCAAGTGCAACGTCCCCAAACGCGGCTGGATGAACGGGATCGGCGGCTGTCCCAACGTCGGGGGCATCTGCATCGGCTGCACCATGCCGGGGTTCCCGGACAAGTTCATGCCGTTCATGGACGAACCGCCCGGCGGAAAGCTTTCCACGGCCGCGGTCACGGGCTACGGCACCATGATGCGCTCCCTGCGCAAGGTCACCCGCCGCACTCTGGACAAGGAACCCAGGTGGCGCCGGCGTGGCAGGACGTTGAACACCGGATACGAACCGGCCCGATGACACCGCCGCGGGAGGGCCGGGGTCCTCCCGCGCCGCGAGGAGACGAACCGATCAGCAGACCGCGGGGGAGCCACCATGGCCACCAGAGCCGAGAAGGACACGGACAAGGACACCACGAAGCCCGAACTGGTCGACATGAACTGGGATCCGATCACCCGGATCGTCGGCAGCCTCGGTATCTACACGAAGGTGGACTTCGCCAACGGGACCGTCGCAGAGTGCAAGAGCACTTCGTCGATCTTCCGTGGCTACAGCATCTTCATGAAGGGCAAGGATCCGCGCGACGCACACTTCATCACCAGCCGCATCTGCGGGATCTGCGGCGACAACCACGCGACCTGTTCCTGTTACGCGCAGAACATGACCTACGGCGTCAAGCCACCGCACATCGGTGAGTGGATCGTCAATCTCGGCGAGGCTGCAGAGTACATGTTCGACCACAACATCTTCCAGGAGAACCTGGTCGGGGTGGACTACTGCGAGAAGATGGTCTCCGAGACCAACCCGGGTGTGCTCGCACGGGCCGAGAACGCCCGGGCGCCCAACGCAGCCCTCCACGGCTACCGCACGATCGCCGACATCATGCGGGCGCTCAACCCCTTCTCGGGGGAGTTCTACCGTGAGGCGCTGCAGGTCAGCCGGTCCACGCGGGAGATGTTCTGCCTCATGGAGGGCCGCCACGTGCATCCCTCCACGCTCTACCCCGGCGGGGTCGGCACGGTCGCCACCATCCAGCTCATGACCGACTACATGAGCCGCCTGATGCGCTACATCGAGTTCATGAAGAAGTCGGTGCCCATGCACGACGACCTCTTCGACTTCTTCTACGAGGCGCTGCCCGGATACGAACAGGTCGGCAATCGCCGCATCCTGCTGGGCTGCTGGGGCTCCTTCCAGGACCCGGAGGTGTGCAACTTCTCGTACAAGGACATGACCGACTGGGGCCGGCGCATGTTCGTCACCCCGGGCGTGGTCGTGGACGGCGAGCTCGTCACCACCGACCTGGTCGACATCAACCTGGGGATCCGGATCCTGCTGGGGAGCTCCTACTACGACGACTGGCAGGGGCAGGAGAAGTTCGTCAGCCACGATCCGCTCGGTAACCCGGTCGACGCCCGGCACCCGTGGAACCAGCACACCAACCCGCACCCGCAACGCCGCGACCTGGAGGACAAGTACAGCTGGGTGATGTCGCCGCGCTGGTTCGACGGCCGGGACCACCTCCCGCTGGACACCGGCGGCGGCGCCCTGGCCCGGCTCTGGTCGACCGCGCTGGCCGGCCTGGTGGAGACCGACCACCTCAAGGCCACCGGTTCGAGCGTGCGCATGATCCTGCCCCGGACCGGGCTCGAGCCCGAGATGGAACTGGAATGGCGCGTCCCGCGGTGGAGCAACACCCTGGAACGCAACCGCGCGCGCACCTACTTCCAGGCCTACGCGGCCGTGTGCGCCCTGCACTTCGCGGAGAAGGCCCTGGCCGAGATCCGTGCGGGCAACACCCGCACGTGGGAGCCCTTCGAGGTCCCCGAGGAGGGTGTGGGCTGCGGCTTCACCGAGGCGGTACGCGGTGTGCTCTCGCACCACATGGTGGTGCGCGACGGCAAGATCGCCAACTACCACCCGTACCCGCCCACACCGTGGAACGCCAGCCCGCGGGACACCTACGGGACCCCGGGCCCCTACGAGGACGCGGTCGAGGGCCAGCCCCTGTTCGAGGAAAACGACCGCGAGAACTTCAAGGGCATCGACATCATGCGTACCGTGCGCAGCTTCGACCCGTGCCTGCCCTGCGGCGTGCACATGTACCTGGGCCAGGGCAAGAGCGTGGAGCGGCTGCACTCGCCGAGCGGTCAGGAGCCCGAGGGATGAGCGCCGGCCGGGACGCCGAACGCGTCGAACAGCTCATGAGCTCCTTCGCCGCCGCCGGGCCACTGGTGCAGAACCGGGTGGAGGAGCTGGTGTCCCTGGTCGTGGAGCTGCACGGCGCCGGCCTGGAGCGGCTCCTGGAGATCGCCGACGAGTCCGGGGCCCTCACCGACGGCGTGCTCGACCGCATCGCCGACGACGAACAGGTCTCGGCGCTGCTGCTCCTGCACGGCCTGCACCCAGACGACGTCCACACTCGCATCGAGCGGGCCCTGGACCGGGTGCGGCCCTACATGGGCTCGCACGGGGGAGACGTGAGCCTGGTCGAGGTCGACGGGGGCCTGGTGCGCCTGCGCATGCTCGGCAACTGCCAGGGCTGCCCGTCCTCGAACGCGACCCTCGAGCTGGCGGTGGAGGGCGCTGTGCGCGCCGCCGCACCCGAGATCGAGGACATCGAGTGCGACGCCACCGCGGAGGAGGAACCCGGCCCTGCGCTGATCTCCTCGGAGTCGCTGTTCAGCCGTGTCCGCGCGGACCAGGGCGGGGACGAGGCCGCAGGGCGGAGCGAACCTGCCTCGACCTGGCAGACCCTCGACCTGGACGACCTCGCCCCGGGCACGGTCCGTGCGATGACCGTCGGGGGAGCCGGGGTCGTCGTGTGCCGCGTGGGCACGGACACCTACGCCTACCGCGACCGCTGCGCACGGTGCCGACAAGGCCTGGAGGGGGCGGGCCTGCAGAGGATCGTCGGCTCGCCGTCCGGGGGAGTGGCCATGGTCTGCCCGCACTGCCGCGCCCACTTCGACGTGCGCCGGGCCGGGGCGGAGGTGGCCGAGGCCGACACCCACCTGGAACCGCTGCCGCTGCTGGACGACGGAGGGCTCTGGGAGATCGCCCTGCCCCGGGAGGTGCCGGCATGACGATGAGGCGGAGGGTGGCCACCGGCCGCGCCGTCGCGGCCCTGCGCCGCGCACGATCGGAGACCGGCGCCGGAGGTGGTGGGGACGGCGACGTGAGTGCGGAGCAGTGCGAGATGTGTGCGCGCCCGGCGGGGCAGCACCACCCGCACGTGGTCGACCTGGAATCGCGCGAACTGCTGTGCACCTGTCGGCCCTGCTCCTACCTGTTCGTCGCCGAGGGCGCCGCCGCAGGCCGGTACCGGGCGGTGCCGGAGCGGTACCTGAGCTTCGGCGACTTCACCCTGGACCAGGCCCGTTGGGACGCCCTGCAGATCCCGGTCGGAATGGCGTTCTTCTTCACCAACTCCCGACTGGGCCGCACCGTGGCCTTCTATCCCGGGCCGGCCGGGGCCACCGAGTCCGAGCTGCCGCTCGAGGCCTGGCAGGAGGTGGTGGACGACAACCCCGCACTGGGCGGGGCGGCCCCGGACGTGGAGGCGATCCTGGTCGCCGCGCCCGGCGCGCGCAGCCCCATGGCGTCCGGTCACGACGACCGGTTCGCGTGTTTCCTCGTGCCCATCGACACCTGCTACGAGCTGGTCGGGCATCTGCGCAGCACCTGGCGCGGGTTCGACGGGGGACAGGAGGTACGGGNTCGGCTGGAGACCTTCTTCGCCGACCTGCGCCGCCGCAGCAGGCCCGCCCCGCCCGCGCACAGCCACCGGGGGAGCGCATGAGTGAACTGTCCTTCGAGGTCCTGGGTGTGGAGGCCGAACGCCACGCCGCCGCACCGACCCTGAACGTGGGGCTGCGCATCGGAGAGCACACCGGCGAGCGGGTGCATGCCGTGGCCCTCAACGCCCAGGTCCGTATCGACGCCCAACGCCGGAGCTACGACGAGGACGAACGGGCCGGGGTCGTGGACCTGTTCGGCGATCCCGCACGCTGGGGCAGCACACTCAAACCGTTCCTGTGGACCCAGGCCGCCGCCATGGTCCAGGGCTTTCGCGAGAGCACCGAGGCCCAGCTGCCGATGATCGTCACCTACGACTTCGACGTGGCCGCCGCCAAGTATCTGAACGCACTGCGCGGGGGCGAGGTCCCCCTCTCGCTGAGCTTCTCCGGCACCGTCTTCACTCGGGGCAGCGGCGGGTTCTCCGTCGAACGCATCCCCTGGCACCACGACGTCGACCACCGCATGCCGGTACAGGTGTGGCAGGAGCTCATCGCCCACCACTTCCCCGGGAAGGGGTGGCTGCGGTTGGACCACACGACCATCACCGCCCTGCAGCGGTTCAAGAGCCGGCGGGGACTGCTCAGCCACGACGAGGCCTGTGCCGTACTGCTGCGCGAGGCGGGGGTGCACACACCATGAACACACACGAGAACGGTCTCGAGCAGGCTCGCGCGGTCGCCGACGCGGTCCTCTACGAGGGTTACCTGCTCTACCCCTACCGCGCTTCCTCGGGCAAGAACCGCGTGCGGTGGCAGTTCGGTGTCCTGGGTCCCCGCGACGCGGAGAACGGTGCCGAGGCCGAGGGCCCCACCATGGCCACCGACCTGCTGGTGCACGACAGGGGCCAGGGAGAGGTCGGAATCAGAGTCCGCTTCCTGCAACTGCAGGCCCGGACCGTCGAACGGGTCACCGGCCCCGGCACGTTCCGACCCGTCCACACCCTGGAGTGCGGCGGGACCACCTGGATCAGCTGGGACGAGGCCGTCGACCACGAGATCGACCTGGGAACGTTCGACCTGTGCGCACTGCGGTCCGGAGCACACACAGGCGACGTAGAGGTCCCCGCCGGAACCGCGACCGAACCCCTGCACGACGAGTACGGCACACCCCTGGGCCGCCTCGTACGCCGNCCCCCCGCCTCGAACTGACCGGCGGCGACGGCCCGGTCCAGACCCTGCGGGTGACCCTTTCCAACCGGGGGGCGGCCCACGCCGAGGAATCGCCCACGGAGGCCGACCACCACCACGACGCCCGCGCCCGCACCCTGCGCCGAAGCGCGCTCAGCGCACACCTGACCCTGCGCGCCCACGGCGCCGTCTTCGCGTCCGTGATCGACCCGCCCCCCTGGGCCGAGGATCAGGCCCGCGCCTGCCGCAGCCACCGCCTGTGGCCGGTCCTGGTCGGGGACACCGGCACCGACGACGTGGTCCTGGCCGCGCCGATCATCCTCTACGACCGGCCCGCCACCGCCGAACACAGCCGGGGGGACCTGTTCGACTCCACCGAGATCGACGAACTCCTCTCCCTGCGCGTGATGACCCTCACCGACGAGGAGAAGCACGAGGCCAGGGCGACCGACCCCAGGGCGGCCGAGATCGTGGACCGCTGCGACGCACTCACCGCCGGCGACCTGGAACGCATGCACGGCCTCACCGAGGAGGTCCCGCCCGTGCCCGGCCCCCGCAGCGGCACCGACGGCGTCCCGGTCTGGGCCACCCCGACAGAGCGGGAGGGATCCGCCGGGCATGACCGGCCCTGGTGGGATCCGGGGACGGACGCCTCCGTGGACCCGGCCACCGACACCGTCGAGGTCGCCGGGGTCGCCCTCGGCCGCGGCAGCACCGTGCGCCTGCGCCCCGGTCCCGGCGCCGATGCACAGGACTTGTTCTTCGCCGACCGCACCGCGACCGTGGCGGGTGTGCACCACGACGTCGACGGAGGCATCCACCTGGCCGTCCTGCTCAGTGACGACCCCGCGAGCGAACTCCACGAGTGGTACGGGCGCTACCTCTACTTCGGAACCCACGAGGTCGAACCCTGTCCCGTTCCGGGGGAGGGGAGCCGGCCTTGAACACGCAGATCCTCATCGCCGGTGTCGGCAACATCTTCCTCAGCGACGACGGGTTCGGTCCCGAGGCCGTCCGCGCCCTGGCCCGCGAACCCCTGCCCACACACGCGCGCGCGGTCGACTACGGCATCCGCGGGCTCCATCTCGCCTACGACCTGCTGGAGGGCTACCACGCACTCGTACTCGTCGACGCCCTGCCCGGCGACCATGGACCGGGGACGGTCCGGGTGCTGGAAGTGGGGCGTGCTGACCTGCCCCCGTCCGCCGGGGTGGACGCCCACGGCATGGACCCGGCCGCCGTGCTCGCGACCGTGGAGTCCCTGGGCGGACGGCTGCCCCGCACTTTCGTCGTGGGGTGCGAACCAGCGTCCACCGGCGAGGGCATCGGACTCTCCGAGGCGGTCACCGCCTCGGTGGGCACCGCCACAGCGGCGGTGCGGGACCTGTTGGCCCACGAACTGGCCGCGCCGCCGGTGCCGTCACCGCGGTCGGCCGGGAGGGAGACCTGAATGCGCACGCTCGGCAAAGTCACGGCACTGGCGCTGGTCGCGCTCGCGGGCGTACTGGTCGTCGTGGCCGTGCGCTCCAAACCGGACATCGAGAGGTACCAGAGGATCCGCAGGATGTGACGCCCGAGAACGAGGGGACTGATCACGGATGTGCCTGGGCATCCCCGGCCAGGTGGTCGAACTGGTCCGGGACAACGACCAGCTCGCCCTGGTCGACGTGGCCGGCGCGCACCGGCAGGTCAACACCGGCCTGCTCGACCCGGGGGCGCTGGCCCCCGGCGACTGGGTGCTCGTCCACATGGGTTTCGTGATGGAGAAGGTCGACCGAGACCGGGCGCGGCGGGCCCTGGACGGGCTGCAGACGATGGGCCGGCCCGACGAGGGCATCGACCGGCGCACCGCAGGGTGAGGCCCCGGGAGGCAGGGTGCACGAACTGGCCATCACCGAGAGCATCGTCGCCGGCGTCGCAGAGCGCACCGGCCCGGCCCGCGTTCGCAGTCTTCAGTTGGAGATCGGACTGCTGTCCGGCGTGGTCCCCGACGCAGTGCGCTTCTGCTTCGACCTGGCGGCCGAGGGCACCACGCTGGCCGGCGCCCGGCTGGACATCGACGAACCCGAAGGCCAGGGGAAGTGCCTGACCTGCGAAGAGGTATTCACCGTGCGGACCTGGGCGGTGATCTGTCCGTGCGGCAGCTCCGACGTGGACCTGCTGTCGGGGACACAACTACGAGTGAGATCGGTCGAGGTGATGTGACCATGTGCGCGACGTGCGGCTGTTCCGACGACACCGGGACGAGGATCGACGGGGTGGCCGTCCCCGGACACGACCACTCCCACGGGCATGAGCACTCCCACGGGCAGGACCACGCCCGTGGGCACGGGCACACGCACACCGTCGAACTCGAGCAGGACGTGCTGGCCAAGAACGACCACCTAGCCGGGCACAACCGCGCCTGGTTGGACCAGAACACCATCAGGGCCGTCAACATCATGAGCTCGCCCGGCTCGGGCAAGACCACACTCCTGGAACGCACCATCACCGGGCTCGGAGCCGAGGGTGTGTCGGTGGTCGAGGGTGACCAGGAGCCCCCGTTCGACGCCGACCGCATCCGCGCCCCCGGCTGCCGCGCCGTCCAGATCAACACCGGTGCCGGCTGCCACCTCGACGCGCAGATGCTCTCCGACGCGCTGCGCAGCCTGGACCCGCCCCGCGGGTCGGTGGTCCTGATCGAGAACGTCGGCAACCTCGTCTGCCCCGCGCTCTTCGACCTGGGCGAGCACGCCAGGGTGGTCGTCATGTCGGTGCCCGAGGGCGAGGACAAGCCGATCAAGTACCCGCACATGTTCCGCGGCGCCGACCTGGTCCTGCTCAACAAGGTAGACCTGCTGCCCCACCTGGACTTCGACATGGACCGGTTCCTGGAGCACCTGCGCCGGGTCAACCCCGGAGCGGCTCTGCACCCGGTCTCGGCCACCCGCGGCGAGGGGCTGCAGGAGTGGTACGCGTGGCTGGGGGCGCACAGCCCGTCGGCGGGCACGCCGGTCCGGGCCCGGTAGGCGTCCTCCGGTACCGGCCCGGTCCCGGACTCACCCCGCCGGGCCGGTCAGCTGTCGCGCACGGTCACGGGCGCCGGCGACCGCGGCCTGACCCAGGCTGATGCCGCCGTCGTTGCAGGGCACACGGGCGTGTGTCAGCACACGCAGGCCGCGGGCGCGCAGGCCCCGGACCACTCCCGCGTACAGCACCGTGTTGACGAACACCCCGCCCGAGAGGGCGACCGTGGAGCGTCCGCTGCGCCGGGCGATCACATCGCAGGCCGCGACGACCGCGCCGCACAGGCCGCGGTGGAAGCGCGCGGCGACGCGGCCCGCGTCGGCCCCGGCCAGCACGTCCTCGGCCACCGCACGCACCAGGTCGGTGGTGCGCACCCGCAGCTGCTCGCCTCCGTCCACACGCGCGGTGTAGGCGCCGTCCTCGTCGGGATCGACGAGCTGTTCCAGCTCCACCGCGGCCTGGCCCTCGTAGTTGACCGAATCGCGCACGCCCGCGATCGCGGAGACCGCGTCGAAGAGTCGGCCCGCGCTGGAGGTCAGGGGTGCGTTGACCCCGCGCCGGGCCATGGTGACCACGGTGTCCCAGTCCGTGCCCCGGCGCCGGCGCAGGTCCAGGCCCTCGGGGACGCGGCCCTCGAACGCATGGTCCAGGTGCGCGGCGGCCATCCGCCACGGGTGCCGGATCGCCGCCGCGCCCCCGGGCATGGGGACCGGGTCGAAGAACCCGGCCCGGGTGAAGCCGGCCAGGTCGGCGAGCAGGAACTCCCCACCCCAGATCGTGCCGTCGGTGCCGTAGCCGGTGCCGTCCAGCGCCACGCCGATCACCGGTTCGTCGGTGCTGTTGTCGGCCAGGCACGCGGCGATGTGCGCATGGTGGTGCTGGACCCCGACCCGTGTCATACGGGTGAGCGTGTGGGCGTGTTTGGTCGACAGGTACTCCGGGTGCAGGTCGTGCGCGACCACCTCGGGGTCGATCTCGAACAGGGACTGCAGGTGCGCGATCCCGTCGGTGAAGGAGCGCAGGGTCTCCAGGTTCTCCAGGTCGCCGATGTGGTGGGAGACGAACGCACGCCGGTGCGTGGCCAGGCAGAAGGTGTTCTTCAGCTCGGCCCCGCACGCCAGGACGGGGCGCGGCCAGAGCCAGGGCACCTGGACCGGTTCGGGCACGTACCCGCGTGAGCGCCGGATCAGCACAGGCGCCCCGCCCTGGACGACCGGCGGGCGGACCACGGAGTCGTCGGTGCGCGTGTGGATGGCCCGGTCGTGGGTCAGGAAGGCGTCGGCCAGCGGTGCCAGGCGGGGGAAGGCGTCCTCGTCGCGGTGGGCGATGGGTTCGTCGGAGGTGTTTCCGCTGGTCAGGACGACCGGTTGTCGGGTGGCACGCAGCAAGAGGGCGTGCATCGGGGTGTAGGGCAGCATCAGCCCCAGGTCGCGGTTGCCGGGGGCGACCGAGGGCGCCACCGGTGCATCGGCTTTACGGGGCAGGAGCACGATGGGGCGCCGCCTGCTGCACAGCAGTTCCTGCGCCTCGGCGTCGACCTCGCACAGTCGGCGGGCCTGGCGAAGGTCGGCGACCATGACGGCGAAGGCCTTGTCCTCGCGGTGCTTGCGCGCGCGCAGCGTGGCGCACGCGTGCGCGTCGGCGGCGCCGGCGGCCAGGTGGTACCCGCCCAGCCCCTTGACCGCCAGGACCGCACCCGCGGCGAGCAGCGCGGCGGCCCCCTCGAGCGGGTCACCGGCCAGCGGGCTCCCGTGGGCGTCCACCAGCGACAGGTGCGGGCCGCACCGGGCACAGCACACGGGTTGGGCGTGGAAGCGCCGGTCGGCGGGGTCGGTGTACTCGGCCTCGCACCGGGCGCACATCCGGAAACCGGCCATCGTTGTCTTGGGCCGGTCGTAGGGGATGCCGGTGACGATGGTGAAGCGGGGGCCGCAGTTCGTGCAGTTGATGAACGGGTACCCGTGACGGCGGTCCCCGGGGTCGTCCAGTTCGGCCAGGCAGTCCTCGCACGTGGCGCTGTCGGCGGCGACGAGTGTTGTGGCCCGCCCTCCTGCCCCGCTCTGCCGGATCGAGAACCCGGGCTCGCCCGTGGCCGGCACCGTGGTGCTCCGGACGGTCTCCACCTGGGCCAGGGGAGGGGCCTCCTCCTGCAGGGCGCGCACGAACGTGCGCACCCGCGCCTCGGGTCCCTCGGCCTCGACGAAGACCCCGTCCACGTCGTTGCCGACGAACCCGGTCAGCCCAAGACGAGTGGCCAGGGCGTACACGAAGGGCCGGAAACCGACCCCCTGCACCACCCCGGTGACCCGTGCCCGTGTGCGGATCGGCTCCTCCATGGGCTCAGTCTGTCACCGCGTGCGCCCACGGGGGCGCTCCGGCCCGGACCGGCGTGGCCGCCGACCAGGTGCGCTCCCCGGCGGCAGAGCTCGCCACCGGTGTGGACCGCGGTTGAAAACGTGCGGCGAAACCCCTTATCGTTCAGAAATCACATCAATCGTTCACTGAACGATTCTTGTGCGTCGGATGCCCCGTCGGAGAGGAAGACATGCCGCGTTCACCGGGTGATGAGAGGGTCCCGCCACGGATCCGGCGCAGGACCGCGCTCCTGGGCGGGGCCGCAGCCGTGGGTGCGGCCGGCCTGGCGACCGGTTGCTCACGCACGGGGGCCGAAGCGGCGCCCTCGATCCCCGAAGGGGCCGCCACGGGCACACCGGCCGACGGCGGGGTCCTGCGCATCGCCCGCCCGCCCGCATCACAGGCAGAGACACTGGACCCAGCCGACTCCCTGTCGGCCTACGAGTACCTCGGCGCGCTCTACAACCGCCTCGTGCGCATGGACGACGACGGCGAGACCGTCCCCGACCTGGCCGCCGAGTGGGAGTCCGACGACGAGGGCACCATCTGGACCTTCCGCCTGCGCGAAGGGGTGGACTTCCACGACGGCACCCGGTTCACCTCCGCCGACGCCGCCTACACCTTGCGTCGCCTCCTGGACCCCGACCTCGCCTCGCCCCAGGCCACCGTGCTGACCCCGCTGCTCTCATCCGAGGGCGTGCACACCCCCGAACCGGGTGTGCTCCAGGTCGAACTCGACACCCCCAACTTCGAGTTCCCCGCCCTGCTGACCAACTACCACTGCTACGTGGTCCCCGACGGCAGCGGCGACAGCATCGGTGAGAGCGGGATCGGCACCGGCCCCTTCCGGCTGGAGGAGTTCTCACCCGGGGGCCGCGGACGCGTCGTCGCCCACGATGACCACTGGGAGGGGCGGCCCGTCCTGGACGCCATCGAGATGTTCGCGATGACCGACATCCAGGCCCGCACCAACGCCCTGCTCGCCGGCCAGGTCGACCTGCTCTCCCAGACCAACCTCGACTTCGCCACCGCCCGCGTCGTGGCCGCCTCCGACCGTGCCACCATCGCCCGCTCGGTCAACGCCCAGTGGTACGTGCTGCCCATGCTCACCACCGCCGAGCCCTTCACCGACGTGCGCGTGCGCCGGGCCATGAAGGCCGCCTACGACCCCGTGCACCTGCTCGACGTCGCCCTGCAGGGCACCGGCGTCCTGGGGGAGGACAACCCCGTACCTCCCGACACGCCCTACTGGGCCGAGCACACGATCGAACGCGACCCCGACCGCGCCCGCGCCCTGCTCTCCGAGGCCGGCCGCGACGGGCTCCAGGTGGACCTGTACACCTCCACCTACGACCCGGTCTTCACCCCGATGGCCCTGGCCTTCCGCGACTCGGTCGCCGACGCCGGCATCGACGTGCGCGTGCGCAACGCCTCCGCCGACTCCTACTACACCCAGATCTGGATGCAGCGGCCCCTCATGGCCACCTACTGGTACACCGGCCGCCCCGCCGACCAGCTCCTCAACCAGGTCTTCCGCAGCGGCTCCTCCTACAACGAGACCGCCTGGTCCGCCCCCGACTTCGACGACCTGCTGGACGCGGCCCGCAGCACCGCCGACGAGGACCGCCGCCGCAGGCTCTACCAGGACGCCCAGCGCCTGGTCGCCGAGGAAGGGGGCGCGATGACGCCCATGTTCGCCGACCGCCTGGTCGGGCTCTCCCGAGAGGTCCTCAACTACCACGAGTCCGGGTTCGAGTTCGACTACCTCAACATCGGATTGAGGCCCTGATGCTCCTCTACACCTGCCGGCGTCTGGTGTCGGCGGTCCTGACCGTGTTTCTGTCCGCGGTTCTGGTCTTCGCCGCCGTGCAACTGCTGCCCGGGGACGTGGCCACCCAGGTCCTGGGCCAGGACGCCACCCCCGAGGCCGTGGCCGCGCTCCGCGACCAGATGGACCTCAACCGTCCCGCCGCCGTGCGCTTCCTCGACTGGATCGCCGGCGCCGTGCGCGGGGACTTCGGGATCTCCCCTGTCTCGGGCGAACCCGTCGCCGACCTGCTGTGGCCGCACCTGCGCAACACCATGCTCATCGCGGTGTCCACCGTCGCTGTGGCCGTGACCTCCTCCGTCGTGCTCGGGGTCGTGGCCGGCCTGTACCGCGACCGCTGGCCCGACACCCTCATCTCCGCTCTCACCCTCATCGGGATGAGCATCCCGGAGTTCGTCATGGCCACCCTGCTGGTGCTGCTGCTGTCCATCACCGTGCCCGTGCTCCCCGCCGTCGTGCTCGACGAGGCCACTGCGCCCGTGGCCGATCTGCTGCCGGCCGTGGTCCTGCCCACCATCGCCCTGTCGGTGGTCATGACCGCCTACATCGTGCGGATGACCAGGACCAGCGTCATCGACGTCATGGCCAGCGAGTTCGTCACGACCGCGCGCCTCAAGGGGCTCAGCACCCCCCGCGTGGTGGTGCGCCACGCACTGCCCAGCGCCCTGCTTCCCACACTCAACGTCATCGCCATGAACGTGGCCTGGCTCGTCGGGGGCGTGGCCGTCGTCGAGAACGTGTTCAACTACCCCGGGATCGGTCAGCTCATGCTGGAATCCGTACACAACCGCGACCTGCCCGTCCTGCAGGCCATCGCCGTGATCAGCGCCCTGGTCTACGTCCTGTGCAACCTGGCCGCCGACCTCGGTGCCATGGCGCTCAACCCGCGCCTGCGCACCGGTGGGGGGAGCCGGCGATGAGCGAGTCGAACCGCAACAGCCCCTCCACCCCGAACAGGGCGACCGCACACCCCGCGGGAAGGAGCATGCGCGCCCTGCTGCGCTCACGCACGGCATGCGTCGGCCTGGGCCTGGTCCTGCTCCACCTGGCCGTGGCGGCGCTCGCACCACTGCTGACCTCGGCCTCACCCACGGCCAACGTTCCCGACGACGCCTTGCTGGGCCCGGGCAGCGACCACTGGCTCGGGACCGACGCCCTGGGACGCGACGTCCTCACCCGGGTGCTGTACGGCGGCCAGTACGCGCTGGCCGTCTCCTTCGCCGCCACCGCCTGCGCCGTCGCCCTGGGAACCGTGCTGGGGTGTGCGACCGCGCTCAAGGGAGGCCGTACCGACGGGGCCCTGATGCGTGTGCTGGACGCGGTCCTGGCCATCCCGCCGATCCTGGCGCTGCTGGTCGTGGTAACCGTGCTCGGCGCCGGGCCCCTGGTCATCGTCCTCGCCGTCACCCTGGTCTACACACCGCAGGTCGTACGTGTGGTGCGTGCCGCCGCTCTCGGGGTTGCCCCGCTCGACTACGTCACGGCTGCCCGGGCCCGAGGAGAACGCACGCTGCCGATCCTGCTGCGCGAGGTCCTGCCCAACATCGTGCACGTGGTCGCCGTCGAGTTCGCCATGCGCGCCTCGTGGGTGGTCCTGCTCATCAGCTCACTGTCGTTCCTGGGCTTCGGCGCCGACCCGCCCACCCCCGACTGGGGGCTCATGATCTCGGAGAACCGTACCGCCATGGTGGTCCTGCCCTGGGCGACCCTCGCCCCGATCATCGCACTGGCCACCCTCGTCGTGGGTCTGAACCTCTCGGCCGACGGCCTGTCCCGGCTCTGGAACGTGGACCGAAGCGAGGAGGCCTCGTGAACACCGAGAGTACCGACCCCCTGGTCAGGGTCGAGAACCTGTCCGTGGCCTACACCTCCGAAGGTACCGACGTCCCGGTCGTACGCGGAGTCTCCTTCGAAGTCGCGGCCGGACGCACGTTGGCCGTGGTCGGCGAGTCCGGTAGCGGCAAGTCCACCGTCGCAGCCACCCTCCTCGCCCACCTTCGCCACGGCTCCAGGATCACCTCCGGCCGCGTCGAACTGGCCGGGGAAGACCTCTTCGGCCTCGACAGGGCGGGTGTACGACGGTTGCGCGCACACGACGTGGCCCTGGTCGGGCAGAACGCGGGCCACTCCCTCACCCCCTCCATGCGGGTGGGCGCGCAGATCGAGGAGTCCCTGCTTCCCCAGCGCCTGTCGCGCCGCGAACGGCGTGCCAGGGTCCTCTCCCTGGCCGGGAAGGTGGGACTGCCCGAACCCGAGCGCCTGCTGCGCCGTCACCCCCACCAGCTCTCCGGGGGACAGCAACAACGCGTCGCGATCGCCATGGCCCTGGCCGCGCGCCCCCGCCTCCTGGTCCTGGACGAGCCCACCACCTCCATGGACGTGGTCACCCAGGCGCGCATCCTGGACCTGGTGGCCGACCTGAGCCGCGAACTCGGCCTCACCTCGATCCTGGTCAGTCACGATCTGGGCGTGGTCTCGCGCATGGCCGACGAAGCCCTCGTGATGCGTGAGGGAGCCGTGGTGGAGCAGGGCCGCGCCCAGCAGGTCCTGACCGCCCCCGAGCACCCCTACACCCGGCTCCTGCTCGCCTCCGTGCCCCGACTCGAGGACCGCGGCCTCGCCGAGGTCGACCAGGACGGAACCCGCACCGTACGCCCCCGTACACCGGTGCCCGCGGACACACCCGACGCGGTCTCGCTGCAGGACGTGACCGTCGACCACGGTTCCACCCGCGCCGTCGACGGTGTCACTCTCCGCCTGCGCCGCGGCGAGGTCCTGGCCCTGGTCGGAGAATCCGGCAGCGGCAAATCGACCCTGGCGTGGTCCCTGGCCGGACTCCACGCCTCCTCGGGCGGGCACATGCTGCTGCACGGCCCCACCGAGGGCGATCTGGCCGCTACTGCACGGCGGCGCCCCCTCGACGTGCGACGCCGTGTGCAACTGGTCTTCCAGAACGCCGACACCTCACTGAACCCCCGCCGCATCGTCCGGGAAGCGGTCCGCCGCCCGCTGCGCTTCTTCGGGGGCAGATCCCGCCGGGAGGCCGACCGGGACGCCCGCACCCTGCTGTCCGACGTCGCCCTGGACCCGGACCTGTCCGGACGGCTGCCCGGACAGCTCTCCGGCGGCCAGCGCCAGCGGGTCGGGATCGCCCGCGCCCTGGCGGGGGACCCGCAGGTGGTCGTGGCCGACGAGGTCACCACCGCCCTGGACGTATCGGTGCAGGCCTCGGTGCTGGCCCTGCTCGAACGGCTGCGCGAGGAGAGGGATCTGGCCTTCGTCTTCATCAGCCACGACCTCGCGGTGGTCCGCGGCATCGCGGACCGGGTCGCTGTCCTGCGCCACGGCCGTGTCGTGGAGGAGGGGCCGGTGGAGGCGGTCTTCTCCGGACCCAACCACCCCTACACACGGAGCCTGATCGACGCGGTCCTCGACCCCTCCGACACCTACGCGCCCGGACCCGCCCCGTCGCACCGGCCACCTGAGCCGCCCCCGGACACCGGCGACGACCCCACGTGGCACGACCTGGGTGGGGGCCACCGCATCCGGCGGTGGGAGGAGACCGGGGCCGAGGCCTCCCCGGACACCTGAACACCACCGCACCGACGCACACCGGCAACACCAGCACACACCACGAACGGGGGACCATGCACCACAGAGAACACTTCGACAGGGACGTCGAGGTGCACGAGACCTGGATCCCGATGAGCGACGGCATCCGATTGCACGCGCGCATCTGGTTGCCGACCGACTCCGAGGACCGTCCGGTCCCGGCACTGCTGGAGTACCTGCCCTACCGCAAGGGTGACTGGACCGCGCCCCGCGACGCCCAACGCCACCCCTACTACGCCGGCCACGGCTACGCGTCGGTGCGCGTGGACCTGCGGGGGTCGGGCAACTCCGAGGGGGTCATGCTCGACGAGTACAGCGAGCAGGAGATCCAGGACGGCGTCGAGGTCGTGCACTGGCTGGCGCAGCAGCCCTGGTCCACCGGCAGGGTCGGCATGTTCGGGATCTCCTGGGGCGGCTTCAACTCGCTGCAGATCGCCGCACGGCGCCCCGAACCCCTCAGGGCGATCGTCACCGTCTGCTCGGCCGACGACCGCTACGACAACGACGTCCACTACATCGGCGGGTCCGTCCTGGGCATCGATATGGCCGGGTGGTCGGGGACGATGCTCGCCTTCACCGCACNCTGCCTGCCGATGTGGCGCGAGCGCCTCGACAACCTCGAACCGTTCATGCACACCTGGCTCGCCCACCAGGAACGCGACGACTACTGGCGCCACGGCAGCGTGTGCGAGGAATATACGGCACTGGACGCCGCGGTGCTGGCCGTGGGCGGCTGGGCCGACCCCTACCGGGACACCGTGCTGCGCCTGGTCGAGCACCTGCCCGGTCCCGTGCGCGGGATCCTCGGCCCCTGGGCGCACCAGTACCCAGACATCGACCTGCCCCCAGGGCCGCACGTCGGCTTTCTCCAGGAGACCGTGCGCTGGTGGGACCACTGGCTCAAGGACACCGACAACGGGGCCATGGACACCCCTCGTCTGCGTTCCTACGTGCAGGAACCCGTCGCCCCAGCCACCGCCTACACCGAGCGCCCGGGACGCTGGACCTCGGACGACGCCTGGCCCTCGCCCCTGACGGAGTGGACCCGCACGCCCCTGGGCAGCGAGGGGCCGGTCACCGTGCACAGCCCCCAGCACACCGGGGTGGACGCCGGACGGTTCTTCCCCTACGGCAACTCCACCGACCTGCCCCCCGACCAGCGGGAGGAGGACGGGCGTTCCACCTGCTTCGACGGGCCCGTCCTGGAACGGCGCACTGAGATCCTCGGCCGTGCCCGCGTGCGTCTGCGCATGGACGCCGACCACCCCAGGGGCACCGTCGTGGTCCGTGTGTGCGACGTCGCCCCCGACGGAAGCTCCACCCTGGTCACCCGGGGCGTGATGAACCTCAGCAGCCGCCACGGCAGGGACCGGGTCGTGCCCTGGCAGCCGGGCACCCCCGAGGACGTCGAGGTCGAGCTCTCCGGGCCCGGCTACGCCTTCCCGGCCGGCCACCGCATCCGGGTGGCACTCTCCACCGCCTACTGGCCCTGGGTCTGGCCGCAGCCCGACGATGCGGCACTGACGGTGTGGCCCGACCGGAGCACCCTGCTGCTGCCCGAACGGCCCGTGGGTTCCGACCGGGACCGCGCCCCCGTGGTCTTCGAGGGGCCCGAACAGGCTCCCCCGCTCCCGATCGTGCGGGGGAGCGCCGAGACCCGGCCCGAACGCCTCGTCAGCCATGACGTGGGCACAGGTGAGTGGGTCCTCGACGTCGACCCCAATTACGGGGGATCGCGCACCTACCCCGACGGGCTCGTCTACACCGAGAAGGCCCGCGAGCACTACCGGATCCGGGTCGACGACCCGTTGTCGGCTGTGGCACGATCCGAATGGCAGATCAGCATGGAACGACAGGGATGGGACGTCCTGGTGCGCACCTCGAGCGAGCTCAGCGCCACCGCCGACCACTTCCGCGTGCACAGCCGGGTCGAGGCCCTTTCCGACGGCGAGGTCGTGGCGGACCGCACCTGGGAGCGCCGCATCCCCAGGACCGCGGGGTGAGCGCGGCCGACGAGGGGACCACCCGCACCGGCGGCCCCCGGCGCAGGGCCGTCTCGCCCGACCGGCGCACCCGGCAACCCACCGAGGTGCGGCGCCGCCTCATCCTGGAGGCCGCCGTCCCCCTCGTCCTCGAACACGGCGTGGGCGGGGTGGGCCTGCGCGACATCGCCCGTGCCGCCGCGGTCTCGGTCGGAACCGTGACCTACCACTTCGGCGGGATCGGCGAGATCATCGGCGAAGCCGTCTCCATCGAGATCGACGCCTACTACCGTCCCCTGGGGGAGCGGATGCTGTCGGCGCCCTCCGCCGTGGACGGGCTCGACGTGCTGGTCGAAGGGGTCTTCAGCACCGAGACCGACCAGCACTGGCGCCTGTGGTTCGAGAGCTGGGCCGCCGACGCGGTGCGGGCGCCCGACACCCTCCAGCGCCGCCGCTACGAGGACTGGTCGGACCGCATCGCCGAGCTCGTCGAACGCGGCCGCGCCAGCGGGGAGTTCCTCTGCGACGACGTCGCCGAGACCACGGTCCGCTTCAGCGCCCTGGTCGACGGCCTGGCCCTGAGGCGCCTGCGCGGCGCCCCGCCCCTGAGCATCGACCAGGCCCGCGCTCACCTGCGCCGCTTCCTGGCCTCGGAACTGGCCTTGGAGACCACCCCCTGAACGGCGAAGGGCCGGCCCCGCCCACGGGGCCGGCCCGCACGGCCTCAGCCGATCGCTGCGGCCGCGGCACGGCCGGCGGTACGGCCGGAGAACATGCACCCGCCCAGGAACGTGCCTTCCAGGGCGCGGTAGCCGTGCACACCGCCGCCGCCGAACCCGGCGGCCTCACCGGCGGCGTAGACGCCCGGCAGCGGGCTGCCGTCCGAGCGCAGCACCCGCGCGTCGAGGTCGGTGTGCAGGCCGCCCAGTGTCTTGCGTGTGAGCAGGTGCAGGCGCACCGCGATGAGCGGGCCCGCCTTCGGGTCGAGGATCTGGTGCGGGGCGGCCACCCGGCCCAGCCTGTCGCCCCGGTAGGAGCGCGCGTTGTGGATCGACATCACCTGCAGGTCCTTGGTGAAGTCGTTGGCCATCTCCCGGTCGCGCGCCACCACTTCGCGGGTGACCGTGTCGGCGTCCAGGGCCCCGTCGCCGGCGATCTCCTGCATCTTCCGGATCAGTGCCGGGAGCCGGTCGGCGACCGCGAAGTCCACGCCGTGCTGCTTGAAGGCCTCGACCGGACCCGGTGCTCCCGGCAGTACTCGCTGCAGGACCAACTTCAGGTCCTTGCCGGTGATGTCGGGGTTCTGCTCCGAACCCGAGAGCCCGAACTCCTTCTCGATGATCTTCTGGGAGAGCACGAACCACGTGTACTCGTGGCCGCTGCCCATGATGTGCTCGAGGGTGCTCAGGGTGTCGAACCCGGGAAAGTTCGGTGCGGGCAAACGTCGACCCGTCGCGTCCAGCCACAGCGACGAGGGCCCCGGCAGGATCCGGATCCCGTGGCGCTTCCAGATCGGATCCCAGTTGGTGATGCCCTCGGTGTAGTGCCACATCCGGTCGCGGTTGATGATCTGCGCACCGTTCTTCTCCGCGATCCCCAGCATCCGCCCGTCCACGTGCTCGGGCACACCGGACAGCATGTGCTCGGGGGGCTCGCCCAGCCGCTCGGGCCAGTTGCTGCGCACCAGGTCGATGTTGCCGCCGATCCCGCCGGAGGTGACCACCACCGCCTGCGCCGACAGTTCGAACTCCCCGGCGGTGTCCCGGTTGCTGGCCTGCCCGCGTTCGATGTCGCTGGGCGCCAGCACCGTGCCGCGCACGCCGGTCGCCGTTCCGTCCTCGATCACCATCTCGTCGACCCGGTGGCGGAACCGGAAGTCCACCAGCCCCCGGTCGGCGGCCGCACGCACCCGGCGCTCGAACGGTGCCACCACGCCCGGGCCGGTGCCCCACGTGATGTGGAAACGCGGAACCGAGTTTCCGTGTCCGCCGGCCAGGTGTCCGCCTCGCTCGGCCCACCCCACGACGGGGAAGAACGACATGCCCATCTTCTTCAGCCAGGCGTATTTCTCCCCGGACGCGAAGTCCACGTAGGCCTCTGCCCACTTGCGCGGCCAGGCGTCCTCGGGCCGGTCGAACCCGGCCGTGCCCATCCAGTCCTGCAGGGCCAGCTCCGCGGAGTCGCGCACGCCCATCCGCCGCTGCTCGGGCGAGTCCACCAGGAAGAGCCCTCCCAGCGACCAGTGCGCCTGCCCGCCCAGGGACTGCTCCGGTTCCTGATCGACCAGCAGAACCCGCTTTCCCGCTTCGGCCAGCTCCGCAGTCGCCGCCAGCCCGGCCAGACCGGCGCCCACGACGATCGCGTCGGCCCGCTCTGTTCCCTCTCTCATCCGCTTCCCTTCGTCGGTCGGCCCGTGCCCCGGGCCGGGTGGGCGCGCCTGCCTCGACCGTGTCGCCCGCCGAGCCACCGCCACAAGGGGACGGGGCGCCGCGGCGGGCATCGGTGACCGGAGTGTGATCCGCGCCCGGGCAGATCCCGGGCGCCGACTCAGGCGCCGAAACGCACGAGGGAACGCCCGCCCCGGCCGCGGCGCATGCGTTCGAAGGCCTCGGGCAGGCTCTCCAGGTCGATCTCGTCGGTGATCATCGTGTTCAGGCGCAGCTCACCGGACCGCACCAGCTCGGCGACCACGGGGATGTCGCGCTCGGGGTCGCTCGAGCCGTAGACACACCCGCGCAGGGTCCGCGCCTGGTGGAAGAGCTCGAGGGCGTTGAAGGAGACTTCGTCCCCGATACTGCCCACGCCCACGACGGTGACGGTGCCCCCGCGCCGGGTCGCGTTCCAGGCCGCGCGCACGACCTTGGCCGACCCCACGACCTCGAAGGCGTGGTCCGCCCCGCGGCCCTCGGTCAGTGCGCGCACGCTCTTGGTCAGGTCGTCGTCGGCGACCACGAAGTCGGTCGCGCCCAGCGACCGCGCGAGCTCCTCCTTGTCGGCGGACACGTCCACGGCCACGAGCGGGTCGGCCCCGGACAGGCGTGCGGACTGCAGCACCGACAGGCCCACACCGCCCAGTCCGAGCACGACAGCGGACTGGCCCGGGCGCACCTGTGCGGAGTTGTTGACCGCGCCCCAGCCGGTCAGGACCGCGCATCCCAGCACTGCGGCCACGGCCGGGTCCACCCCGTCGGGCAGCGGGACCACAGCGTTGGCGGGGACGACGGTGGCCTCGGCGAAGGCGCCGATGTTGAGCCCCGGGTGAAGCGCGGTGCCGTCGGGGAGCTCGGCGTAGGGGCGTGCCGCGCCGTCCAGGGCGTGCTCGCACAGGTGGGGTTCGTCCTGGCGGCAGTGCCAGCACTCGCGGCAGGCCGGCTCCCAGTTCAGGACCACGCGCTGGCCGGGAGAGAGGCCCGGCACGCCCTCGCCCACGGCCTCGACGGTCCCGGCGCCCTCGTGGCCCAGGACGGCCGGCCATTTCTGCCGGGGCAGGGTCCCGTCGGACAACGAGAGGTCCGAGTGGCACACACCCGCGGCCGCCAGGCGTACACGCACCTGCCCGGGGCCGGGGTCGGGGAGAACGATCTCGCTGATGCGGGGGTCGGCGTTCTGACCGTCGAACACGGCGGCCTTGACGGTGGTGGGCATCGGGGGAGCCTCCAATCGCGGACTGCCGCGACTGTAGCAATACCGACCAGTCGGTCAAGTCCCTGGGTGTCGGCCATAGGGGGAGGGGAGTGTCCACGATGTGGTCTTCATCAGGCTCTGCCCGGGTATATCTCCCTCGTTCAGGAGCAGGAGGCAACGGAGCCGACTGGAGGTCCCATGGCCCGAACAAGCGCCGATCAGGCACAGAACCCACGCCACTTCCTCATGTGCCCGCCCGCGCACTTCGCGGTCGAGTACGCCATCAACCCCTGGATGGACCCCTCGGCGGGGGTGGACCGTGACCGCGCCCTGCGCCAGTGGCGCGGGCTGCGCGACCTCTACCGGTACCTGGGCCACCGGGTCAGCGAGATCGACCCCATCGAAGGCCTGCCCGACATGGTCTTCGCCGCCAACGGGGGCCTGGTCGTGGAGGGCCGGGTCTACGGCGCCCGGTTCGCCAGCGCCGAACGCACCCCCGAGGGCCCCGCCTACATCGACTGGTTCCGCAAGAGCGGATACACCGAGACCCTCGAACCCAAGTACGTCAACGAGGGCGAGGGCGACTTCATCACCCTCGACCGCCTCGTCCTGGCCGCCACCGGCTTCCGCACCGAGGCCGCCGCCCACCAGGAGGCCGAGCGCTTCCTCGGCCGCCCCGTGGTCACCCTGCAGCTCGTCGACCCCCGCTTCTACCACCTGGACACCGCACTGTTCGCCCTGCCCGGCGACAACGTGGCCTACTACCCCGGTGCCTTCTCCCGCGGCAGCCTGCGCGTGCTCGAGGCCCTCTTCCCCGACGCCCTCCTGGCCACCGAACACGACGCCGCCGCCCTGGGGCTGAACTCGGTGTGCACCGGCGACGACGTCGTCATGGCCGCCGAGGCCACCGACCTGGCCGAACGTCTGCGCGAACGCGGGCACACCGTCCATCCCGTGCACCTGGACGAACTCCGCAAGGCCGGTGGTGGAGCCAAGTGCTGCACCCTCGAACTGCGCCCTGCACCGCGCTGACCCGCCTCCGTACCCGTCGCTCAGGT
>NZ_ANBF01000012.1 GCF_000341025.1 Nocardiopsis salina YIM 90010 | reverse complement strand
TCCGGCGCCCGCCACGACCGCGTCGCCGACCTGGGCGCCGATGCTCTCGGCGTGCACACGCGCCAACGCCGGCCGCGACACCGCCGCCGCCCTGGTCAGGGAGGTGATCGCCGCCGCCCCCGCCCGCCCCGCGTGAGTCGCCCCCGGCCGCCTCCTGTGGTCCGATTCCACGGCGGGCCGAGTTCCGGAACCGGTGTGTGCAAGGCCATGCCGGGTCTGCGGCGCCGTCGCCACTGGTCACGCACGTGAGCCCGTGCGCGCGGGGCCCGACAGTGACGAGAGTCCCTGGAAAATGCGTGTCCGTCCCATAGGGTCTCGGAGGGTGAGGACCAAACATCGCCGACCGCCCCGCGGCATCCGCCGCCAGCAGATGATCGACGCCGCCGTCTCCGTCTTCTCCCGGGGCGACTACCACACCGTCCGCGTGGACGAGATCGCCCGGGCGGCCGGGACCTCGAAACCGACCGTCTACCACCACCTGGGTTCCAAGGAAGGCATCTTCACCGCCTGCGTGCGCCGCGAGGCCGAACGCCTCATCGAAGCCCTGAGCGCCGCCGTGCACGACCCCCGCGCCCCTGGCGGTGAGGACCCGCTCCACCGCGGCATGCTCGCCTTCTTCACCTTCGTCACCCACAACCGCGACAGTTGGACGGTGCTCTACCGTCGCGCCGCCGGCCAGGGCGAGCCCTTCGCCGGCGAGATCGCACGCACCCGGGACCGGGTCACCGCCGAGGTCGCCGACCTCATCTCCACCTGCACCGCCGCGTCTGCCCCCGCCCGCCGCGAGGCCGAGCTCCTGGCACGCGTGGCTGTAAGTACCGCGGACGCCTTCGCGGACTGGCTCCTGGACCACCCGGAGGAGACCCCGAACACCATGGCCGGCCACGTCACCGCCCTGACCTGGTCGAGCCTGGCCCCGGTCCGCCACGGTGAGCCCGTGGCCCCCTGAGGCCGCCCCGGCCCCCGTTCGTCCCCCACGCGAGCGAATCGTGCGCAGTTCGCTCGATTCGCATCCGAAGCACGGGTCCGCGCCGGTTCGGCCGCTCTCTGCGGCCGCGACGTACGACACTGGTGTATCCACAGCGAAGATGAGGTCAGGGGACCCATGTCTATACCCTCCTTGGACACGGCGCTGCCGGCGGGTGTCGACGCCCGCGAACACGCACGGCTCCTGCGCCGCGTGCACGACGCGGCCCTGAGCGGACGGCCGGCCCCGGCCTCGCTGCGGCCGGTCGTGGAGGACTCCTGGGCCCGCGTGCGCCGCCTGGGCATCGACCCTGACAGCGGGCCGCCCCCGCGTACCGCACGCCTGGACGAGCTCCACCGCGACCGCTCCGCCTCACCCATCGCCGAGGTCCTGCCGCTGATCCGCCGGGCCCTGGTCCCGGTCGCCGACCAGGCCGACCACATCATGCTCGTCACCGACGCCGCCGGGCAGATCCTGTGGCGCGACGGCTCCCACCGGGTGCGCTCGGTCGGTGACCGCGTCGGGCTCGTCGAGGGCGCCTTCTGGAACGAGGCCAGCACCGGCACCAACGCGATCGGCACCGCCCTGGCCGTGGGCAGACCGGTGCAGATCTACTCGGCCGAGCACTACGTGCGCAACCTGCACACCCTCACCTGCGCGTGCGCACCCGTGCACGACCCCCGCGACGGCCGTCTGCTCGGCGCCGTCGACGTCACCGGCCCGGTCTCGACCGTGCACCCCTCCACCCTGGCCCTGGTCCACACCGTCGCCCGCCTGGCCGAGGCCCACCTCCAGAGCATCCACCACACCCACCTGGAACGCCTGCGCTCGGTGGCCGCTCCCATGCTCGCCGGCCTCAGCGACCCCGCCCTGGTGGTGGACGAATCCGGCTGGACCGCCACGGCGGTGCACATGGAACCGGTCCGCAGGGTCCTGCTGCCCCGACAGCGCGGCGGCTCCGGCACATGGTTGCCCTCACTGGGTGAGTGCTCCCTGGAACCGTTGCCCGGCGGATGGCTGGTGCGCCCCAAACCCCGCGGCGAGCGCACCTCCACCTCCGTCACGTTGGACCTGTCTGGCCCCGAACCATCGGTCTCGGTCGCCGGCGACAGCGGCGAGTGGACACACCGGCCCTCCCCCCGCCACGCCGAGCTGCTGTTGCTGCTGGCCGCGCACCGCGGCGGACGCACGGCCCGACAGCTCTCCCAGGACCTCTTCGGTTCCCCCGACCACGTGGTCACCGTGCGCGCCGAGCTCTCGCGCGTGCGCCGCCAGCTCGGCGGCATCATCGAGAGCCGCCCATACCGGTTCAGCGAAGGGGTGCGCGTGCGAGTGCACGCGCCCGGCACCCCCGAGGGGCTGCTGCCCGGTTCGACGGCGCCCGCGGTACGGGACATGCGGGAGGGCCGCACCGGCACCCCCGTCGGTGTGACAGCGGGCAATTGAACAGCAACCCGGTGCAACCGTTGCTGCAGCGGTGCAGGTGCGTTGGACTGTCTGCGCGCGGCCCGGGCGGGGCCGGACTCCGAGTCGGCCCCGTCGACGGGACGGGTGCGTGCCCGACCGGACCATGAGGGGGGTCCGAGGGAGGGACGAAGCGCCGCGCACCCGTGCACGCGGTGCCCCCGGGAACACCAGGATCCCCGGTGCGTCCCGCGCGCGGGGGAGCCCGGAGGCCAGGCCTCCGGGCTCCCGTGGTCGTGAGTTCGTACCGTGTCGGCGGGCGCGGCGGTCAGGTCCGGGTGTCCTCGCCCTCGCCCTCGCTCTCGGTCTCGGTCTCTCCCTCGTCCTGTGCCTCGGGCGAGCACTGCAGGCAGTCCATCGTGAAGACCTCCTCCTCGCCCACCCGGCCGGTGAACTCCCCGGGAAGGTCGTCGTCGCCCTCGTCCCGGGTCGCCAGCGCCTGGCGCGGCAGCATCGCCTCGAAGGAGGCCTCCTCATCGTCCTCGGTGTCGCCGGTGCACACCACCATGAGGTGACCCTCCGCCTCCTCCCGGGCCTCCTCGTCGGGGGCTGCGGTGAAGGTCGGACCCGACCCTCCCGGACCCTCGGCCCGTGCCTCGGCCCCCTGTTCCTCCTCGGGCGCAGCGGAGGGGGAGGGCGCACCCGGTGCCCGGGTCGAGCACACCAGCCCCTCGGGCAGGGGATGGCCGTTGCGCGCGAAGGCGCGTTCGGCGGCCGGGCGCAGGGCCGTGGCGGACAGGTTCCCGGCGGCCTCCTCCAGTTCGGCCATCGCCTCGTCGGCCTCGTCCTGGCCGGTCGAGCACGAGACCAGTGCACCGCACAGCAGGGCCGCGGCCAGTGGTGCCGTGACGGCGGTCGAGCGCACTCCCATGACGTTCCTCCCGGGTGGTCGCTGCGGGGCGCGGCCCGGCGGGCATACGCACCCTCGGCGCCCAATCTCGCTGATACCGGCATTGCGCAATATGTCCGACTCGGGAGAAAAGGGTGAAAAGTGGCTCATGTTCTGGTCATGCCGTATGGGAGCACAGGGGCACGGGTAGGCCAACCGATGCCCTAGACTCGATCGCATTTACCGGACCGTGTTCTCCACGCGCGGCCCGTACCTGCAAGCACACCGTTCGACCCGTACTCGTCATCCGCACGGGCGCCGGGTGAACCACGGCCCCGCGGCGGGCGTCGGACCGGGTGTCAACGCCGACCCCGGCCCGTCGGCTCCAACCGCGACGGCCCCACAGACCGTCCTTCCTTCGGAGGTGGATCGTGTCCGCTGACCACCGAGAGCAGCAGCCCGGCCAACAGGGTTCGCGTATCGACCCGCACGTGGGCCGGTACGCACACCGAGCACAGGGCATGGTCGCATCGGAGGTCAGGGCACTGTTCGCCGTCGCCTCGCGCCCCGAGATCGTCTCCCTGGCCGGCGGCATGCCCAACGTCGCCGCCCTGCCCCTGGAACAGATCGGCGACCTGGTCAAGGACGTCGTCTCCGAGGAGGGCCCCGCAGCCCTGCAGTACGGCTCCGCACAGGGCGACCCCGTCCTGCGGGAGCAGATCTGCGACTACATGACCCTCGAGGGCATCGACGCAGCAGCCGACGACGTCATCGTCACCGTCGGCTCCCAGCAGGCCCTCGACCTCATCACCCGCGTCTTCGTCGACCCCGGCGACGTCGTGCTGACCGAGGCGCCCACCTACGTCACGGCGATCAACACCTTCTCCGCCTTCCAGGCCGACATCCGCCACGTGTCCATGGACGACGGCGGCGTGGACGCCGACGAGCTCGACGAGGCCCTCACCCGTGCCGCACGCGAGGGACGCCCCGTCAAGTTCTTCTACACGATCCCGAACTTCCAGAACCCGGCCGGCATCACCATGACCGCCGAGCGCCGTGCCGCCGTCATGGAGGTCTGCGAGCGCCACGACGTGCTCGTGGTCGAGGACAACCCCTACGGTCTGCTGCGCTACGACGGCGAGGCCCAGCCCACCCTGTACTCCATGGGCCACGGCAACGTCATCTACCTGGGATCGCTGTCCAAGACCCTCTCGCCCGGCCTGCGCATCGGCTGGGCCCTGGCCCCGGCCGCGGTCCGCGCGAAACTCGTGCTGGCCGCCGAGTCCGCGATGCTCAGCCACTCCACGTTCAACCAGCTCGTGGTCAGGCGCTACCTCGACACCTTCCCGTGGCGGGAGCAGATCAAGACCTTCAACGCCATGTACGGCGAGCGCCGCGACGCCATGCTCTCGTCGCTGTCCGCGCTCATGCCCGAGGGCTGCACCTGGACCGAACCCGAGGGCGGCTTCTTCGTCTGGGCCACCCTGCCCGAGGGCATCGACGCCAAGGCGATGCTCCCGCGGGCGGTCACCGAACGTGTGGCCTACGTGCCCGGCACCGGCTTCTACGCCGACGGCCGCGGCCGCTCCTCGATGCGCCTGAGTTTCTGCTATCCCACACCCGAACAGATCCGGGAGGGCGTGCGCCGCCTCGTCGGCGCCATCGAGGGCGAGCTCGACCTGCGTGATACTTTCGGCTCTACCCTCACCCCGTCGGCCGAGGGCAGCCACGCACCCGCCCCCGACCTGCCCTGACCCCTTCTGCCAAGGGCACCGAGCACCATGACAGCAGCACAGAAAGAGGTCCCCGCCGTGGCCGACCTGAGCCGGGTTCTCGTCCTCGCCGGAGGACTGTCCCCCGAACACGAGGTGAGCCTGCACTCGGGACGCAGCGTCGCCGAGGCCCTGCGCCGCCTGGACGTGGAGGTCCAGGTCACCGATGTCGACGCCGGGCTCCTGGACCACCTGGGCCANCGGGCCCATCCGCGAGGTCCTGGAACTGGCCGGGGTTCCCTACGTGGGCGCCCGCCCCCAGGCCTGCCGTCTGGCCTACTCCAAGCCCACCGCCAAGACCCTGCTCGCCGAGCAGGGCGTGAGCGTGGCACGCGGGGCCACCCTGCCCAAGTCCCTCTTCCACGACCTGGGCGCCCCCGCACTGCTGGAGCGTCTGGCCGACCGGCTCGGTCTGCCCCTGTTCGTCAAGCCCGACCGCGGCGGCTCCGCCTTCGGTGCCGCACCCGTGGCCTCCACCCAGGACCTCTCGGCCGCCCTGGTCTCCTGCTTCGCCTACAGCGACGCGGCCCTCATCGAGGAGCAGGTCCGGGGCACCGAACTGGCCGTCGGGGTGCTCGACACCGGCCAGGGCCCCGAGGCACTGCCGGCCGTGGAGATCGTGCCCGACGGCGGGGTCTACGACTACGCCGCCCGCTACACCGCCGGACGCACCGAGTTCTTCTGCCCCTCCCGCTTGGACGGGCAGGTGCTGGAGGCCGCCTCCGAGGTCGC
This sequence comes from Nocardiopsis salina YIM 90010, assembly GCF_000341025.1. Taxonomy (GTDB): domain Bacteria; phylum Actinomycetota; class Actinomycetes; order Streptosporangiales; family Streptosporangiaceae; genus Nocardiopsis; species Nocardiopsis salina. Next base: position 33,819 of record NZ_ANBF01000012.1, on the reverse strand, counting down.
TCTCACCGCCCACCGCACCCTGGGTCTGCGGGACTTCTCCCGGACCGACCTCATCGTGCGCCCCGACGGCGAGGTCGTCTTCCTGGAGACCAACGTCGCACCCGGGTTGACCGAGACCTCCACCTTCCCGATGGCTGCCGCCGCGGGCGGGACGGATTTCGCCCTGCTGTGCCGCGAACTGGCCCAGCAAGCGCTCTCGCGTTCCTGAGGACGCCCCGCGACGACACCGGTCGGGTGGGCCGCCACGCCACGGCGGCCCACCCGACCGTCTCCGCCCCGTCGTCGACCCCGGGCCCGTGTCACCGGCCCGGGTCGGCCAGGGCCTCCTCGATGACACCACGGACCGCTGCGCCGAGCAAGGCCACCTTGTACCCGGTCAGCGGCAGTGGGGTCCCCCCCTGCCGCACCTGAGCGACCGCCCTCTCCACACCTTCACCGGCGCCCCGCTCGGCCCGGGTGCCGATCAGCGCCTCCTCCACCTGGGGCAACCGCAGTGGTTCACGCGCGACGGCGCCCACCGCGACCCGCGCCCGCTCCACGGTGCCTGCGGGAACGTCCAGGCGGGCCACCGCCTCCACCAGCGGCCACTCCGCACGCGAGCGCGAGGACGCCCGCAGGTGCCCGACCCGCTCGTCCTCGAACTTCGCCGGCAGGTGCACGGCGACCACCAGCTCCGAGGGCCCCAGCACGTGGTCACCGGCCCCGCTCCCGGACGAGAACAGCTCGTGCGCCTCGACCCGGCGCCGTCCCTCGGGGCAGGCCAGCTCCACCTGAGCTCCCTGGGCCAGCAACGCCACCGCCAGCGACGACGGATGCGGCTCCACGCAGCCGCCCGCGTCCATCACCACTCCGCGCGAGTGGTCGCCCCCGCGGGCAGGACACCCGTGCCCGCCGTCCTGCAGGCACGAGAACGCGGGATTGCGCAGGTAGGCGCACCGGTTGCGCTGGAGCAGGTTGCCGCCCAACGTCGCGCTCGCCCGCACCTCCGGTGTGGCCAGCGCCCCGGCCGTGCGCACCAGCGCCGGGTGGGAGCGGGCCAGACCCGCATCGGCCGCCAGCTCCGCCACGGTGGTGGCGGCACCCACGCGCACCGACCCCTCCGGTCCCGGCTGCACACCGCGCAGGCCCTCCACCCCGGTCAGGTCGACCACGTCGGCGCCGACCGGCGGCTCCGGCGGTGCCGCACCGGTGTGTCCGGCCCGTGCCAGGGCCCCCGTGCCCAGGTGGGCCAGGGCCTCGTCCACATCAGCGGGTCGAAGGATCAACGCAACCCCTCCAGCAGTCGGTCGGGACGCACCGGCAGGGCGTGCGGACGCCAACCGGTCGCATCGTGCACGGCGTTGCCCACGGCTGCGGCCACACCGACCGCGCACACCTCTCCCAGGCCCACGCCGGAGCCCGGAACGTGTTCGAAACCCTCCTGGTGGAAGTGCACCCGGGTCTCGGGGACGTCACCCGGGCCGGGCAGGCGGTAGTCCTCCAGGTCGTCACTGAGCACCGTCCCCGTGGCCGGGTCGTGGCGGCGCTCCTCGAACAGCGCGTATCCCACGCCCTGGACCACGGCACCCTCGACCTGGTTGCGGGCCATGCGCTCGGAGCGGACCCGTCCCACACCCAGCCCGGCCCAGCAGCGGGTCGGCCGCACCCGTCCCAGCAGGGTGTCGACCTCCACCTCCATCACGTGCACCGCCCCGCTGAGCCCGCGGCCCACCGCGAGGTCGTTGGCCATGCTCGGGGTGAGCTGCCCCCACCGGTCGGTGCGGCGCTGACCCACCACGCTCAGGCCCTCGGCGGCGGTCAGAGCCTCCTTCAGTGTGTGCTCGTCCACCGGACCGGACGCCGGGAACTCGGGGAACCGCTCGCGCAGGCTCGCGCGCAGGCGGTCGGCGGCCTCGGCCGCGGCAGGGCCCATCGATGTCGTCGAACGGCTGCCGAACGCGCCCGTGCCGTGCACGGTGTCGCTGTCACCGATCTCCACGTGCACCCACGCGTTCGGTGCCCCCAGCCGCTCGGCGACCGTGCTGCCCAGGACACCGCGGATCCCGGTCCCGATGTCCTGGGTGGCCGAACGCGCCACCACTGCACCGTCGACCACCCGCAGTTCCACCCGGGCCTGCGGGGCCAGCATGTACATCCACGTCGAGGCGGCCAGGCCCACGCCGCGCCGGAACCGGCCCGTGCGCGCCCCGCGGGGGCGGTCGCGCCACAGCGGCAGGTCCGCGACCTTCCGGTACAGGGCCCGGCGCTTGGGGTTGCCGTCCCAGCGCCGTCGCAGCGTCAACGGGTCCTCCCGCAGGCGTTCGGCCATGGTGTCGACCGCCTGCTCCAACGCCCAGGCCAGAGGAGGTCCGCCCGGTGCCCGCATGGGAGCGCCCGGGGGCCGATTGGTGACCACGTCGAAGTCGCGCAACCGGCGCGGTGCCCTGCCGTAGACCAGCGCACCCAGTGCGGCCACGTTGGAGCCCACCGAGACCCCGCCGTCGCCCTCGGAGTCCACCGCCATCGCTCGCAGCCGGCCCCGCCGGTCGGCCAACAGAGCCACCTTCGTGCGGGTCCCGGGACGGTGGCCGCCGTCGATCAGTTCCTCGGACCGGCTCAGGCGCACCTGCACAGCGGCCCCGGCCACCCGGGCCAGCTCCCCGGCGGCCACGACGTCGGTGGTCAACCCCTGCTTGGCGCCGAACCCGCCTCCCACGTGGGCTGCGCGCACGTGCACCTGCCCGGGGGCCAGCCCCCAGTGCGCCGCGGCCTTGGTGACCACCTTGCGCACGGTCTGGGTGGAGACCTCCAGCGACAGGGAACCGTCCTGTTCCCACCGGGCCAGTGCAGCGTGCGGCTCCAGCGCAGAGTGCACCTGCGCGGCGGTGGTGTACTCCTGGGCCACCAGAAGCGGGTCCTCGTTCCGGTGCGCGCGGCGCAGGCGGTCCACGGCCGTGGCGCCGCGGCGGCTCACCACGCCCGGTCCGCGCACGTTGCCGCTCCAGGGCGCCGGCGGTGTAGGGGCCTCACCGTAGGCGGGAGCGCCGTCGCGGGCCTCGGTGGTGGGGTAGAGCTGCGGGGCACCGGGCCGCCGGGCCTCCCCGGTCCCGATCACCGCCGGGAGGGGCTCGTAGTCCACCTGGACCCGGCCGGCCGCCCGGTGTGCCTGCTCGGCGGTGGGGGCGGCCACCGCGGCCACGGGCTGGCCCACGTAGCGCACGACACCGTCCGGCACCGGCAGCGGCACCATGACCGGTTCGTCGGCCTCGCCCGTGCCCGGCTCGGTGCGGGCCCGGCCCGGAACGACCTTCAGGACCCGGGCGTGCGGCTCGGTGGAGCGTACGATCACGCCCTCCCAGGCGCTGTTGCCGCCCAGGTCGGTGGTGAAGCGCGCCCGGCCGGCGGCCTTGTCCGGGGCGTCCGGGCGCGGGGGAGCGGGGTGTTCCCCGACGTCGTACTCCCCGGCGCAGGCGGCCGCGACCGCGGCGAAGATGCCCTCGTATGCCCCGCACCGGCACAGGTGGCCGCTGAGCGCCTCGGCGATCTCCTCCCGGCCCGCGGGCACGTCGCCGTGCTCGGCGCGCCACCGGTCGGTGAAGGCGGCGGCCGCGACCACGAACCCGGGCGTGCAGAATCCGCACTGCATCGCGTCGTGGTCGGAGAAGGCCCGCTGCACGGGGTGGTCGCCGCCCAGGCCTTCGACGGTGGTGACCGTGCGCCCGGTCAGACGGTCGGCCGGGAGCAGGCACGAAGCGGTGGGGGAGCCGTCCACCAGGACGGTGCAGGCGCCGCAGACGCCGGACCCGCAGGCCAGTTTCGTGCCGGTCAGTCCCAGTTCTTCGCGCAGGTGCCCGGCGGCTGTGCCGGACTCGGGCACCGGGCAGCGCCGCCCGTTGACATCGGTGTCCATGGGGTGGTCCTCGGAGCAGGGGCGATGTGGACATCGTCAACATAGAGTCGTCGCGAGCCCATTGTCAACGCACACATCCCCCGATGCACGGGAGTTCGGTCCTGTTGCCTGCAGCTGTCCCTTTGCCCGGTGTGACGTCGCGCATCAACCTGCACAGGTCTGATTCCGCAACCCTCTGACGCGCGGGAGAACACACCGGCATTCGCTCCACCCGTTCCGGCACGCCCCCGAGGACACCGGGACCGAGCAACCCACCGACTGGGCCGAGGCGCTCCAGGCCGGGGAGACCTCGGAACCTGCCGCGGGCAACCGACATCGCGCCCCGATCCCGCGACCGACCGGCCCCGTCCGCGCCCGGACCCGAGCTCAGGCCGGGTGCGGACGCGGCGTCAGGGGGCCCACGTCCGAGGCGTGCACGACGAACGGGTGGGTGTCAGCACGGCCACGCGCCCGGACCAGCGCCGTGAGCTCGCGGTGGAAACGCTCACCCTCGGCGCGGAAGGCCCGCGCGTACCCCGGGCGCCATCGACCCAGCTCCATCCAGGGCGGGCGGCGCACACCCACCCGGTCCCGGCGCATCCCCCAGTACGCCAGGTACACCCACAGCGGCAACAGGCACGCCAGCACGTAGAGCACCACCCTCGCCGTGGTCCCCGCCGTGGGCACCAGCGCCAGGCACAGCCCCACCGACGCCGCACTCGCCACGACCCCCGCGGCCACATGCACGCCGAACCGGCGGTGATGGGCCTCCCACTCCTGCAGCCGTTCGCGCAGACGCTCCTCGGAGGAGGCCAACCCCTCCAGTACCCCGCTCACCGTGATCGTCACGAACCCCATGCCCGCGGCGGTCGTTCGCGCGGTGTCGCGGTGCCCGTGCGGTACCAGGTGGCGCCAGGCCCGCGGAACGCGCTCGACGGCCCGCTCCACACGGGAACGGGCACGGTCGGGGGCCAACAGCACCGTCAGCACCCAGTCGGTGGCCCCGGCCCCGGTCAGGTCCACACGCGGGGGTTCCTCCACGAGCTCGTCGAAGGCGGAGAGCCACAGGTTGTGGTTGGCCGCCGACTGCCCCGCCGCGGTCAGCGACTCCCACAGGTCGCCCACGAGCGTGCGGTAACCGGAGCACCGCCCGCCCGAACAGGTGTGCTCGGCCTCCACACACCGGTGGTCGGCCATGACCCGCATGACCTCCACGTCCGCCTGGGCCGCCACCGGGGCCGAGCCGCTGCGTGCTCGCGCCGCCATCGCCGGCAGGCTCATCTCCCATCCCCGGAAGACCGGTGGCAGATCGGGGCGCGCCTGAGCCACGAACCGGGCCACCGCGAGGTCGGCGTCCAGGGGAGGACGGCGCAGCAGTTCGGTGTCCACGGGTGCCGAGGGGTGCTCCTCCCTGAGCCAGGAGGCCAGGGCCAGCCGCTCGCTGTGGTCGGTGAACTGCTGGCGCGCGTCCACCCAGCGCCGCTGCATCGTCTCGGCCAGGTCGCCGGGGGTGCTGTGGTAGCGCCCGGCGAACAGCAGCGCCCCGGTCGGATGGCTGGGTCGGCGCTCCGGCGGGGGCGGGGCCGCCTCGGCCGGAGCGGGCCCCAGCGGTTCGGGCCCGGTCGGCGTGGACCCGTGGGGGGTGTGCCCGCTCGGGATGTCGTCGGCCGGGGCGTGGTCGACCGGCGTGTGGTCGACCGGTGTGTGCTCACCGGGGGAGGAGCGGGGCGCGGGCACGGTCGGCAGCGGCTCGGTCGCGGTCGGGTCGCCCCCGTCCCCCTCCTCGTTCTCCGGTTCGGGCGGGTCCACGGTGAGCAGGTCGATGAGTTCGCGGGCGGTGGGCCGACGTGCGGGGTCCTTGCGCAGACAGCGCGCCACCACCGTGCGCAGCGGTTCCTCCAGTACCGAACAATCGGGCACGTCGCACAGGATCGCCTTGATCAGCGCGCTCTGCCGGGTGGCCTCGAAGACCGGGCGTCCGGCAGCGGCGAAGACCATGACCGCGCCCCAGGAGTAGACGTCCAGGGCGGGGGTGAGCTTGGTGTCGGACTCCAGCTGCTCGGGCGCCATGTAGTGCGGGGTTCCCAGGATCCCGCTCGCGGTGAAGGCGGTGGCCTCCTCGAAGGCCCGCGCGATCCCGAAGTCGATCACCCGCGGTCCGTCCGGTCCGATCATGATGTTGCTGGGTTTGAGGTCGCGGTGCACGATCCCGGCGGCGTGGATGGCGGTCAGCGCGGTCGCGGTCGCCACCGCCAGGCGCTGCAGCGAGGCCCCCGAGCGCGGCCCCTGCTCGCGGATCTCGGTGGACAGGCTCGGCCCGTCGATGTACTCCACCGCGATCCAGGGCTGTTCGGCGTGGGGGTCGGCGTCCAGCACCTGCGCGATGCAGAAGGGGTTCACCTTGCGGGCCGCGTCCACCTCGCGGGCGAAGAGGGTGAAGAAATGGGGATCCGTGGCCGGTGTGGTGTGCAGGAGTTTGACCGCGGCGCGCCGACCGTCCTCGCGTTCACCGAGATGGACCGACCCGAAGCCTCCGCGTCCGATCTCCCGGACCAGCCGGAATCCGCCGATCTCGCTGATCTTCGGCCGCATGTTCGCCCTTCGCCGCTCGGGGGTGTATTCCCAGGCCTACCCAGCACGGTGGAGGTTTCCCGGACCGCGTGCATCGAACCGGTGACCATGTGGGAGGCGTTGCTCTGTTCCGATGAGACCAGCCTGGACGCGGTTCGCACACCGGGAAGGGCGATTCGGCGATCTTCGTTCGCTTGTTGTTGCACGAGCAGGGCATATTGTCGGCCGATATGGACAACAGTCCTATTCACGGCGTTCGCACGAAGGGCCGGTGATAGCCGTGTTTCTTCGGCCATCACCGGACCTTGGCCGTTTCCGGTCAGTTCCCGGTCACAATCCCATTGCGTGCATGGAGAAATGGAAGGTGAACACGAGGGTGAGGATCCACATGAGCCATCCGACCTCCTCGGGCCGCCCCTGGGACGAGCGCAGCACCGTGTAGGCGATGATCCCGATCCCGATCCCGCTGGCGATGCTGAAGGAGAACGGCATCATCGCGATCGTCAGGAACCCCGAGACCGCGATCGTCGGGTCCGACCAGTCGATCTGGCCCGCCTGCGACATCATCAGCGCACCCACCATCACCATGGCCACGGAGGCCGCCTGGGCGGGGACCATGGTGAACAGCGGGGAGAACAGCAGTGCCGCGAGGAAGAGCGCACCGGTGACCACGCTGGCCAGGCCCGTGCGAGCGCCCTCGCTCACGCCGGCGGTGGATTCAACGAACACCAGCGTGGCCGAGGAGCTGGTCAGGCCGCCCACGACCGCACCGGCGCCGTCGGCGGCCAGGATCTGGTTGGTGCGGGGCATCTGCCCCCCGGAGCCGGTCAGGCCGGCCTTGCTGCCAACGGCGAGGATCGTGCCGACCGCGTCGAAGAACCCGGCCAGAACCAGGGTGAACAGGATGACCCCGGCGGTGGTGACCCCGGCCGAGCTCCAGGCCCCGAACAGGTCCACCTGGAAGAACAGGCCGAAGTCGGGCCAGGTGACGATGTTCTCGGGCAGGCTCGGCACGCCCCCGCCCCAGTCCTCTGTGCTCAGCCCGGCGGCGTAGTGCACACCCACGGCCGCGACGGTGGCTGCAACGATGCTGTAGAAGATGGCGCCCGAGACGCCGCGCGCCAGCATCACCCCGGCCAGGACCAGGCCCAGGACGAAGACGGCCAGCGGCCAGCCCATGATGTTGCCCTCGCCGCCGGGAGGCCCCAGCTGCAGCAGGGTGCCGTCACCGGCGCTGACGAACCCGGCGTTGTCCAGGCCGATCAGCGCCACGAACATGCCGATGCCCACGCCGATGGCCAGTTTCAGCTGGTGGGGGAGGGCGTTCATCACCGCCGTGCGGATCCCGGTCACCACCATGAGGACGATCGCCACGCCCTGCCAGACCACCAGCCCCATCACCTCGGGCCAGCTCATCACCGGGGCCGCCTGGTAGGCCACCACCGCCATCACGCCCAGCGCCGCCGCGCAGGCGATGGGGGCGCGGCCCACCACCCCCATGAGCACGGTGACCAGGCCAGCGGAGAGCGCCGTCATGGTGGTCAGTTGTGTCTGGGAGAGGACGTCGCCGTTCACGTCCTGGACGCCGCTCAGGATGATCGGGTTCAGCACGATGATGTAGGCCATCGCCATGAACGTGGTCAGCCCGCCGCGGACCTCGCGCCCCGCTGTGGAGCCGCGTTCGGTGATGTGGAAGAACCGGTCGAGGGGACCCGGTCGTGGTGGTGCCGACGCGCCGCCGCTCGTCGCGTGCTGTCTGCTCATGCCCGCTCCTAGGGGGAAAACGAGGAAATGATTACTTATTGCATTTGCATGACTACCCTGAGTAGCTCTTGAGGGTGTGTGCAGCGCGGCGCGTACGGGCCCTTCGTAGGGGGAACCCGAACACGTCCGATGATCACGGGCGGTGCCCGGGGGTCACCCGGGCACCGCCCGTGCGTGCGGCCTGCTATACGTCGATACCGACGATGTCCTCGGGGCGTACCGGTGCGTGCGTGAGCGGGCGCCCGGTCGCGTCCCGCACCCCCGCCACGATCGCCGGTGTCGACGACAGCGTCGGCGGTTCACCCGCGCCCCGCAGCCCGTAGGGCGAGTGCGGGTCCGGCCGCTCCAGCACGTCGATACGCATCGGAGGGGTGTCCAGGATCGTGGGGATCAGGTAGTCGGTGAACGAGGGGTTGCGGATCTCACTGCCCTCGACCTGGACCTCCTCCATCAGCGCCAGCCCCAGACCCTGGGTCGCGCCGCCCTGGATCTGCCCCGCCAACTGCTGCGGGTGCATGACCTTGCCGACGTCCTGGACCGCGTCCAGGGCCACGACCTTGACCAGGCCCAGATCCACGTCCACGTCGACCACGGCCCGGTGCACACACATCCCGAACTGGGTGTGCGAATCACCCTGGCCGAGCTCAGGGTCCAGCATCTCGGTGGGCCGGTGGTGGAACTCGCGCGTGTGCTCGACCACCGCGCCGCCCTCGGCAGCCTCACCCAGCAGATCCGGCAGCGCCACCAGCGCTCCGGCCGTGGCCGAGACCACCTTGCCGCCCGAGAGGGAGAGGTCGGTGTCCTCCAGCCCCTCGGGCACCAGGCCCTTCTTGCGCGCCAGCGAGAAGATCTCGTCGCGCACCGACGCACACGCGGTCTTGACCGCGCCGCCGGTCATGTACGACTGGCGCGAGGCCGAGGAGGAACCGGCCGATCCCACCTGCGTGTCCGACGGGGCGATCACCACCTTCTCCACACCCAGCTCGGTCCGGGCGATCTGCCCCTTGACCGTCACCAGGCCCTGGCCGACCTCGGCGGCCGCAGTGTGCACCAGTACCACCGGTTCACCGCCCACGACCTCCATACGCACACGCGCCGTGGAGTAGTCGTCGAAGCCTTCGGAGAAGCACAGGTTCTTCAGGCCCACGCCGTAACCCACACCGCGCACCACACCCTCGCCGCGCGTCGTGCCGGCCACGCCGCCGGGCAGCGTGCGCTGGTCGGCGGGGTCGGACAGCTGCTCACGCGCGGGCGGCATCGGCAGGTCCCGGCACCGCTCCAGCATCTCCGCCATCGGCAGGGGCATGTCGATCTCCTGGCCCGTGATGACCTTCGAGCCCTGCGACATCGCGTTGCGCACCCGAAGCTCCACCGGGTGCAGACCCAGCTCCGCGGCGAGCTTGTCCATCTGCGACTCGTAGGCGAAACACGCCTGCACCGCACCGAAACCGCGCATCGCACCGCACGGCGGATTGGTCGTGTACACCCCGTAGGCGTCCATCCAGGCGTTGGGGATCTCGTAGGGGCCCATCCCCAGAGACGAGGCCACACCCACCACGGCCGGGGTCGCCGACGCATAGGCGCCCCCGTCCACGATCACCTCGCCGGTGGCGTAGAGCAGGCGCCCGTCGGCGGTCGCTCCGTGCTCGTAGCGCATCTTGGCCGGATGCCGGTGCACGTGCCCGTAGAAGGACTCCTCGCGGTTGTAGACGAACTTGACCGGCTTGCCCGTGTGCAGCGCCAGCATGCACGCGTGGATCTGCATCGACAGGTCCTCGCGCGCGCCGAACGCACCGCCCACGCCGGCCAGCGTCAACCGCACCTGCTCCTGGTCCAGACCCAGTGCCGGCGCGATCTGGCGCTGGTCCACGTGCAACCACTGCGTGGCCACGTACAGGTCGACCCCGCCGTCCTCGGCCGGCACCGCCAGACCCGACTCCGGCCCCAGGAACGCCTGGTCCTGCATCCCCACCTCGTACTCGGTGGTGACCACGGCCGCCGCCTCGGCGCGCAACCGCGCCAGGACCTCCTCCTGCTCCCCGTCCGACCCGGTCGCCCCCGCGAACGCGCCCGTCCGGACCGGCTGGTACCGCAGCCGGTTGCCCCGCGGGTTGTACTCGGGGTGGTGGGGGAGCTCGTGCGGCTCGTGCACCAACGGGCACTCGGGGTCCATCGCTGCCCGTCGCGAGTCGCTCACCGGCTCCAGGACCTCGTAGTCCACCCGGATGCGCTCCATCGCCCTGCGTGCCGTCTCCGGGTGGTCGGCCGCCACCACGGCCACCGCCTCACCCTTGTAGCGCACCTTGTCGAAGGCCAGCACCGGCTGATCCTGGTACTCGAGCCCGTACCGCTTCTCACCCGGCACGTCCTCGTGCGTGAGCACCGCCTGCACACCTGCGACCTTCAACGCCTCGGTGATGTCGATGCCCAGGATCCGCGCGTGCGGATGCGGACTGCGCAGAGTCGCACCCCACAGCATGTCCTCCATCCACATGTCCGACGAGTAGGCGAACTCACCGGTCACCTTCAACGTCCCGTCCGGACGCCGCGGACTCGTGCCCACCCCGTCCCGGGTCGTGCTCGACAGATCCGTCACCCGTGTCGTTGCCGCCATCAGCGGCTCACCTCCTTGGTCAGAGCCCGATGGGCCGCCCGGCCCCGGGCCGCGGCCCTCTCCGCGGGCAGCGTGCGCAACTCGCCCCGGTCCACGACCGTGCGGCCGCCGACCCAGAGCCGCTCCACCGGCGGCGGACTGCCGAAGACCAGCCCCACCACCGGGTCGTCGATCACGTCGTGACCGAACCCGTCCACACGCCACAGCGCCAGGTCGGCGACCTTGCCGACCTCGACCGTGCCCAGTTCCTCCTGGCGCCCCAGCACCCGGGCGCCGCCGGCGGTCGCCAACTCCAACGCCCGGCGCGCGCTCAACGCCGTGGGCCCCAGGCGGGCCCGCGCCATCAGCACCGCCTGGTGCATCTCCCCGGCCATCGTGCTCATCTCGCTCGAGGCCGGACCGTCCACGCCCAGCCCCACCGGGGCACCGGCCTCCACCAGCTCCGGGACCCGGCAGATGCCCGCGCCCAGACGCCCGTTGGAGGTCGGGCAGTGCGCCACACCCGTGCCCGTGCGCGCGACCGCATCGATGGCCTTGTCGGACAGGTGCACCGCGTGCGCGAACCACACGTCATCGCCCAGCCAGCCCAGCGACTCGGCGTACTCCACCGGCGTGCATCCGAATTCGGCCAGGCACTGCTCCTGCTCGTCCAAGGTCTCGGCCAGGTGGGTGTGCATGCGCACCCCCTTGTCCCGGGCCAGCTCGGCGCCCCGCACCATCAGCTCACGCGAGACCGAGAACGGCGAGCACGGGGCCACCGCCAGACGCGTCATCGAGTCGAAGGAGGGGTCGTGGTGGGTGTCGATCGCCGCCGCCGTGGCCTCCAACGCACCCTCGGTGGTCTCCACCACCTCGTCCGGGGGCAGACCGCCCTGGCTCTGACCGCGGTCCATCGACCCCCGCGCCAGGTCCAGGCGCACACCCACTTCCAGGGCGGCCTCCACCTGCGCGGCCACCAGGTCACCGCGCCCCGACGGGTACACGTAGTGGTGGTCGGAGACCGTCGAGCACCCCGCTGCCGCCAGGTGCGCCAACCCCGCCGACGTGGTCTGCGCGGCCACCGCAGCATCCAGACCCGCCCACATCCGGTACGAACCCGTCAGCCACTCGAAGAGCGTGCCGTCGGCGAACAGGCCCTGCGTCGCCCACTGGTACAGGTGGTGATGGGTGTTGACCAGGCCCGGCGTCAACAGGCATCCGCGCCCGTCCACCCGCTCGGCGCCCTCGGGCACCCACGGGGCCGGCCCCGGACCCACCGCGGCCACACGTCCGCCCTCGACCACCACGTGCCCGCCGGCGAACTCCTCGCCCGCGACCGTGACCACGTGGGCGCCCTCGACGACCACCGCGGCGCTCATGAACCGCTCCCGGCACCGGCACGGCGCTCGGCCGCCAGATGCACCGCGTCGATGATCTTCTCGTAGCCCGTGCACCGGCACAGGTTGCCCGCCAGCGCCTCACGGATCTGCGCGTCGTCGGGGGCACCCTCGCCCGCACCGACCGTGCGCTCCAACAGATCGTCGGTCTGCACCAGCAGCCCCGGCGTGCAGAACCCGCACTGGACCGCGCCGGCCTCGACGAACGCCTCCTGCACCGCACCCAGCGGCCGCTCGTCGGCGCCCTTGCCACGGCCCTCGGCCAGACCCTCCACGGTGCGCACCCGGCGCCCCTCGGCCTGGCCCGCCGCGATCATGCACGAACACGCGGTCTCACCGTCGAAGTAGACGGTGCAGGAACCGCACTCGCCCTGCTCGCACGCGTTCTTGCTGCCGGGCAGCCCCAGCCGCTCACGCAGTACGTACAGCAGGCTCTCACCGGGCCAGACGTTGTCGGCGCTGACCTTTTCACCGTTGACCTCGAACGACACGCGCATCATGCGGCTCCCTTCCGGTATTCGGTCACCGACCAGCTCAACGCACGCCGCGCCATCACCGACAGGGCGTGCTTCCTGTAGGCCGAGCTGCCCCGCTGGTCGTCGATGGGGCGGGCCGCCGAGGCCACCAGGTCACCGAAGCGGCGCACCACGGCCTCCGACGGGCTCGATCCGCCCTCCCAGTCGAACTCCGCCGCCAGGAACTCCTCGGCCGCCTCGGCACGCACAGGCGTGGGAGCGGCCGCACCCAACCCGGTGCCGACCACACGCCGCTGCCGGTCCAGGGCCAGCGAGAACGAGGTCACCGCGATCACCATCGCGTTGCGGGTCCCGATCTTGGCGAACTGCTGCGGCCCGGTCGGCTCGGGAAGCAGCACCGCCGTGATCAGCTCGTCGGAACGGCACGCCGTCTCGCGCAACGACAGGTAGAAGTCCCGGGCCGCGACCCTGCGCCGGCCCCGCACCGACGCCAGCTCCACCACCGCGTCGGTGGCCAGCAGCGCCGGATGCGTGTCTCCGGCGGGGGAGGCCCCGCCCAGGTTCCCGCCCACCGTTCCGCGGTTGCGGATCTGGGGTGAGGCCACCGTGCGTGCAGCCTTGGCCAGCCCCGGGGCGCCCGCGCCCAGCCCTTCCACGATCCGCGAGTAGGACACCCCCGCGCCCAGGCGGACGGTTCCGTTGTCGGGGCCCCACTCGGACAGTTCCGGAACGCGCGACAGATCGATCAAAGCTTGGGGGCGGCGCTTGTCGAAGTTCAGCTCCACCATCACATCGGTGCCGCCCATGATGGGCACCCCGTCCGGATGGGCGTGCTTGGCCTCGAGCGCCTCCTCCAGAGTGGAAGGGCTCAGGAATTCCATGCTCGTCCTCGTCGTAGCCAGTGCGCCGTCACCGCCGGCGCACGATCAGGTCCGAGGCACCGCTCACCGGTGCCTATTTGTGGAGTACATCACTCGCGCAGGTGCGCCAGCCAGAACGTGATGACATGAAGAGGTTTCGGAACCACGCGCTACAGTTGGTCGTTTCCTACAAACGAAAGAACACCCGCGACCGACCCATCGGAACCACAGAGGGATGTCCATGCAGATCAGCGAACTCCTCGCCGTCAAACAGCTGCGTCTGCGCTTTCTGGCAGGCGCCGAGCACGCCCAGCGCACCATCCGGCGGGCCTACACGACCGATCTGCTCGAACCCGCCCGCTACCTGCGCGGTGGCGAGTTCGTCCTCACCGGCATGATGTGGCACCACACCCCCGAGGACTCCGAGACATTCGTGTCCTCGATCGCGGAGGCCGGGGTCGTGGCCGTGGGCGCCGGCACCGCTCTGGGCGAGGTCCCGCCCGACCTGGTAGCCGCCTGTCAAAGACACGACATCCCCCTGGTCGAAGTGCCCACCGACACCTCCTTCGGTGCCGTCACCGAAGAGGTCCTGCGCTCCCTGACCCAGCACCGCTTCACCACCATCGCCGAGACCCGCGACCGCCACCGCCGCCTCATGGCAGACCTGGCCGGCGGCGCCGACTTCCCCTCCGCCTTCGCCGAGGCCGCCGGCCAGGCCGGACTGCGCGCCTGGGTCGTCTCCTCCACCGGCCGACCCGTGGCCTCCTCCGGTGCACCCCTGGACCCCCATGAGGCCGACGAGCTGGCCGCGCGTGCCCTGACCTGGTCGGCCTTCCCCCACACCACCCACGTGGCCGACCCCGACCACACCACGGTCACGGTCTGGCCCGTCCAGAGCAAGGACTCCCACCCCCTGGCCACCTGGCTCCTGGTGTGCGCCGGCGACCAGGCCGACTGGGACACCGAACAGCACGAGGCCGCCGCCGAACTCACCTCCATGGCCGTTCTGGGCCGCAGCCGTACCGACGAACACGCCCTCACCCAGGCCCGCCACCTGGAGGGCCTGCCCCGCCTGCTGGCCGCTCAGCGATTCGACGAGGTCACCGCCCTCATGCAGGGGGTGGGCCCCACCGACACCGATCACGAGACCGGACACGTGGTCGTCAGCGCCGCCATGCTCCCCGAACCCCGTGTGCCCGACCTGGCCCGGCGCGTGCTCACCGAACTGGTCGCCACCTACCCCGGGACCGTCGTCACCGGCGACCAGGACGCACTGGCCGTGGTGCCCGTCACCGAGACCGGCGGCGCCGCCCGCGAACGCGCCGACCGCATCCGCGCCGACCTGGTCCACCGTGCCCGCGTGCTGGAGGGAGGCCTGCTCGACCACCGCTTGGCCGTGGGGCTCAGCTCGGCCGCCCGCGGCGTGGCCGAACTGCGCGGTGCAGCCGTCGAGGCCCGCCACGCACGCCGCCTGGCCGAATTGCGCGGCGGACGCTCGCGTGTGATCGCCGGCGCCGAGATCGACTCCCACGAACTCCTGCTCGCCTCGGTCCCCGAGGAGGTCCAGTCCTCCTACCGCGACCGCCTGCTGGGCCCACTGCTGGAGTACGACCGCGACCACCGCTCCGAGCTCGTCGACACCCTCCAGCGCTTCCTCGACCACTCCGGTTCATGGCAGCGCTGCGCCGCCGCCATGCACGTGCACGTCAACACCCTGCGCTACCGCATCGGCCGCGTCGAGGAGATCACCGGACGCGACCTGAGCAGTCTCGAACACCGCGTCGACCTCTTCCTCGCCCTCAAACTGCGCGAGTAGATATCGCGACGACGGCAAACCGTCGTGGCCCCGGCGTAGGGTCACCGGCCATGACCTTCGATCCCACCGCCGCCCACCACACCGGAACCGACCTGAGCGGGGCCGACCTGCGCCAGGTGCTGACCGACCCCGCCCCCGAACCCCTGGTGCTGAACGGCTGCGATCTCTCCGAGGCCGACCTGCGCGGCACCGACCTGGCCGGGGCCACCTTCGCCGACTGCCGCCTGGACGGGGCCCGCCTCGAACGCGCCGTGCTGGAGGGCGCCCGCTTCACCGGGGGCAGCGCCGCCGGTGCTGCGTTCTCCCACAGCGACTGCACCGACGCCCGCTTAGAACGCGTGGACCTGGCCAACACGCACTTCCAGGGCGCCCTGCTCACCGACACCGCCTTCACCGGATGCCGCATGACCGGCGCCGACCTGACCGGCCTGCGGGGGATCGGCCACACCTTCTCCCAGTGCAACCTCATGCTGGCCCGATGCAAGGGGCTGTCGCTGCGCGGGCAGACGCTGGAAGGGCTGCGTCTGGACGAGGCCGACCTGTCCGCCGCCGACCTGCGCCAGACCGTGTGGAGGGACTCGCGCCTGCGCGGGGCCACCTGGGTCGCGGCCGACTTCACCGGCGCCGACCTGCGCGGCGCGGACCTGGGCGAGCCCACCCTCACCGAGGCGGGGGCACTGCGCGGTGCGAGCATCACGCCCGGGCAGGCCGGCACGATCCTGGCCGCGCTCGGCCTGACCGTGGTCACCTGAGTTCCGGGCCCGGTGCGCCGGGGCCTCCAGCGAAGATCTACATTGTCAAGGCGGCGCTTCCGTTCAGCACCACACGGAAACCCACGAGCGCCACCCTCCCGTGCGGGACCGGCCCCACATGCTCAGCCGCTCGGCGGTCAGCTCCGCGGGCCCGTCGGCCCAGGACGCCCCCGCGTGCCGGCGCAAGTGGGCGTCCTGGGCCGGGGCATCCGCACCGCGGGGGAGGGGGCCTGGCTCACCGCGCGGCCCTGCGCCCGCGTTCCGCCCGGTGGCGGCTGAGTGCGTCGACCATGCCGCTGCGCGCCGGCTTGGGTACGTAGTCCTCGTCGAAAGGCAAGGCGTCCGTCGTACCCGGGAACCACTCCGGGACCCACGAGTGGTGGTCGGCCACGCCCCAGACCGTCACGCCCGGGCAGCGTGCCACCTCCAGGCACGCCTCGACCACCCGACGGTACTCCTCGCCCTGGGCCTCGATGTCCTCCTCGCTCACCGGCTCGGGGATGCGCACGTCCAGCTCGGTGATGGTCACGTCCAGCCCCAGGTCGGTGAAGCGCTCCATCTGCTCCACCAGGTCCTCGGGCACCTGACCGTGCACGAAATGGCTCTGGAACCCGATCCCGTGCAATGGCACGTCCCGCTCCACCAGGTCCGAGGCCAACTCGTAGAGCGCATCGGACTTGTCACCGCCGCCCTCGACGTTGAACTCGTTGATGTAGAGCTCCGCCTCCGGGTCCACCGCGTTGGCCGTCCACAGCGCATCGGCGATGTAGTCCTCGCCGAACACCTCCAGCCACAGGTTCTCCCGCAGCTCCGGGCCGTCGTCCTCGAAGGGCTCGTTGATCACGTCCCAGGCCTCCATCCGGCCCTGGTAACGCCCCAGCAGCGCCTCGGCGTGCTCCTGCACCACCTCGCGCAGCTCCTCTTCCTCCCAGTCGCCCTCCTCCAACCACTCCGGCAACTGGTTGTGCCAGAGCAGCGTGTGCCCGCGCATCGACATCCCGTGCTCTTCGGCGAAGTCCACCAGCGTGTCCGGTCCCTCGAAGTCGAACTCGCCCCGCTCGGGCTGGACCAGCGACCACTTCATCGTGTTCTCGGCCGTCATCGACGTGTAGTTGCCCGAGACCACCTGTTGGTACGTGCGGTCCTCGGCCAACGGGTCCACCGCTGCCGCCACCCCCAGGTCCACCCCGTGCGAGTCCGCGAGTTCGCGCAGGTCGCCCCGGGCGTGGTCGCTCTCCTCCTGAGGGTTCTCCTGCGACCACGGCACCAAGGTCAGCGCGGCGGCCACCACCNCGCCCCCCGCCGACAGGCCTGCGCGCCGCCACCACACCGCCTTCTGTGCTCCTTGCTCCGGTGTCACCGGCCCACCTCCGACTTCACCGGAAAGTCCGACAACCCGCGCACCACCAGCGTGCGGCGCCGCGTCGGCATCGCCGTGGGCGCCAGATCGGGCGCCCGTTCGGCCAGCGCCCGCAGAGCCACCTCACCCTCCAACCGGGCCAGCGGAGCGCCCAGGCAGTAGTGCACACCCGAGGAGAAGGACAGGTGCTCGCCCGCATCCGGCCGCCGAACGTCGAAACGGTCCGGATCGCCGAAGTGCTCGGGGTCCCGGTTGGCCGACCCCAGCAAGCAGATCACCTGCTCCCCGCGTGCCAGAGGCACCCCCTGCACCCGGGTGTCCTCGTGCACCCACCGCACCGTGGTCTGTACCGGGGAGTCGTAGCGCAACACCTCCTCCACCGCAGCCGACGCCAGTGAGGTGTCCTCGACCAGCGCCCGCCATTGCTCCGGATCGCGCAACAGGGCCATCACGCCGTTCCCGATCAGGTTCACCGTCGTCTCGAACCCGGCGATCAGCAACAGCCGGCACAGCGCACCCACCTCGTCGCCCTTGACCTGCCCCTCGTCCGAGGCGGCCGCCACCGCGGAGAGGACGTCGTCGCGCGGCTCGGCCCGGCGCTCGGCCAGCAACCGGTCGAAGAGCGTGTCCAACTCGGCCGAGGCCTTCCGGATCCGCGCTAGGTGGTGTGCCGAACGCGCCCCGTCCAACGATCCCCCGATCACGTTGCCGATCTGCGCGAATCGGGCCTGATCGGACTCGGGAACCCCCAGCAGCAGCGCGATCACCCGGATCGGGAACGGTTGCGCGAAGTCGTGCATCAGGTCGAACCTGTCCCGAGCCAGCGCCAGGTCCAAGAATTCGCCGCACACCTGCTCGACCGACTCCCGGTAGGTGCGGATCATCCGCGGAGCGAACGCCGGACGCGCCACCCGCCGCAGACGTGTGTGGTCGGGCGGGTCACGCTGCAGGAACGACAGGTCCACCACGTCGAACCGGTTGTGCAGGCCCGACCCCGGCGGTGGTTCCGTCCCGAACTCCGAGCCGCGCACCACCTCGCCCACCGACGCCCGGGTCGTGGCGACCGCGAACCCCATCGGGCCGGTGACCACCGGTCCCTGCGCACGCAGGCGCGCATAGGTCGGATACGGGGTGTGCTGCCAGGGCCGGTGCATCAGACGGACGGTGTGATCGCCCCGCTGTGCGTAGACCCAGGAGACCGTGTGTGCCAGACGCAACTGCGCGTCGATCCGCAGCCCTTCGAGGAGGTTCAATGCCAGGTCCTTCCCGTGATGCCTCCGACCCTAGAGCCAGACCCCCGCCCGCGTCCTGGTTCCGCCGATGATGGCCACTGGCGGCCAGGCCGGAACCCGCGCGCCGGACCCCTGCGACCAGCACCGCGACCACCCACGGCACCGATCGGCGTGAACTCCGCGCCGCCCCCGCGGGTCTCACGCAGTGAGGGCACACCCGCCGGCCGTGCGCCGCCTAGACTGGGCGCCCTCCTGCCCGCGGCCCGCCCCGCAACGGAACGGCGTCCCCGACGCCACGCGCGGTTGGCTACGATCACTGGGGCCGCAGGCAAGACAGACACGTCAGAGTCGGAGGTTGAGGACGTTGGGTCCTTTGGAGAGCAACGACCCGGAACGCATCGGCCGGTACCGGTTGATCGGCCGGTTGGGCGCCGGCGGGATGGGTCAGGTGTTCTTCGGACGCTCCGGCGGCGGTCGCGCAGTGGCCGTCAAACGCATCCACCCGCACATGGCCGCCGACGCCTCCTTCCGTGAACGCTTCGCCCGCGAGGTCAACGCAGCCCGCCAGGTCAGCGGCGCGTTCACCGCACCGGTCATCGACGCCGGCCCCGAGGACGAGGTTCCCTGGCTGGTCACCTCCTACGTGCCCTCCCTGCCGCTGGACGACGCCGTGCACACCCACGGCCCCTTGCCCGAGTCCACCGTGCGCGTGCTCGCCGCCGGCCTGGCCGAGGCCCTGGCCGAGATCCACCGCGCCGGCCTCATCCACCGCGACCTCAAACCCGGCAACGTCCTGCTGGCCGAGGACGGGCCCCGCGTCATCGACTTCGGCATCGCCCGCGCCACCGACGGCACTGCTGCCACCCAGTCGGTCATCGGCACACCCGGGTTCATGAGCCCCGAACAGGTCCAGGGCGAGACCATGACCCCCGCCAGCGACCTGTTCGCCTACGGAGCCGTCCTGGCCTACGCCGCCACCGGCAGCGGCCCCTTCGGCGAGGGCAACATGCCCACGATGGTCATGCGCATCATCAGCCACGAACCCGACCTGAGCAGCTTGCCCGAGGGCCTGCGCCGCCTGGTCGCTGCCTGCCTGGCCAAGGACCCGAACCAGCGTCCCACCCCGGGACAGATCCTCGACTACGTCGGCGACGTTCCTGCGGGCACCTCCTGGCTGCCCCCGGCCGTCATGAGCGGGGTTCAGGAACAGGTCGCCCAGGTCAACAAGGCCCTGGCCACCTCCGCAGGCGAGACCGCCGCCCACGAACACACCCAGGGCATGGGGCCGGGCGGGGCCGCACTCCTGGGCGGCGCCGCCGGCGTGGCCGCCGGTGCCGCCGCCGCCCACGCGCTGAACGGCGACGATCCCACCCAGGCGGCTCCCGGCGACCAGAACGGCCAGGGCACGGGCGACGCCACCTCCGTCATGGGCCGGCAGTCCCAGGAGGGGACCGCGCCCCTACCGCCCACCCAGCAGCAGAGCCCGCCCACAGCCCAGTACGGGCAGGGACAACAGGACCAGGACCCCTACGCCGACCTGTACGGCGACCGGCGCTCGGCCGCCCCCGACCCGGCCGCCCAGCAGGCCCAGCGCCAGCAGGAGCAGCGCCGCCAGCAGGAAGAACAGCGGCGCCGACAGGAGGACCAGCGACGGCAGGAAGAGGCCGAACGCGCCCACCGCGAACGCCTGCGCGCCGAACAGGACGCCACCCGCCGGGCCCAGGCCGAGGCCCGCCGCGCCGGACAGCCCGGCCTGTGGAGTTTCGTCAAGCTCCTGCCGCTGCTGATCCTGCCCCTCATCCAGATCCCGCTCGGCTACGGGGCCGCCCTGGCCTGGTCCTGGTTCACCACCGAGACCGACGTGTGGACCGGCACGCCCTACTACTTCGAACCGCTGTCGCTGGACTCCTTCTGGCAC
The DNA here is from genome assembly GCF_000341025.1 of Nocardiopsis salina YIM 90010. Lineage (GTDB taxonomy): Bacteria > Actinomycetota > Actinomycetes > Streptosporangiales > Streptosporangiaceae > Nocardiopsis > Nocardiopsis salina. The sequence goes on along the minus strand of NZ_ANBF01000012.1, from coordinate 13,212 downwards.
GCCACGATGCTGGGCTACTTCCTGCTCAACAACCTGGTCTCACTGGAGTACCTGATCCGTTCGCTGCGTACCTCCTACGTGGTGGGCGCGGTGCTGGCCCTGGCCGTCATCGCCGCCACCAACGGGCTCCTGTACAGCTTCGACTTCTGGGCCTGAACAGGGCCCGGGTCACGGACACCACCCGACCCGAGCCGGACACGGGAGTGGGCGGCGCCGCACACCGCGGCCCGGACCACTCCCCGTGCGCGCTCGGCGCAGGCCTCACCCGGTCAGGTCGGGGATCACCCGGGGTCCCACCCGCTGCACGTAGTCGCGGAACAACCGCACGGCCGGGGGCTCGTACCCGCCCCCCGACCCCTCAGCCGGCCAGACCACCCCCAACGGGCGTTCGGTCTCACCGTCGGCGATCGCCAACTCCACCGTCCCGGGCAACGGCCCCTCCGGCCGAGCCGGCAGCACCGACACCCCCAGCCCAGCACCCACCAGCCCGCGCGCGGTCGCGATGTCGTCAGCCTCGAAGGCCACCCGCGGGGTGAACCCGGCCCGTTCACCCATCCGGTCGGTCAGATGCCGCACGCCCCGACCCTCCTTGAGAAGGATGAACTCCTCCTGGGCCGCGGCCAACGGCACCACCGTCTCTCCCGCAGAGACCAACCGGTGCTGCTCGGGCACCACCAATCGCAACGCCTGGGTGTGCAGCACCGACGAGACCAACCCCGCGACCGAGGGCAGGGGAGAGGTCAACGCCAGATCCGCACCACCCGAGGACACCCGCCGCAACGACTGCGCCCAGGGCTTCTGCGTCAGACTGAACCGCACCCCCGGGTGCTCGGCCCGGAACCCCCGCAGCAGCGCCGGCACCACCTCCACCCCGAGCGTGGGAAGGAACGTCAGCGCCACCCGCCCCTGCTCACCACCGGTGATCTCCGACACCCCGCGGGCCAGGTCCTCCACCGCGCGCTCCACGTGCGGCAACAGCAACCGCCCCGCCCGCGTCAGGCGTACACCCCGCCCCGTGCGCTCGACCAGGGCCAGGCCCAACTCGTCCTGCAACCGCGACAAAGCCCTGCTCAGCGTGGGTTGGGGCATGCGCAACGACTCCGCTGCCTGGGTGATGTGCTCGGTGCGCGCCACCGCCCTGATCATTCGCAACCGGGGTACCAGCGCCGCCAGGAACACGTCCGCCTCGGGAGAATCCATGCAAACCAGTATGCACCAACATGAAATCATGCATTGGACGTATGAAAACGCGCGTTCCTAGCGTGGAATCATGACCGTGACCAGCACCTCCGCACCCGGACCCGACGCACGCCCCAGGGCCGGTACACCGGCCTACCGGCGCACGGTCATCGCCCTGGTTGCCGCCGCCGTGGCGACCTTCGCCCAACTCTGGTCGGTCCAACCGATCCTGCCCGCCGTCGCCCACGGCTTCGACACCACCGCCGCCCAGGCCGCCCTCACCGTCTCCCTGGCCACCGGCGGCATGGCCGGCTTCACCCTCGTCTGGAGCGGCCTCGCCGACCGCCTGGGCCGCGCCCGCGTCATCACCCTCTCCCTGCTGCTGGCCACCCTCCTGGGCTGCTTCGCCCCCTTCGCCGGTGACCTCGTCTGGCTCCTGGTCCTGCGCACCCTCCAGGGCGCCGCTTTGGGCGGGGTCCCTGCAGCCGCCGTGGCCTATCTGTCCGAGGAGATCCACCCCACGGACGTCCCCCGCGCCACCGGCCTCTACATCGCCGGCAACCCCCTCGGCGGCATGGGCGGACGCCTCCTGGCCGGCATGGCAGCCGAGTACGGCGGATGGCAGTGGGGCGTGGCCGCCAACACCCTGCTCGGCCTCGCCGCCCTGGCCGTGTTCGTCCTGGTCCTGCCCCGGCCCCACGCCCGCGCCTCGTCCTCCCGGCCCGGCGCCGGCGTGGGAGAGGGCATGGGTCCGCGCCTGCGCTCGGCCCTGACCACCCGCGGGCTCCTGCCCCTGTACGCCCAGGCCCTGCTGCTCATGGGCGCCTTCATGACCGTCTACAACCTGCTCGGCTTCCGGCTCATGGACGAGCCCTTCGGCCTGAGCCAGGCGGTGGCCTCCCTGCTTTTCCTGGCCTACACCGCCGGCATGGTCGGCTCCACCGCCGCCGGATCGATGACCGTGCGCTGGGGCGGCTACACCGTCCTGACCCTGGCCCACGTGCTCATGGTCGCCTCCCTGGCGAGCCTGTCCGCCCCCTACCTGGCCGCGGTGATCCCCGCCCTGCTCGTGCTCACCTACGCCTTCTTCAGCGCCCACGCCACCTCCTCGGCCTGGGTGGGTACCAGGGCCGTGCACGGGCGCACCCAGGCCATGGCCATCTACACCCTGTGCTACTACCTGGGCTCGAGCCTGTTCGGATGGATGGGCGGTCTGGTCTACGACGCCGTGGGCTGGAACGGATCCCTGGCCTTCGCCGCCGCCCTGACCACTCTGGCCGGTCTGATCGCCCTGCGCCTACGCCGCCTTCCCGGCGGGCCGGCCACGCCCCCCTGACCCCGGCCGCGCGTCCGCGCCCCCGTCCCGGATCCGCGCTGCCGGAGGGCACGCGTGTTTTGATGCGGCGTTGACCGAGAGGGGCCCCGGTCCCGGGCACGGTGGGAGGACAGCCCGAAACGAGTTGGTTTAAGATTCAACTATATTGGCCGACCAGCGGCGAGCCCCACGGAAACGGAGACGACATGGACGTGCGCCCGGCGGGGATCCACCACGTGACCGCCATCGCCAGCGATCCACAGGCCAACGCCGACTTCTACCTCAACGCCCTGGGCATGCGCATGGTCAAGCGCACCGTCAACTTCGACTCGCCCGACACCTACCACCTCTACTACGGCGACCGTGCGGGCAACCCCGGCACCATCATGACCTTCTTCCCGTGGCCCGGAGCGCCCAAGGGACGCCTCGGCGCGGGCCAGGCCACCACCACGACCTTCTCCGTGCCCGAGGGGTCACTGGGCTGGTGGGCCGAACACCTGGCCTCCCTCGATGTGCCCACCAGTCGTCCCGCCGAACGCGGTGAGGAGGACGTGCTCACCCTGCGCGACCCCGACGGCCTGCTCATCGAACTGGCCGCCTCCACCGACCACCACGACACCGAACCCTGGGACGGCGCAGAGGTCCCCACCGAGCACGCCATCCGCGGCATCCGCTCGGTCACCATGACCGAACAGGACGTCGACGGCACCGTGGAGATGCTCCACGGGCAGCTGGGCTTCCGCCTGGAGAGCGAGGACCAGGGGCGCCTGCGCTTCCGCACCAACGCCGCCGAGGGCGGCGTCGGCACCATCGTGGACGTGCTCGGCCGCCCCAGCGCCGAACGCGGCCTGGTCGCCGCCGGCACCGTGCACCACGTCGCCTACCGTGCCCCCGACGGCCAGGCCCAGGAGGCCTGGCGGCAGACCCTGGCCGAGGACGGCGTGGGCGTGACCGAGATCCGCGACCGCAGTTACTTCACCTCCATCTACTTCCGCGAACCCGGGGGAGTCCTGCTGGAGATCGCCACCGACGGCCCCGGCTTCGACTACGACGAACCCCTGCTCGAACTGGGCCGCTCTCTCAAGCTGCCCCCGTGGCTGGAACCGCGCCACGAGCAGATCGCGGCCTCCCTGCCCGCCCTGGAGGTGCGCTGATGGCTGTCGGCGACTACATCCACGTGTGGGAACCGGCCACCGAGCCGGGTGCCCCCACACTCCTGCTGCTGCACGGCACCGGCGCCGACGAGCACGACCTGCTGCCGCTGGGCCATGCACTCGCACCCGGGGCGGCGCTGCTGTCCCCGCGGGGGAAGGTCGACGAGAACGGTATGAGTCGGTGGTTCCGCCGACTGCGCGAGGGGGTCTTCGACGTCGAGGACCTCATCGCGCGCACGGACGACCTGGCCGCGTGGGTCGAGGAGGCGATCGAGGCCTACGCGCTCTCGCCCGAGCGCCTGGTGGTCAGCGGGTTCTCCAACGGTGCCAACACCGGAGCCGCCCTGATGCTGCTCCACCCCGGGCTGGTGTCGGGGGCCGCGCTGTTCGCCGCCGGTGCACCCCTGCAGGGCCGTGATCCCGACCCGGTCGACCTGAGCGGAACGAGGGTCTTCCTGGGCTCGGGTGTGGCCGATCCCATCACCACGATCGGCCAGGCCCGGCTGCTGGGTCGGCAGCTGCAGGAGCGGGGTGCGCAGGTGACCGAGCGCGAACACCCGGGCGGGCACCAGATGGCGCCCGATGTCATGGCACAGGCGCGTTCCTGGTTCTCCGAGTCCGGCTTCTGACCGGTCCCCGACCGGTCCCTGATCGACGGCGGCGTCCCCTGACCCCGGGCGCCGCCGTCCCCCTCGACCTCAAGTGGTATCTACACCGTAAGGGCGACATTTCTGTGTACTCTCCCCCAGACAGAACACGCCCTCCCCCCGGGTGCCCCCACCAGGAAAGAACCCATGACCCGCTCACTCCCGTCCCGGGGACGGTGACGCATGGAACCCGAGATCCTCGGCCTCCTGCTCGCCGTCGCCCTCGCCGCCGGCTGGATCGACGCCGTCGTCGGGGGAGGAGGGCTCCTGCTGCTGCCCGCCCTCCTCGTGGGAGCACCCAACGCGCCTCTGGCCACCCTCCTGGGAACCAACAAACTCGCCTCGGTCTTCGGCACCACCTCGGCCGCCGTCGCCTACGCCCGCAAGGTCAGGGTCGACCCGCGCCTGGTGGTGCCCACCGCCCTGCTCGCCCTGGTCGGATCCGGCCTCGGCGCAGGCCTGGCCACCGCCCTGACCAGCGAGGTCCTGCAGCCCATCATCATGGTCGTGCTCGCCGGCGTGGCCCTCATGGTCTACTTCCGCCCCACCATGGGCGCCGCCACCGACCCCGGCCTGCGTACCCGCAACCGAGTGCTGGCCACCATCGCCCTGGCCGGCCTGGGCGTCAGCTTCTACGACGGTCTCATCGGCCCCGGAACAGGCGTCTTCCTCATCATCGCCCTCACCGCCGTCCTGGGCCTGGACTTCCTCACCGCCTCCGCCTCGGCCAAGATCGTCAACGCCTGCACCAACCTCGGCGCCCTCGTCGTCTTCGCGGTCGGCGGCCACGTCGACTGGCTGTTGGGTCTGACCCTGGCCGTGTGCACCATCGTCGGTGCGCAGCTCGGCGCCCGCACCGCCCTCAAGCGCGGTAGCGGCTTCGTGCGCGCCGTCCTGCTCGTGGTCGTGCTCGCCCTGCTCATGCGCATGGGCTGGGACCTCTTCGCTTGACCCCTGCGTCAGGAAACAGAACGAAACCAAGAGCGGCACATTCGTCCGAATCTCTCGAACCCTCACCGGCGGGAGAGAACGTAAACGCAATCTCTGGTCGACGCCTCCTCACCCCTGGGTGGCACCGGCCCGGTCGGTGCACAACACACGCGTGAGCAGGCCCAGCAGGGCGGGCATGTCGACCGCCTCGGGGTCGTGGAGCCACTGCAGCTGCAGGCCGTCCATTGCCGCGATGAGCAAGGCGGCGGTCTGTTCGGGGGTCGGCTGCGGAACGTGGGCCTCCTCCTGTCCTGACCTCCGGACGGCCTCGGCCACGTGTGCACGCAGCTGTTCGTAGCGCGCCCGGAAGTAGGGGCCGGCCGGGTGGTCGTCGGTGACGGCCTCGGCGGCGAGCAGGCAGTGCAGGCGCACCACCCCCGGCCGTTCGGTGTTCCGTGCGGCCACTCCCGTGAGTCTGTCGATGTCGCGAAGGCCACCGAAGTCGGCCGTGTCCACCGCGTCGCGGCGGGCCAGAGCCGCGACCAGCAGCGCCTCCTTGTTCGGGAAGTGGTGCAGCAGCCCTTGCTGGCTCAGGCCCACACGCTGCGCGACCGCGGTCAGCGAGCTGTTGCGGAACCCGTTCTCGGCGAATTCCTCCAGCGCCGCCTCCTCGATCTGTGCGCGCCTGTCGGTGGCGGGCGGCCTGCCACGGCCGCGGCGCGGGCGTTCCCGGTCGGGTTCCGGTGGGTTCTCGCTCATCGGGCCAAGGTTACGCGTTGGCAGTGCAGGCCCCGCCGGGGCGCCGTGCCCCACCGTGCTGGGAGCCGGTGCGGAGAGGTGCTTCACAACTGGGAGTTAAGCGTTTAACGTGAGGGAAATATTTTCCCGAGCGACCAGTAGGTAAATGATTCGGGTGTCCGGGCAGGCCGACCAGGGAGAGACATGAGCGCACCGACCCACCCCGCCCCGTCCCGTGCACAGCGCGTGGAAGAGGCCCTGAACGCACTCGACCTGGAGGGCAAGGTCCGCCTGCTCTCCGGCGACTCCATGTGGGCCGTCCCCGCCGACCCCGCCATCGGCCTGGGGCGGCTCGTGATGTCCGACGGCCCCGTCGGCGTTCGCGGCGAGCACTGGACCCCGGACGACCCTTCCGTCCAACTGCCCAGCCCCACGGCCATCGCCGCCACCTGGGACCGCGGCCTCGTGCGGCGGGTCGGACACCTGCTCGCCCAGGAAGCACACCGCAAGGGGGTCCACGTACTGCTCGCCCCCGCCGTCAACATGCACCGCTCACCCCTGGGCGGCCGCCACTTCGAGACCTTCTCCGAGGACCCCTACCTGACCGGCGAGATCGGTTCCGCCTACGTCCTGGGCGTCCAGGACGGCGGCGTGGGCACCACCGTCAAGCACTACGTCGCCAACGACTCCGAGACCGACCGCTTCACCGTCGACGTACGCGCCGACGAGCGCACCCTGCGCGAGATCTACCTCGCGCCCTTCGAACACATCGTGAACCGCGCCCGCCCCTGGGGCGTGATGGCCGCCTACAACCAGGTCAACGGCACCACGATGACCGAACACACCGATCTCAACGCGGTCCTGCGCGAGGAGTGGGGGTTCGACGGCTTCATCGTCTCGGACTGGACGGCCGCCCGTGACACCGCCGCCGACGCCCTGGCCGGCCTCGACGTGGCCATGCCCGGGCCCAACACCGTCTATGGGCACCACCTGATCGACGCCGTGCACGACGGCCGCGTCCCTGAGGAGGCCGTGGACGCGCTCACCCGCCGTGTCCTGCTGCTGGCCTCCCGGGTCGGCCTGCTCGAAGGCACCGCACCCGCCGTCGCACCCGCTGACCGCCCCGCCCCGCTCGACGGGCGAGCCGTGGCCCGGGAGGCGGCCTCGCGCTCCTTCGTGCTGCTGCGCAACAACAACGGGGCTCTGCCCGTCGAACCCGCCCGCACCCGCAGGATCGCCCTGATCGGCCTGGCCGCCTCCGAGGCCCGCACCAGCGGCGGCGGCAGCGCGAGCGTGTTCGCAGAGCACACCGTCACCCCGCTCGAAGGGTTGCGCGAGGCCCTGCCCGGGCACGTCGAGCTCACCTACGCCGTCGGCGCCGATCCGCGTGCAGCACTGCCGGCCGTGGCCACACCCCTGACCGCGACCTTCTACGCGGGCGACGGCCGCGTGCTGGGCACCGAACCCCTCTCCGACGGCACGGCCCGCTGGATCGGCGAGCTGCCCGAGGGCGTCACCACCGGGGAACTCGACCGCATCGAGGTCGAAGGAACACTCGTGCCGGGCGCCACCGGCGAGCACCTCGTCGGTGTGACCGGGGCCGGCACCTACGAGCTCGCCGTCGACGGCCGGACCGTCTTCGAGGGGGAGCTCGAGTTCGAGGGCGACGACCCGGCCGCAGCCATGTTCGACCCGCCCGCCGTCACCCACCCGGTCCACCTCACCGAGGGCGAGCCGGTCCGGCTGAGCGTGGTCCGCAAGGATGCAGCCGACAACGTCGGCGACTTCGCCTTCATCGGCTTCAACCTCACCCACCGCGAACCCATGCCCGACGGCGACACCCTGATCGAGGAGGCCGTCGAGGCGGCCCGGGGGGCCGACGCCGCCGTCGTGCTGGTGGCCACCACCGCCGAGGTGGAGTCGGAGGGCTTCGACCGCTCCTCCCTGGCCCTTCCCGGCCGCCAGGACGAACTGGTGGCCCGCGTCGCCGAGGCCAACGAGCGCACCGTGGCCGTGGTCAACACCGGTTCCCCGGTGGAGATGCCCTGGCGCCAGGACGTGTCCTCCATCCTGCTCACCTGGTTCGGCGGCCAGGAACTCGGCGGTGCCCTGGCCGACGTCCTGCTCGGCCACTGCGACCCCTCCGGCCGCCTGCCCACCACCTGGCCCGCACGCGAGGCCGACGCCCCGGTCCTGTCGGTCACCCCCGAGGACGGCGCCCTCGACTACTCTGAGGGCATCTACGTGGGATACCGCGGATGGGAGCGGGTCGGCACGGAACCGGCCTTCCCCTTCGGACACGGCCTGTCCTACACCCAGTGGCGCTACGACTCCGCCGAGGTGGCCGCGGCGGGCCCCGGCGAGACCGACGCCGACGGCCGGCCCGTGCTGGCCACCGTGCGCGTGCGCGTGACCAACACCGGGGACCGCTCCGGACGGGAGGTCGTGCAGGTCTACCTGGCCCCGCACGAGCCCGGCGACCGCCCCGCCCGGACCCTGGCAGGGTTCGCCGCGGTCTCCGCCGAAGCCGGGCAGAGCACCCAGGTCCTCGTCACGGTGCCGCGCGATGCCGTGCGCACCTGGGCCTCCGACGCCGACGAGTGGGAGCACGTCCCCGGCAGCTACGACCTGCACGTGGGCCGCTCCTACCACGACACCCGCCTGAGCGAGCAGATCCGGGTCTCCTGAGGCGCTGACTGTCCCGCACGGACCGCTGTCGGGGCCGGACCGCACCGCCGAGGTGTGCGGTCCGGCCCCGATGCCGCGGTTCAGGTCCCGCGCGGAACCAGCACCGGCGACCAGGGCGACAGGTGCACCTGCCTGTCCTCCTTCACCGCGCCCACGATGCTGTGCGCCACCTCGTCGTGGTCCTGACACTCCATGCGCACCGTCGTCAGCCGGGGGCGCAGCATCCGACAGACCATGGTGTCGTCGGCGCCCACCAGGCCCACGCGCTCGGGTACACGGATCCCGGCATCCAACAGTGCCCCCAGCAGCAGCCCGCTGAAATCGTCGTTGTAGCCGAACACGGCCTCGGGGAGCCCTTCCTGCGACCACCCGGCCACCACCTCGGCGGCCGACTCCGGGGTCCACCCCATCTCCGCCGGGCGCACGACCGCGCCCCGGTGCTCGGCCGCCTCCTTCACACCCGCCAGCCGCTCGTGCCCCATCCTGGTGAGCAGCTCCTCCCGGGGTACGACGGCCGCGAGGTCCCGGTGCCCGCGCTCCAGCAGGTGCAGGCCGGCGGTGCGCCCCATACCGCGATGGTCCATGTTGAGCGTGGACACACCCGTGCCCTCCACCTCCTCGGGTGCCACACCCGTGGCGAAGACATGGATGCCGGCCTTGTGCAGCAGGGCAGTACCGGCCTCGGTGAGCCGTCCGTAGGGGGTGATGACCGCCGCCGGACGCATGCCGGCCCAGTTGCGCGCCGCCTTGACCCCGCGGTGGCGCTCGGCACCGTACTGGACGAGCGTGTACCCGAGCCCGCGCATGCTCTGGGTCAGGACGTGCACGAACTCCGCGGCCAGAGGACCCTGCACGATGTCGGCCTGCACGTGCAGGAGCACATCGGTGGTGCCCTTGCGCAGGGACCGCGCGCTCGCGTGCGGCACGTACCCGAGCTCGTCGGCGATCGTGCGCACACGGGTCCTGGTCGCCTCGGGGATGCGGCGCCCCGCAGGGGCGTCGTTGAGGACGTAGGACACGGTCGCGGTCGAGACCCCCACCTGCCGGGCGATGTCGGTGAGAGTGGCGGGCCGTGGGCGGATCGAAGTCATAGCGCTATCTTGCCCTGTCCGATCGGGCCGCCGGTACCGGCGCGGCTGCGCGGCAGGCGGCGGGGGAGGGGTGCGTGTGTGAACCGGGTGTGAACAGGTCATTGACTCGGTTAAACGTGTAACTTAGATTAATCGAATAACTGGCGCCTGAACAGATGCTTTCCACCCCTCATGACCGTTGACGCCAGGGAGCTGTCACATGTCCGGACACACGCCCCCCGCCTCGGACGCGGCCGCCCGCCCCGACGGAACCGCCCACGGTGCCCCGCCCACCGGACGGCGCGGACTGGTCCGGCTCGTCCCCCTCCTCGGCGCGGGCAACCTCTCCGTCTACGCCTTCTACCTCGGGATCACGAGCGTCCTGCTGCCCCTGCACATCCAGGGCCTGCACCCCGGCGACGAAGAGGCGGCCGTGGCCGACCTCGGGCTCGTCACCGGTGTCGCCGCGGTCTTCGGCACCGTCTTCAACCCGATCGGCGGCGCCCTCTCCGACCGCTCCCGCTCTCGTTGGGGCAGGCGCAACCCGTGGATGGTCGGCGGGGCCCTGGCCTCCGTGCTGGCTGCTGTCCTGATGGGCCTGGCCGACTCCGTGCTGATGGTCCTGCTCGGTTGGTGCCTGGCCCAGGCCACGATGAACCTCTGCCACGCTGCCCTGACCGGGATCCTGCCCGACCGGGTGCCCGACCACAGGCGCGGAACCGTGGCCTCGGTCATGGGTATGGCGCTGTCCGTTGCCGGCGTGCTCGGTACCGGACTCGCCGCACTGTTCACCGCACGCATCGAGCTCGGCTACATCGCGCTCGGTGGGGTCGTCGTGGCCGCCGTCGTCCTGCTGTGTACCTTCACCCACGACCCCCGGGGCGAAGAGCTGCCCCCGCCCGCACCCGCCGAGCACGGCACGCCCCTGGCAGCCCTGGGCCGTTTCCTGTCCGCGCTGACCCACCGCAACTTCGCGCTGGTCCTGATCGGGCGGGCCCTGCTCTTCCTCGGCTACTTCCTGATCATGGGGTACCAGCTCTACATCCTCGACTACCACATCGAACTGCCCGGTGGCCTGTCCCCGGCCGCCGCGGTCCCGGTGATCACCACGCTCGGCGCCGTCGGAACCGTCGTGACCGCCGCGATCGGCGGCCCCCTCTCCGACCGCCTGGACCGGCGCAAGCTGTTCACCCTCGTCTCCGGGGTGGCCTCCGCCCTGGCGATGCTCATCCCGTTCTTCATGCCGACCTGGACCGGCATGATCCTCTTCGGTCTGGCCATCGGCAGCGCCTTCGGCTGCTTCCTGGCCGTGGACACCGCCCTGGCCACACTCGTGCTGCCCGACAAGGAGAACAACGCCCGCGACATGGGCGTGCTCAACATCGCAGCCGCCGGACCCCAGATCATGGCCCCCTTCATCGCCTCGACGATCATCCTGCACCTGGGCGGATACAGCTCCCTGTTCCTGATCGGTGCCGCGATCGGCCTCCTGGGTGCCCTGTCCATCGCCTTCGTCAAGGGCGTGCGCTGAACACCGAGGCGATCCGGCCGTCCCCGGGACAGGAACGACCACGGGGTGCGATGCTCTGACCACGTATCACCCACCGAGGAGTTGATCACCCTGGCCCTCCACATCTGCTCGCTCATCCGCGACATCGACCAGACCGTGCCCGCCGACGGCGCCTACCACGTGGTCCGTTTCCCCTTCGGCGACGCCGAGTCCTCCGACGCCCACGAGATGCACCAGATCGAACAGCCCGACGGGCACACCATCGAGGACTGGGACAGCGAGTCCCGCTCGGGCCTGATCTGGCCCTCCGTCTCGGGTTGGGCGAGCCTGACCGCCATGATCCAGTGGGAGAGCGGCAACTACTCCGAACTGCGCGACCGCTTCGTACGCGACCCCCTCGACCTCGCCGAGGGCTCCGATTCCACCGCCACCGACCACCGCCCGCCCAGCCCCGGCATGCAGTGCTTCACCAAACACCACCAGATCTTCGTCGACCCGGACACACCCCTGGCCCTGGCCGTGGCCCACGACGACAGCAGTGGTCGCCGCATCGTGCACGCCCAGTTCAAGCTCGCCATCGACGACGACGTCGCCTGAGGCGCGTGTGGGGTCCGGCAGCGCTGCCGGACCCCACACGCGTGCCGAGTATTCAGAGCGCGTCGATGCGCGCCTCGAGCAGGCACCCCTCGGCGTCGTGGCAGTCGAGCACGAGCTCGCTGATCCGGCATGCCATGGGTACACTCCGTCCCGTCCGTCAACGTGTGCCGGCTATGCACTCCGACCGCGCTGCTCGGCGATCTGGATCAGGTTCCCGCACGTGTCGTCCAGGACCGCGGTGGTCACCTCGCCCATGTTGACCGGCGGCTGTGTGAAGTGCACCCCCAGCCCGCGCAGCCGCTCGTACTCGCCCCGGACGTCGTCCACGTCGAACGAGGTGTAAGGGATCCCGTCGGCCACCAGGGCCTCCTTGAAGGGCCTCACCGCCGGGTGCCCGCTGGGTTCGAGAACCAGCTCCACCCCGTCCGGGGCCGCCGTGGAGACCACCGTGAGCCACCGTGCCTGCCCCAGGGGCACGTCGTGCTTCTTCACGAAACCCAGGGTCTGGGTGTAGAAGCGCAATGCATGCTCCTGGTCGTCGACGAAGACGTTGGCGAGAGAGATTCTCATCCAGTTTCCCCCGTTCCGCCGGGGTCGCTGCCCGGCCTGCGCAGCCACCGCTCGACGATCGGTTCGAGCGGGGCGGTGTCGATCTCGTGGAACTTGTACCGGCCCTCGCGCCTGGTCCGGACCAGGCCGACGGACTCCAGCACGTCCAAGTGCTGCGAGATCGCCTGCCGTGACGAGGCGAGGTCGTGGTTGCTCGCCAGTCGCGCACAGAGCTCGAAGAGCGTCTGACCGTCGCGTGCGGTCAATTCGTCGAGGATCGTGCGGCGGGTCGGATCGGCCAGGGCCCTGAAGGCGTCAGTCACACCTCCCACAATAGGCAAGCATTCACTTGCATTTCAATGAAGGTGCAGGTCGTGGCGCGGATGAGGGGTCAGAGCTCTCGGATGCGGTCGAGCACCGAGCGCATCAGCTCCATACTCGGCCGTTCGTGCTCGGTCCCGCTGCCGTCGACCACCAACAGCCCACGGTCAAGCAGGTCCGACAGCAGGATGCGCACCACACCCACCGGGAGGTCGACCCGCGCGGCCACCTCTGCCACCGTCGCCGACCGCACGCATAGCACCAGGATCTCGTGCAGCTCGGTGTCCACGTGCAGCTCATCCACCGCCGGTACGGTGATCACCCGGGCGTCCAGGGGCAGGTCATCGGAGGGCCGGCTCCGTCCGCCCGTCAGCGAGTAGGGCCGGATCGGTGTCGCCTCGGGTTCCGGTGTCCAGAACCTGCTCACCGGGCCACTCCTTGTGTGGGGGAGGGGAGGGCGGCGCCGCGAGCCGCGCCGGCGGTGGGCCGGGGTCCGGGGGTGGGGTGTGCGTGG
>NZ_ANBF01000011.1 GCF_000341025.1 Nocardiopsis salina YIM 90010 | reverse complement strand
GGGGCGGCGCGGGGAGCCGCGCCGGCGGTGGGCCGGGGTCCGGGGGTGGGGTGTGCGTGGTGGGCCATGGGCTCGCTTCCGGGGGAGAAGCGGCGGGGACGGGCCTGTCCCCGCCTGGGGTGGGGGAGTGACCGGGGTCTCCCAGAGTGAACCGCCGGGGGACTACGGGTGCAAGACCTGCAGCACGAGATGCGTGCAGGTGTGGGCCGTCGTCCCAGGTGGGTGCCGGTGTGGCCGCATGCGGCCACATTAGGATCTACACTGTAAAGGTGCTCCGGCTTTTCTTCCGAAAACCTCCACTCATAATCGCGCGGCTACGCCGCACCCATCACAAAGAGCTCGCACCACACACGCGACACCGGCCATCCATTGGGTAGGACAGGCCAGGGACCCGACGACGAAGGGGGAGAGGCCCTATGGCTCTGAGTGATGCACAGATCGAAGAAGGCCTGGCACAGCTCCAGGACTGGCGGCGTGAGGACGCAGAACCCGTCATACGCCGCACCATCCGCCTGCCCGGGTTCACCGACGCCGTCGCCCTGGTCGATGACATCGCACAGGTCGCCGAGCAGGTCGACCACCACCCCGACATCGACATCCGCTACAACAAGGTCCATCTCGCCCTGAGCACGCACTCCGAGGGCGCACTGACCGACAAGGACATCGCCCTGGCCGCACGCATCGACGAGCTCGTACCCCACCACCAGGGCTGATCCNCGGGCCCCGCCGCATCTTGCCCGAGGCCGTGCGCGGCAGCTCCGACACGAAGTGGACCTCCGCGGGCGCGGCGTGCGGGGCGAAACGCTCGCGCACCCATCCACGCAGTTCCTCGTCCAGGCCGTCACGGGCCTCGAACCCGCTCGCGAGCACGATGCGGGCGCCGATCATCTGGCCGGCGATCTCGTCGGGCACGGAGTAGACGCCGCATTCCTCCACTGCGGGGTGTTCGTTGAGGACCGTCTCCACTTCCGAGGGGCCGATGCGGTACCCGTAGGTCAGGATCGCACCGTCGTCGCGGGTGGAGAAGTGCAGCCTGCCCTCGCGGTCGAGGATGCCCGTGTCGCCGGTCAGGTAGTAGTCGCCCTCCGGGGTGAAGCGCACCTGCGAGGCGGCCTCGTTGTCGAGGTAACCGGTGAACCAGGCCAGCGGGCTCTGTCTCAGGTCCACGGCGATACGCCCGTAGGCGCCCACGGGAGCGGGGTCGTCGCTGATGGCCTCCAGAACCTGTACCTTCCACCCGGGCAGGGACCCGCCGACCGCCCCGGGGGCCAGCACCTGTTCGGGTTCGCCGGTGTCGCCGTTGGGTACTCCCGCACACCAGCCCAGTTCGGTCTGGCCGTAGTGGTCGCGCACCGGGACACCGAACATGTCGGTGGCCCACTCGATGACCTCTGGGGAGAGTTGCTCGCCGGCGCTGGACAGGCGCTGGACCACGACCTCGGGCGGCAGCGTCTTGGTGGCCGCACGCAGGGTGCGGTAGGTGGTGGGGTCGGTGGCCAGGTTCGTGACCTGGTACATGCCGAGCACGTCAAGAGTCAGTTCGGGGTCGAAGAAGCCGGCTCGCAGTGCCAGGGAGGCGTGGCCGGCCAGCAACGGGGAGATGAGGCCGTGGTACAGGCCGTGGGCAGTGCCCGGGTCGGCTGTGTTCCAGTAGACGTCCTCGTCGTCGACACCGAGACCGTAGTGGTGGTGGGAGTGCATGGCGGCCAGGGCGCGGACGGGCACGACCACGCCGCGGGGTGGGCCGACGGGTGCGGAGACGAAGACGACGGCGATGGGCCCGTCACCGCCGACAGCGGTCTCGGGTGCGGGGCCGTGGCCGCGTCGTGAGAGGGAGGTGAGGGTGTGGTCGCCGTTGCGGGTGGGTTCGGGGCCGATGGTGGCGATGTCCCAGGGGGGTGGGGTGTCGGTGTCGAGTTTGCTGCGTTGTTCGTCCTCGCATACGACGAGGCGGGCGTCGGATCCGGTGAGGCGTTCGGTGATGGCGGAGGGGGCGAAGGAGGAGAGGAGGGGGACGAGGACCCCGCCCAGGCGCCACACGGCGAGGGCGGTCACGGCGAGGTCGATGCCCTTGGGCAGGAGGGTGGCGATGCGGTCTCCGTGGCCGATGCCCAGGTCGGCGAGTGCGGTGGCCAGGTCGCTGGAGCGTTGTTGCAGTTCACCGAAGGTGAGGGTGGTGGGGGTGAGGGTGGGGCCGATTTCGGTGACGGCGGTGGTGTGGGGGGCGTGGCGGTCGCAGAGCAGGTGGGCCACCGACGTGGTGGGGGTGTCGTAGGTGGCGAGCCAGTCGGCCACGCGCTGTGCGGGGTCGGGCATCGGTGGTGGTCCTCGTTTTCGGTGGTGTGTGGGTTCGGCCGTGTTACGTCAACACTATGCCCACCTGTGAGGGGGACCTCACTCGCGTTGGTGGTTGACGCGGTTGGAGGATGGGGGCATGGAGAGCTCTGTTGTGGTGGATCGGTTCGGTTTGTCGGCGGATGTGGGGGAGTGGTTGGAGGAGGCGGAGCGGTTGCCGGCTCCGGGGCGGCCGTTGTGTGTGCCGGTGGGTGATGAGGCTGCGCGGGTGTTGGATCTGTTCGCGTTGGAGGGGTGTGATCGGGCGGAGGTCGAGGCGTTGTGGCCGGGGGATGCCGGTGGGGGTCGTGGTGGGTCTTCGCAGGCGTGGTCGGCGGAGTTGTGGCACTTGGTGGAGTGCATGTATCGGCGGTTGTGGGCGGATGCGGAGTTGTCGGCGGGGTTCCGGTGGTGGCCTTCGTTGGTGGATGTGTCGGATGTGCGGGTGAGGTTGGCGTCGCTGTGGGCTTTTGCAGCGATGGTTCCGGTGCAGTTGGAGGTGCAGGCGGGGTGGGGTGTGCCGCGTTCGGTGACGGTGGCGACGTTGGCTGATGTGGGTGCGCAGGTGCGGCGGTCGCGGTTGATGTGGGGGTGGTTGTCGTTGGAGACGTCCGGGTGGGTGGCGGTGCAGTTCCGGGGGCGGTTGTTCAGGGTCGGGGGGTTGCAGTTGGAGCCGGCGCGGTTGGTGTGTGAGGCGGGGGTGGAGTGGTACGGGCGGGAGGAGGCTGCCGGGTTGGGTGCGGGGATGGGTGTGGGGGATCCGGTGTTGCGGTTGCACATTCCGACGGGTGGGTTGGATCCGGCGGGGGTGGATGAGTCGTTGGGGCGTGCGCGGGCGTTCGCGCGTGGGTGTTTGGGTTTTGATCCGGTGGTGGCCACGTGTACGTCGTGGTTGTTGGATCCGCAGTGGGGTGAGGTGTTGGGGGAGGGGTCGAACATCGTGGCTTTTCAGCGTCGGTTCACGTTGGTGGGTGAGGGGCGTGCGGGGGAGTCGGACGTGTTCCGTTTCGTGTTCGGTTCGCCGGTGGTGGATGTGGAGCGGGTGCCGCGGGGCACGCGGTTGGAGCGTGCGGTGGTGGATCGGTTGGTGGCGGGTGGTCGGTGGTGGGTGAGGACGGGTTGGGTGCGGTTGTCGTAGTGGGTCGGGGGTCTGTCGTGGGGTGGGCCCTTTTTTCTGCCGGGTGGGTTGTCAGGGTGTGTTGACGTGGTTGTGCTTGTCAGGCCATGCTGACATGCATGGACGAGAAGATGGCGGAGCAGGGGGTCGGCGGTCCGGAGGATGGGTTGCGTGCGGTGTCGGCTCTGCGCAGGTTGGCCGAGCGGGTCGAGGCCGAGCAGGTGGTCCGGGCCCGGCAGGCGGGGTGGTCGTGGCAGCAGATCGGTGATGCCCTCGGGGTGACCCGGCAGTCGGTGCACAGCAAGTACGGAGGTTGATCATGGTGGAGATGCGTGAGAGCGGTGGTGCTCTGTATCTGGATGCCAAGGCCGAGGCCGTGGGGCGCGGCGACCGCAAGGTGGGGACCGAGCACCTGTTGTTGGCGCTTCTGTCGGAGGAGCGCGGGCGGGCGGCGCGGGTGTTGGCCCAGCAGGGTGTGGATCTGGTCGGGGCGCGGCGGGCGCTGGCGGAGTTGGATGTGCGGGCGTTGGCGTCGGTGGGTGTGGGGGTGGAGTGGGCCCATGGTGTGGTGCAGGGGCGGGTGGATGAGCGGTTGCCGTTGACGCCCGGTGCGAAGGCGGTGTTGAGGGGCGTGGGGTGGAGGGGGACGGGTGGAGGGTTGGGGGCGAAGGTGTTGGTGCGGTTGGCGGTGGTGCGGGCTCCTGAGCCGGTGTCGGCGTTGTTGGACGAGCTGGGTGTGGATCGCGGGGTGGTGTGTTCGGCCTTGGCGGGGGACTGAGTGGAGGGGTGTGTGGGGCCGGTCTGGGTGCCGGCCCTTTTGCATGTGCGGGGTCTGGCGTTGGGGTCAGATGGCCATGAGGGCGTGGGCGCTGTGGTGGTCGAGTTCGGCGCGGGGGCCGTGGTGGGTGATGCGGCCTGCGTCCAGGACGGTAACGGTGTCGGCGAGGCGGAGGGCGAGGTCGAGGTATTGCTCGACGAGGACGATGGTGATGCCTTGGGCGGCGATGTCGGTGATGGCGTGTTCGATCTCGGTGACGATGGAGGGCTGGATGCCTTCGGTGGGTTCGTCGAGCAGGAGTGTGGTGGGGCGGGTGACGAGGGCGCGGGCGAGGTTGAGTTGTTGGGCCTGTCCGCCGGAGAGGTGGCCTGCTTTGCGGTGGAGGAGGGGTCGGAGGCGGGGGAAGAGGTGGAGGGCGTGGTCGATGGGGTGGGGGTGGGAGCGGGGGTTGGCTTGGTGGGCGAGGTGGAGGTTCTCGGCGACGGTGAGGGGTGCGAAGGTGTCGTGGCCTTGGGGGACGTAGGCGAGGCCGTGGTGGACGCGGGTGTGGGGTGGGGTGTGGGTGATGTCGGTGTTGTGGTGGGTGATGGTGCCTTGGGTGGGGGTGATGAGGCCGGCGATGGTGTTGAGGAGGGTGGTTTTTCCGACGCCGTTGCGGCCCATGATGGCGGCGATGGTGCCGGGGTTGATGGTGAGGTCGATGTCGAAGAGGACGTGGGCGCGGCCGTAGCCGGCGTTGAGGTGGTGGAGGTGGAGGGCTGGGGTGGTGGTCATGGGGTGTGCTCCTGTGGGGTGTGGCCGAGGTAGACCTGTTGGACTTCGGGGTGGTTCTGGATGGTGGTGAGGTCGCCGTGGGTGAGGATGCGGCCTTCGTGGAGGACGGTGATGTCGCGGGCGTAGCGGCGGAGGAAGTCCATGTCGTGTTCGATGACGACGATGGTGTGGTCGGTGGCGATCTCGGTGAGGAGTTGGCCGGTGCGGGTGCGTTCGTCGGTGTTCATGCCGGCGACGGGTTCGTCGAGGAGGAGGAGTTGGGGGCGGGCGGCCAGGAGCATGGCGATTTCGAGCCATTGGCGTTGGCCGTGGGAGAGGGTGGAGGCTTTGTGGTGGGTGTGGGGGGTGAGGCCGACGCGGTCGAGGATGTGGTGGACGGTGTCGGGGAGGGTGCGTGGGGCGCGGAGGAGTTGCCAGGGGCGGAGGTGGTGTGTGGCGGCGAGGTCGATGTTGTCGGCGACGGTGAGGTGTTCGAAGACGACGCTGGTTTGGAAGGTGCGTCCGATGCCGGCGCGGGCGATGCGGTGTTCGGGGAGGTGGTGGATGGGGCGGTTGTTGTAGGTGATGTGGCCGTGGGTGGGTCGTGTGCGGCCGGTGATGGTGTCGATGAGGGTGGTTTTGCCGGCGCCGTTGGGGCCGATGAGGAAGCGGAGTTGGCCTTGGGTGAGGGTGAGGTCGATGTGGTCGAGGGCGGTGAAGTCGCCGAAGGTGACGGTGAGGTCGGTGATGGTCAGGAGGCTCATGTGTGGGCCTTGTGGGGTTGGGGGCCGGTGGTGTGGGGGGTGTCGGGGGGTGTGGTGGTGAGGCGTGTTTTGAGGGTGTGGGTGAGGCCGGCGAGGCCTTGGGGGGCGAGGGCGATGACGATGACGAAGAGGGCGCCTTGGAGGTAGGTCCAGGTGCCGGAGAAGGTTTCGGCGAAGGTGGTTTGGG
>NZ_ANBF01000010.1 GCF_000341025.1 Nocardiopsis salina YIM 90010 | reverse complement strand
GCGGCCGCCGATGGCCACGGCCAGGACCATCATGATCGAGGGGATGACGCCGATGAGGGTGGGGGAGATGATGCCCATGATGGGGACGAAGAGGGCTCCGGCGATGCCTGCGGCCATGGCGGAGAGGGCGTAGGCGAGGGTTTTGGGCCAGGTGGGGTTGTGGCCGAGGTAGCGGACGCGGTCTTCTGCGTCGCGGATGGCGGTGAGGAGTTTTCCGTAGCGGCTTCGGGTGAGGTGGCGGAAGGCGAGGTAGAGGGTGGCGAGTGTGAGGACGGTGAGGGTGTAGAGGGTGGTTTGGGCGGTGGGTGTGTAGAGGTCGTGGCCGGCGAAGGTGGGGAAGTCGGTGAGGCCGTTGGTTCCTCCGGTGAGGTGTTGTTGGCCGATGAGGAGCAGGACGAAGGCGGCGGCGAGGGCTTGGTTGAGGATGGCGAAGTAGGCGCCTTTGACGCGTTGGCGGAAGACGGACCATCCGAGGAGGGTGGCCAGGGCTGTTGGGGCGAGGATCGCGGTGGCGATGGCGAAGGTGGCGCTGGTGAAGGGTTGCCAGAGCAGGGGGAGTTCGGTGGCTCCGGTGACCTGCATGAATTGGGGGAGTCCGGTGGTGTTGAGGGGGTCGTGGGCGGCGCGTTCGAGGGTCAGGTGCATGGCCATGGCGTAGGCGCCGAGGCCGAAGTAGACGCCGTGGCCGAGGGTGAGCATGCCGCCGCGTCCCCAGGCCAGGGCGATGCCGAGGGCGACGATGCTGTAGCAGAGGTATTGGGCGAGCAGGTTGAGGCGGAAGGGTTCGAGGAGGAGGGGGAGTAGGAGGAGGGCGGCGGCCAGGAGGGTGATGAAGGTGATGGGGCCGCGCCATTTGGTGGGGGTGGGGTGGGTGTGTGTCATGTCAGGGACCTGGTCTTGACGGTGAAGAGGCCTTGGGGGCGGGTTTGGAGGAAGGCGATGATGGCGGCGAAGACGATGAGTTTGGCCAGGGAGGCGTCGGCCCAGGCTTCGACGGTGGCGTTGAGCAGGCCCAGGGCGAAGGCGGCGATGACGGTGCCGCGGAGTTGGCCGAGGCCGCCGATGACGACGACGAGGAAGGCGTCGACGATGTAGTTGGTGCCCAGGGTGGGGCCGGTGGGTCCGATGAGGGTGAGGGCGACGCCCGCGATTCCTGCGAGGCCGGAGCCGATGAAGAAGGTGGCGGCGTCGATCTTGCGGGTGTTGATGCCGGTGGTGGCGGCCAGGTCGCGGTTGTGGATGACGGCGCGCATCTGGCGTCCGGGGCGGGAGCGGTGCAGGTAGTAGGCCAGGGCAGCGACGGCTGTCAGGGCCAGGGCGAGGATGAACAGGCGTGAGTGGTGGATGCGGACGGTGTCGAAGAGGGTGATGCCGCCGGTGAGCCAGGTGGGGGTGGGCACGTCGACGTTGGGGGCGCCGAAGAGGTCGCGTGCGGCTTGTTGGAGGATCATGCCGACGCCGAAGGTGAGCAGGAGGGTGTCGAGGGGTCGGCCGTAGAAGTGGCGGATGAGGCCGAGTTCGAGGAGCCATCCGAGGGTGCCGGTGATGGCGAAGGCCAGGGGGAGGGCGGCCAGGAGGGTGGTGGCTGGGTCGAGGCCGATCCAGGCGTGCAGGACGAACGCGGTGTAGGCGCCGACCATGATGAATTCGCCGTGGGCCATGTTGATGACGCCCATTTGGCCGAAGGTGAAGTTGAGGCCGAGGGCGGCCAGGAGCAGGACGGAGCCGATGGCCAGTCCGGTGGGTAGTTGGGTCAGCAGTGCCTCCACCGGGGTTCCTTTCGTCGTGGGGGAGCGGGGTGGTGGTGGGGGTCAGCTGTGCAGGTCGGAGGCCCAGTCGTAGCTCTCGAGGTAGGGGTCGGGGGTGATGGGTTCGGGGGTGGACCAGATCTGGTCGATGAGGCCGTCGTCGTTGACCTGGCCCACGCGGGAAGTCTTGACGAGGTGTTGGGTGGTGCCGTCGATGGAGATGGTGCCTTCGGGGGCGTCGATGGTGATGCCGTCCAGGGCGGCGCGGACGTCGTCGACTTCGAAGCTGTCGGCCTGTTCGACGGCGGCTTTCCACAGGTGGACGCTGTTGTAGGCGGACTGCATGGGGTCGGAGGTGACGCGGTCGGTGCCGTAGGTGTCGGTGAAGGCCTGTACGAAGCGGCTGTTGGGTTCGGTTTCGGTGCTCTGGTAGTAGTTCCAGGCGGTGAGGTGGCCGGTGATGTTGTCGGCGCCGATGCCGTCGATCTCTTCTTCGGCGACGCTGACGCTCAGGACGGGGGTGTCGTCGGCGTGGACTCCGGCGGAGCGCAGTTGTTGGAAGAAGCTGACGTTGGAGTCGCCGTTGAGGGTGTTGAAGACGGCGTCGGGTTCGTGGTGTGCGATGTCGTTGGTGATGGTGGAGTACTCGGTGTGGCCCATGGGGGTGTATTCCTCGGCGACGATGTCCATGTCGTGGGCCTGGGCGTAGGCGGTGATGATCTGGTTGGCGGTGCGGGGGAAGACGTAGTCGCTGCCGACGAGGTAGAGGCTGGTGTGGCCTTGTTCGCGCAGGTGGTCCAGGGCGGGGATGATCTGTTGGTTGGTGGTGGCGCCGGTGTAGACGATGTTGTCGCTGGCTTCGAGGCCTTCGTATTGGACGGGGTACCAGAGCAGGCCGTTGTTGCGTTCGAAGACGGGCAGGACGGCTTTGCGTGAGGCGCTGGTCCAGGTGCCGAAGACGGTGGCGGCGTCGTCGGAGGTGAGGAGTTTCTGGGCGCGTTCGGCGAAGGTGGCTTCGTCGGAGGCGCCGTCCTCGATGACGGGTTCGATCTGGCGTCCCAGGACGCCGCCGTCGGCGTTGATCTCGTCGATGGCGAGTTGGACGGCGTCGCGGACGGTGACTTCGCTGATGGCCATGGTGCCGGACAGGGAGTGGAGCATGCCGACGGTGACGGTGTCCTCGTCGACGCCGGCGGTTCCGGGGGTGGTGCATCCGGTGGCGGCGGTGGTCAGGGCCAGGGCGGCGGCCAGGGCGGTGTGGGTGGGGCGGGTTCTCACGTGGCCTCCCGAGGGGTCGGGGTGGTGTCCCTAGGAGGCTGGGGGCGGGGTGTTTCTGTGGTGGTGTCGGCCGGTTACGTATACATGTCGGTATCCGGTGGGCGGGTTAAATCCGCCCTCGGCGGTTGGGGGTGGATCGGGTCGGGTGCGGGGGTGGTGCCGGTGGGGGGGCCGGGGGGAGGATGCGGGTGGCGGGGGTGCCGCGGTGGCGCTCGGGCGCGGGCCGTCGGTGTGTGAGGTGGTTGTGTGGGTCGTTCGTGGTGGGGCTGGGGCCTGGAGGAGTGTGCGGTGCGGGGCGGGGAGGCCCGTGAGTTGGAGCGGGCGGTGCGTTCGTTCCTGCCTGAGGCGGATCTGACGGTGCATGATCCGCCGGCGGTGGAGTCGTTGGACTTGGCGCAGCCGCGGGTGGTTGTCCCTGGGTCGTTGGCGCATGTGTGTTCGGTGGCGCCCGTGGTGCGTGTGGGGCATGCGCGGGGCAAGGCGTTGCGGGACGTGGTGCGCAATGTGGAGGGGGTGGTGGGCCCGGTTCCGGACGTGGTGGCCTTCCCGGAGGGGGAGGCGGATCTGGAGCGGTTGTTGGACTGGTGCTCTCGGGCGAATGTTGCGGTGATCGCCTACGGGGGTGGGAGTTCGGTGGTGGGTGGTGTGGAGCCGCGTGTGGGTGAGGGGTTCGCCGGTGTGGTGACGGTGGATCTGTCTCGGATGCGGCGTGTGTTGGAGGTCGACGGGGTCAGTGGGGCTGCGTCGGTGCAGGCGGGGGTGTTGGGGCCGGACCTGGAGGGGCAGTTGCGGCCGCACGGGTGGAGTCTGCGGCATTTTCCGCAGTCGTTCGAGTTCTCGAGTCTGGGTGGGTGGTTGGCCACACGGGCGGGTGGCCATTTCGCGACGGGGCCCACGCGGATCGACGCGATGGTGGAGTCGTTGCGGGTGGTGACACCTGCGGGGGTGGCCGAGTCGGCGCGGGTGCCCTCGTCGGGTGCCGGTCCCAGCCCTGACGGGGTGTTCCTGGGTTCGGAGGGCACGCTCGGGGTGATCACGCAGGCGTGGATGAGGTTGCGGGAGCGGCCGCGGTGGCGGTCGCAGACCTCGGTGGTCTTCGACCGGTTCTTGGACGGTGTGGCGGCGGTGCGGGCGTTGGCGCGTTCGGGGTTGGAACCGGCCAACTGCCGGCTGTTGGATGTGGCGGAGGCGTTGATCAACGCTGGGACCTCGGTGCGGGGCGGGTTGTTGGTGGTGGGGTTGGAGTCGGCCGATCACCCTCAGGACGCGGCGATGGAGCGTGTGGTGCAGCTGTGCGCCGATCACGGTGGGCGTGTGGGGCGTGTGCGTCACAGTGACGAGGCCGATGGTGACGGGGGAGGGCGTGAGGAGCGTTCGGCCCGGTGGCGGTCGGCGTTCGTGCGGATGCCGTATCAGCGTGATGCTCTGGCGCGGCGTTCGGTGCTGGTGGAGACGTTCGAGACGGCGTGCACGTGGGAGGCGTTGGAGGGGTTGCATGCGCAGGTCGTTGCTGTGGCGCAGGAGGCGATCGCGCAGGTGTGTGGGGGTCAGGGGGTGGTGACGTGCCGGTTGACGCATGCGTACCGGGACGGGGCGGCGCCGTATTTCGGGGTGTATGCGCAGGGGCGGTGGGGGTCGATGGTGGGCCAGTGGGACGAGATCAAGGCGCGGGTGTCCTCGGCCCTTGCGGAGTGTGGTGGGACGATCACGCATCACCATGCGGTGGGTCGTGATCATGTGCGCTGGTATGCGGGGGAGCGTCCGGGTGTGTTCGCTGCGGGGATGGGGGCGTTCAAGCGGGAGGTGGACCCGGCGGGGGTGCTCAACCCGGGGGTGTTGTGGCCGGTGGGTGCGGTGTGAGGGCGGGTCTCATCGTCGGGTGGCGGGTTGGGTGTGGTGGCCGCTGCCGTGGCAGTCGGGGCAGGGGCGTTGGGACAGGGCCTGGCCGTCCCGGTGGGCGTGGGCGTCCACGCGTGTTCCGCTGCCCAGGCAGGCGCGGCACATGAGGTGGATGAGCATAGGGGGCAGCATAGGTGGGCGGGGCTGGGGTGTGGGGGTGTTTTGGTCGGGGTTGTGATGGGTGTGTGAGGTCTTGGCCTGGTGTTGGTGCGGGGGCGGGTGTGGGGGCTGGATTGCCGGTGTGTTGGGAGGTGTGGGCGCCTTGACCCGCTTTACTTGACATAATGTTTATTATCGGTGTTGTGTGTGGGTTGCGGGGAAGGGGGTGAGCCTCAGGGCGCGGGTCGGTGTGCGGGGGGTCACCGTCGCCCCGTGTGTGAGGCCGATGCGTTCTGAGGGCTGGGTGCGCTGATGGGAGCCTGCGCGCGGGCGCGGGTCGGCAGGAGCGTCGGGTCGGCGCTCGTGGTCCGGGCGGCCTGTGGGGCGCGTGCATCGTGTGTGGCTGCAATGCCGACCTGTCTGTCTGGCCGCGGACGGGGCCTGTTCTGCATGAGCGGAGAGAACGTGGGTCCGGCCGACGACTGTTCGTTCCGTCGTCTGCAGGGAGAACGTCGCGCCGTGCCCCTGGGTGTGTGGGTGCGTGCACCGGCTTGTCGTGCACCGGGATGCTCGGGCGCGGGTGCCCGTGGGCGGTTGTGTGCGCCTGTGTGCGAACCTTCTGTGGCACCGCCCCCGCTCTCCTGGCCCCTGCTCTTCGATGTTTCATGCATAAACTGTGTTATGCATGATTTTGCGAGTTATGTGCTCGAGTGTGTGCTTGTGTCCTGTATGGCGTCGACGCGGAATGCACCTTCCCCGGCCGCCCCTCCCGTCCTTGCGGGCTGATCTGCTGCTCCCCCGAAGGTGTACGCATGACGTACGCCCTCTCCCCTGTTGGGTCTGTGGGCCTGCGCTCCCCTGGCCTGCGGGCCGGCGCCTGGGCCTGCACCGCTGATCCGGGCGCGGCGGGTACCGCACTCCCCCGCCCGCACGCCGGCCACACCTTATCTGTACGCATCGCGAACACCGGGTGCCTCTCCCCTGCCCCGCGCGATCGCCTGTGGTTGTGGGCCGGTTGGTGGCGAGCGGACGGGGTTGGGGGATGCTGGGGGCATGGGTGTTCAGCACGACGAAGAGCAACAGCAGGACCTCCAGGGGCGGGATCTGGTGGTGGTGCGCATCGACGAGTATTTGCGGGCTCGTGGTGCGGCCAAACCCTCGGCGCACACCGTGGCGGCCTACCGGCGCGACCTGGAGGCGGTGTTGAGCGAGGTCGCGGCGGTGTTGGGCACCTGCCCCGACCGGGTGGTGCTGGAGGAGTTGGAGGTGGTGGTGCTGCGGGCGGCGTTCGCGGAGTTCGCTGCCTGCCGTGCGGCTTCGAGTGTGGTGCGGGCGTGGTCGACGTGGAACGGGTTCTTCCGGTTCTGGGTGGCTGAGCAGGTGGTCTCCGGCAACCCG
>NZ_ANBF01000009.1 GCF_000341025.1 Nocardiopsis salina YIM 90010 | reverse complement strand
GGGGGCGCGCAAGGCGCGCGATCCGTGGCCGGAGCGGGATCTGGCGGTGTTGGCGTTGGCGTTGCTGACGGGGATGCGCTCGGCCGAGATGCTCTCGCTGCGGATGGACTCGCTGGGTGGGCGGCCCGGGGAGCGTCGGGTGCGGGTGGTGGGCAAGGGCGGCGGTGAGCGGGTGTTGCCGATCGAGGCCCCGTTGGAGGCGTTGTTGGAGGCGTATCTGGCCTCGCGGCGTGAGCGGTTCGGGGCGGTGCGGGGTGAGGATGCGTTGTTGGTGGACAACCGGGGTCGGGGGTTGCGGCGCGGGGGCCTGCAGTATCTGGTGCAGCAGTGTTATCGGCATGCGGGGGTGCATGACCGGGTGGCGCGGGGCACGTTGGTGCACGCGTTGCGGCACACGTTCGCGACGCGGTTGGCCGAGGACGGGGCTTCGGTCACCGAGATCATGCATTTGTTGGGGCATGCGTCGGTGTCTTCGTCGCAGGCATATATCGAGGTGAGTGAGGGTGCGCGGCGTCAGGCGGCGTCGGCGAATCGGACCTATGGGGTGTTGCGGGAGCTGTCCGGGTCCGGGGAGTGAGTGGGCCCGGGGTCTTGGGTTTGCGGCTCGGTGGGCGTGGGTGAGGTCCTAGAGTTTGCTGTGTGAAGCGCTTCGAGATTTCGACGGTCAACGTCAACGGGCTGCGTGCGGCGGCCAAGAAGGATCCGGGGTTCGTGGGCTGGTTGGGTTCCACGGGCGCTGATGTGGTGTGTTTGCAGGAGACTCGTGCGCTGGCCGAGCAGCTGCCGGCGTCGGTTCTGGAGTCCAGTGGGTGGCATGTGCAGTTGTGTCCTGCTGCGGCCAAGGGGCGTGCGGGGGTCGCGGTGTATTCGCGGGGTGAGCCCGATGCGGTGCGTGTGGGGTTCGGTGAGGCGGAGTTCGACGCGTCGGGCCGGTACGTGGAGGTTGATCTGGGGCCGGTGACGGTTGCGAGCCTGTATCTGCCCTCCGGTGAGGTGGGTACGCAGCGCCAGGAGGAGAAGGAGCGCTTCATGGCGGCGTTCTTGCCGTACCTGGAGCACAGGTCTGCGCAGGTGCGGTCGGTGGGGCGTGAGTTGGTGGTGTGCGGTGACTGGAACATCGCGCACACCGAGGCGGACCTGAAGAACTGGCGTAACAACCGTAAGAACGCCGGGTTCCTGCCCGAGGAGCGTGCGTGGTTGGGCCGGGTGCTCGAGCGCGCCGGGCTGGTGGACGTGGTGCGTGAGCTGTACCCGGATCAGGCCGGCCCGTATTCGTGGTGGTCCTACCGGGGGCGGGCCTTCGACAACGATGCGGGCTGGCGGATCGATTATCAGATGGCCACGGCGGGTCTGGCCAAGAGGGCGGTCTCGGGACGGGTGGAGCGTGCGGTCGAGCACGGGGCGCGCTGGTCCGACCATGCTCCGGTGACGGTGGCTTATGAGCTGGACGGGGGTCTGTGATGGGTGTGCCGATCGTGTTGGTGCACGGGTTGCGGTTGTCGTCGAGCATGTGGCGGCCGCAGGTGGAGTTGTTGACTTCGCAGGAGCGGCGTGTGGTGGCCCCGGATCTGCCCGGTCACGGGTCGCGGCGGGGTGAGGTCTTCTCGCTGGGTTCGGCGGTCGATGCGGTGTTGGGTGCGATCGACGGCGTGGGTGGCCGTGCTCTGCTGTGCGGGTTGAGTCTGGGTGGTTTTGTTTCGATCGCGGCGGCGGGGGCTTCGCCGGATCGGGTGGCGGGGTTGGTGGCGGCCAGTTGCACGGCCAAGCCGGCGCAGTCGTTGGCGCAGGTGTACCGGATCCCGTCGGTGTTGATGGACCGGTTGCCCGACCGGGGTGCGGCGGTCAATGAGCGCTTCCACCGGTTGACGTTGCGTGATGGTGCGGCTGAGGCGGTGCTGGACGGCGGGTTGGCGGTGGAGGCGGCCACGGCGGTGATCGATGAGATCCAGCAGTTGGACGCGTTGTCGTCGTTGGCCTCCTACGGGGGTCCGGTGTGGTTGATCAACGGGGCGCGGGATCATTTCCGGATCCATGAGAAGAAGTTCTACGACGCGTGTGCGGACGGGCGGTTGGTGAATGTGCCCCGGGCGGGGCACATGGTGAATCTGGACCAGCCGGTGAATTTCTCGCGGATCGTGGCCGATGCTGCTGATGTGGTGGCGGTGCGTGAGGGTGTGCCGGGTCGGTTGGGTCCGGGTTCGGAGTCCCTCTGAGGTTTTCGCGGGTGGGTTCTGGCCCCTGCCCCCTGGTTGGGGGTGGGGGTCAGTTGTGGTCGGGGCGGGTGTCGGGGCGCTGGGGCGGGTTGGTGAGGCTGTAGCCGGGGCGGGGGCGTTCGGGCAGGCGGAAGAAGATCATGGGGTTGGCGTGGCTGGTGCGCACGGGTTCGTTCAGGCCCAGTTCGGTCTTGAGGTCGTTCAGGTGTTGGTGGGCGCGGGGTGCGCGGGCGGCGGAGGCGGTGAAGTAGTTGGTGGTGTTGTTGGTGAGCCATTTGAGGACGATGGCGCCTTCGGTGAAGGGCAGGGCGTAGCGCTGGTGGAAGACGTCGTGGACGCTGACGGGGATGTGCGGGGGCAGGGTGGGCAGTAGGTGGTTGATGTACCAGCGGGCGAACCATCCGTTGTGGGCGGCGTCGAGGAAGAGGTAGTCGGTCTGGGCGGGCATGTGGGCGATCTTGGCGCGGACGTCGCCCTTGGTGAAGGTCCAGCGGTCCTGGGCGAGGTCGTCGGGCACGTGGCGGGGGGCGTGGTCGACGATGTCGAAGGAGTGCAGGTGGCCGGTGCCGTTGTGGGCCAGGGCGGTGAGGATCCAGGTGGTGGACCAGCCGTAGTAGGTGCCGATCTCGACGACGTTGGCGGGCTGGTGTTCGCGTAGGAGAAGGTAGGTGATCTCTGCTTCGATGTCGTCGAGTTGGGGGGTCATGGTGGGGTCGGCGGCGTGGTGGTGGGTGCGCATCTGTTCGCGGGCGTGGGCGAGGTCGTCGCGGTGGGTGCGGTAGAGGGTGGTGATGTGGTCGAGGTCGATGGCGGGGGCCGGGGCGGTGGTCATGGGTGGGTGCCTTTCGCAGGGGTCGGGGCGTCAACAAAACGTGCACTGAATGTAGCAGTTTGATTGCTGTGTGTAGGTGGGGTGGTTGGGGTGTGTCGTGGTAGCGGTCGGCCGGGTGTGATGTGTTCGTGCGGGTGGTGGTTCGGGTGTGGCGGGGTGCGGGTGGGGCCGGTGTGAGCTGGGGGTGTGCGGGGCTCATAAGCTGGTGCGGGTGAGCAGTAGTCAAGAACCGCAACAGAGTGCGGGCAACAACACGCAGGCGGACGGGGGCGGGCTGGCGCACAGTCTGCGCCGTCGCCACATGGCTTTGATCGCCATCGGGGGTTCGGTGGGGGCCGGGCTCTTCATCGGGTCGGGGGCGGTGATCCAGACCGCGGGTCCGGCGGCGGTGCTGTCCTACGTCCTGGCTGGGGCGCTGGTGTTCTTCACCTTGCGGGCCCTGGGAGAGATGGTGGTGGCCGTACCCACCGGGGGTTCGTTCTCCGACCATGCGCGGCTGGCGTTCGGGCCGCGTGGTGGGTTCACCATCGGTTGGCTGTACTGGTGGATGTATGCGGTGCTGGTGGCGGCCGAGTCGGTTGCCGGTGCGTCGATCCTGGCTCAGTGGGTGGCGTTGCCCGGCTGGGTGCTGGCGTTGTTGGTGCTGGTGTCGATGACGGTGGCGAACCTGATCTCGGTGAAGGTCTTCGCCGAGACCGAGTCGGCTTTCTCTCTGATCAAGGTCGCCACGATCGTGGCGTTCTTGTTGGTGGGTGTGCTCTGGTCGTTGGGGTTGTGGACCGGTTCGGACGGGCCGGGGTTGTCGAACCTGTTCGAGCACGACGGGTTCGCCCCGCACGGGTGGGTCGCGGTGCTGGCTGCGACCGTGGTGGTGCTCTTCGCGTTCGGTGGTGTGGAGATCATCACTGTGGCCGCGGGTGAGAGTGCTGAACCGGAGCGGGGTGTGGCTTCGGCGGTGACCAACGTGCTCTGGCGCATCGGTTTGTTCTATGTCGCCTCGATCCTGGTCATCGTGATGGTGCTGCCCTGGCAGACGGTCGATCCGGGTTACAGCCCGTTCGTAGCGGTCATGGAGCACGTGGGTATCCCGGGCGCGGGGCTGATCATGGAGATCGTCGTGTTCATCGCGGTGCTGAGCGTGCTGAACGCGGCGCTGTACACCTCGTCGCGGATGCTGTTCATGCTGACCCGGCAGGGGGATGCCCCCAAGGTGTTGCGGGGGGTGAACCGGCGCGGGGTGCCGGTGCGGGCGATCCTGCTGGGCACTGGTGTGGGGTATGTGGCCGTGGTCGTGGAGTACATGTTCCCCGACGAGGTCTTCCCGTTCCTGGTCGCTTCGATCGGCGCGATCCTGTTGGTGCTGTTCATCACCATTTGCGCTTCGCAGCTGGTGTTGGGGGCGCGGGTGCGCCGTCTGCAGCCGCACCGGTTGACGTTGCGGATGTGGGCGTTCCCGTACCTGACGTGGGTGGTGTTGTTGGGGTTGGTGACCATCGGTGTGGCGATGGCGTTCATCCCCGATCAGCGTCAGGCGTTGTGGGCGACGTTGGCGTCGGTGGTTGCGGCGTTGGTGATCTATGAGGTGCGTCGGCGTGTGGGTGCTCATGCGCCCAGTGTGGTGGCGTTGCCGGTGCCCGGGCGTGAGTCGACCGATGCGTTGCGCCGGGGTGCTGCGGTGAGTGAGGCGGATTGGGCCCGGGAGTCAGGTGGTGGGTCCGGGGCTTGGCCTTGAGGTGGTGTCGGTTCAGGGGTGTCCTTCGTTCGGGAGGGGCACCCCTTTTTTTGTGTGCGGGCAGGGTCAGGGGGTGTCGAAGAGGGCGAGGTAGTCGGTCTTGTCGAAGAGGTGGGCGCTCTCGCGGGCGGTGGGGTGGCCGTTGTCGGGGTCGGCTCCGTGGTGGGTGAGCAGGGCCACGATGTCGTTCTCGCCTTTGAAGACGGCGCCGGCCAGGGGGGATTGGCCGCGGTCGTTGAGGCGGTCCAGGTCGGCTCCGTGGGTGATGAGGGTGGCCACGGTTTCGGGGTGTCCGTGGTAGGCGGCCAGCATGAGCAGGGTGTCGCCCTTGTCGTTGGTGAGGTTGACCGGCAATCCGGCGCGCAGGTATTGGTCCAGGGTCTGGGCCTGGCCTTGGCGTGCGTGGTCGAACATGCGGGTGGCCAGTTCGACGATGTCGGGGTCGTGGTCGGGCTGTTGGTTGCTCACGGGGGTGAGCCTAGCGGGCGTGTCCAGTGCAGCGCATCGGCTGTCTGGAATGCCTGTTGTGGCGCATGTGGTGCTGAACTCGGTTTTTGTCGCTATGGTGCTGCGCAACCCCTGAGAGGAGCTCCCCGTGCGACATTTTGTCGGCTTCTTGTCCGGACTGCTGTTGGGACCGCTGTTGGTCCTGATTGCCGGTTGGGCGTTCTCGCATCTGCGCAATCTGCATGCGGGCGAGGTCTCGGCCCTTGCCGGGTCGGGTCCTTTGGCGCTGTGCGGGTTGGCTGCGGCCGGTCTGATCCTGGCGATGGTGGCGGTCCCGCCGCGCCTGACGCCGATGCTGGCCTTCGGTGCGGCCCTGACGATCGGTGCGTTGAGCGCCGCGGCGATGGTGCGCATGCACCTGCTGGAGCGCCTGCCGATGGTGCCCGGTGTCGAGGGTGCGCTGGTGCTGCTGCCGCTGGGTGTGTTCGTGCCCGTGGTGGTGCTGCTGCTGGCCCCGCTGTTCAACACCCAGCGGTGGGTGCGCGGCGCCGATCGTGAGGTGACCGAGGAGGAGTACTTCGAGGGTCTGTACGAGGAGGACGACCCCTCCCCCGTGCGGCCCAAGCACCGGCTCTGATTCAGCGCCCCTGGTGCGGGCGTGCCCGGGTCCTGGTCGCCTCCCTGTGCCGGGGAGGCGGGGCCCGGGCTTTCGTGTGTGC
>NZ_ANBF01000008.1 GCF_000341025.1 Nocardiopsis salina YIM 90010 | reverse complement strand
GGGAGCCGTTGCGGGAGACTTCCGGGGGCAGGGGCGGCAGGCCCAACCCGGGGTGGGCTCGCCGCCGGCCCTGGCCGGGCTCGTACTGGGGGCTGTTCTGGGGATCTGGTTCCGGCTCGGGCGGGGTTGGGGTCGGGTCGGGGTGTTCGGGTGGCTGTTGGGCGTCCTGAGACCCGTGCGGGACTTGGTCCTGATCGGGCTCGGGGTTCTCTTGGGGTTGGGGTTCTGTCTCGGGTGCGGGTCCGGCCGTTTCCTGCGCGGGGGGTGTGGGCCCGCCGGGCTGGTCGCGGCGGGTGCTCTGGTGCAGGTCGGCGGCGGTCACCGGTTCGGGCAGCGGCGGCAGGTCGGTGTCTGGGTGCTCCTGGTGGGTGTGGGCCAGCGCCTCCTGGGCGGGGGCGATGTGCTGCCACCACAGCTGGGCCTCGGCCGGGGTGAGTTCGCCCTCCACCACCAGCCAGCCGAAGACGTGGCGGTGGCGGCGCCGGGCCATCCAGGAGCGGGGGTAGGGCTGGGGGTCCAGGACCAGGATCCGTTCGCCCTCGACGGTGGGGATCTCGGCGGGCACGCCCTCGTTCCAGACCCAGGTGCCGTCGTGGGCGATGAGGTTCCACCAGCCGCGCACGGTCTGGGCGGCCGGGTCGGTGGGCCCGTCGCGGAATGCGCTCACCCACCGGGGGTCGGGGGCCCGGCCCTGCAGGTTCTGGCCTGGGGGGCCGATGAGGGCGTCGGCGAGCAGGGTGTGGAGTTGGAAGTTGTCGCCGATGCCGTCGTAGAGGACGCGGAAGGCGCGGCCGGTGGTGCGGTGCAGGACCAGGGCGGAGGTGGCTTCGCTCATGCGCAGCAGGGCGCGCAGGTCCTCGAAGATGCCCAGGTGGGGGCTGAGTTGGTTGGTCAGCGCCATGAGCTGGGCGTGCAGGGTGGGGTGGCGGCGCAGGTGGGCGCGGACGGTGGGTTCGCCGAGCATGGTGTGGGCGGCCAGTGCGTGGCGTTCGATGGTCCACCAGGCGAGGGTGGCGGCGGGTGCGGTGGTCGGGTCCAGGTGGGGGGTGAGGCGTTTTTCGGTGTGGGAGGTGACGTGTTCGGGGGCGGGTGGGGGGTCGGGTTGGGTGCGGGTCCAGGTGTGGGTGAAGGTGAGGGCGCCTTGGCCGACGGTGTGGAGCAGGTGCAGGGTGGTGGGTGCGGTGGGGCCGGGGTCGGTGCCCGTTTCGACGAGGGCGCCGGCCAGGACGCACAGGTCGGCGGTGATGCCGGGGCTCAGGTGTCCGGTGGCCAGCAGGTCGGCGAGGGCTTCGAGGGCGAGTTCGCGTTCGGTGGCCGGCACGTGGGGGGCGTGGGTGTGGACGCGGTGGAGGGCGGGTGGGAAGTGGTGGGGGTCGGTGGCCACGGAGGCGTCGATGAGTTCTTGGAAGGCGTTGCGAAACGTTTCGACCATGCGTGCCGTCCCCTTTCTCACGTCACCAAAATAGTGTGTCGTGGATGCAGGTTTGCACGGTGTGGTGCTGTTTCGGGTGGTGCGTGTGGGTTTGTTGGTGATCTGAGATGGTTGTCGGGTCTGCGGTCTGCTTACAGGCCCAGGCGTGTGACGGCGTTGTCGTCGAGGGGGTCGGCGGTGCGGATGTAGTCGTGGACGGTGCGGGGGTTGGTCCAGCGGCCTTGGCGCATGATCTCGCGGTCGGCGGCCCCGCCCAGGGCGGCTTGGGTGGCAAAGCCTGCGCGTAGGGAGTGGCCGCCGAAGTCGTCGGGGTTCAGGCCTGCGCGGGCTGCGTAGCGTTTGACGAGATCGCCCACGGCGCGTCCGGACATGGGGCGCTCTGCGATGCGTCCGTGGCGGTCGACGGTGGGCAGCAGGGGTGCGCTCTGGGGCAGTTGGGGTGGGTGGGTGAGCAGGTCCTGGCACCGGTGGGTGGTCTGGGGTGGTGTGGGCGGGGTCTGTTCGAGGTGGTGGCGCAGGCCTTGGTGGCCGAGGGTGTGGTGCAGTTCGAGTATGTGGGCCCAGTCGGCGTAGGCGCACAGGCAGCAGGTGTGGCGGTGGCGTCCGCGCGGCAGGGCGATCTGGTCGAAGCGGCGCCCTTCCTGGTCGGTCTTGGTGGCGCCCAGGGCGATGGTCAGGGTGGGGTGGGTGCCGGTGGGGTGGGTGCGCAGGTGCAGGTCGCCGATGCGCAGGGCGGCCAGTTCGCTGCGGCGCAGGGCTCCGGCGAACCCGGTCAGCAGCAGCATCGCGTCGCGTCTGCGGGCCACTCCCCCGGGCCATCCCTCGTCGGGGCGTGCGGTGAGCAGGTGTTCCAGGGTGGTCAGGATCAGGGGATCTTTGCGGTGGGGGCGGGTGCGGCGGGTGCGGCGGATCCCGCGCAGGGTGGTGCGTACGACGTCGGCGCGGGTGGGTGAGTCCAGGCCCTGGGCGGCGTGGACGGCGGCGATGGCGGCGGCGCGGCGTTCGAGGGTGGAGGTGGCCAGGGCCCAGTCTCCGGTGGTGGTGCGGGTGTGGGCGCAGGCGGCCAGGTAGACGGCCACGTCGACGGGTTCGGCGGGCAGGCTCTGGCGGTGTTCGGTCAGGCACCAGGCGGTGAAGTGGCTCCAGTCGGTGCGGTAGGCGCGCAGGGTGTTGGGTGACTGGGCGCGGGCGAGGTAGTGGCCCAGGGTCTGGGCCTGTTCGGTGTCGAAGCGCTCGCGCACGGCGGCCAGGGCGGCGGGGTCGACCAGGACGTTGCGGGCGGCCCGGTCCAGGCGGTGTTGGACCGGGGCGGGCAGGTGGTCGTGGTGGTCGTCCTGGGGGCCGTGGTGCACGGGTGTGTCTTTCCGCCGCGGTGTGTCAGGGGCCGGTGAAGTGTGTGCGCAGGGCTTCGAAGAGTTCGGCCGGTGGCATGAGCAGGAACAGGGGCAGGGCGGTGGCGGCCAGGGCGGCGGTGAAGCCGAAGAAGGCGATCTTGTGGCGCAGGCAGGCGGCCAGGATCGCGGCGAGAAGCGGTACGGCCAGGGCCAGGATCAGGACCCAGATCAGTGCGGTGCCCAGGTTGGACAGGTGTTCGCCGGGCACGGTGGTCAGTTCTCCGGCGGCCGGGTCCTGTTCGGCGGCCAGGGCGGCTTCCTGCAGGTCCATGAAGGTGAAGAGCAGGTTGGCCAGGGCCAGGGGTGTGCCCAGGGCCCAGAGCAGGGCCAGGCCCACCCACAGGGCGGTGATGCGCCGGTCGGGCGGGTCGGGTACGCGGACGGGTTCGCGGTGGGGGCGCCCGTTCTTGGCCTTGGTGGTGGTTGGGGTGGTCTCGTTCGCTGTTTCGGCCCCATCGGTGGTCTGGGGCTGTTCTGCGGGCGGGTCGGGCTTGGTGCGCTTGCGCTTCTTGGGTGACACGCCCGGGAGCCTACCCGCCCAGGGAGAGCAGGTGGATGGCCGACACGAACACCACGGGCCAGGCCAGCAGGGTCAGGCACCACAGGGCGGCCTTGCGGTCGCCGGCGACGGTGGCCACGGCTGCTCCGAGGAAGGGCAGTCCGACGGCGGCGCCGAAGGCGAGGGTGAACCATTCGGCGGCCGAGCCGGCGTGGGAGTCTGCGTCCAGGCCCATGAGGTAGCCGAAGGGGCCCAGGATCAGGGCGAGGGCGGCCAGGACGGTCAAGGCGACGCGGATTCCGGTGGGGTGGCGGGTGTTGTGGCCACCGCCGTTGGTGGTGGGACGGTCAGACACGGGGGCCGTGGTGCCTTTCGGGTCACAGGTGGCGGGCCGGGCGGCCAGGATGTGGGGCGCCCTGGTGCCTGCCCCGCGGGCGGGGCCGGCGGGTGCACGGGGCGCCGGCGCACGCTGTGCCCCGGTGCTGGTGGGGCCGGTGGCGCGCCTGGTGACCAACGTACTCCACACGGGTCGGTGCCCGAAACCGTCCGGGGTCGGGTCAGCCGGGCCAGGGGCGGGCGGTGTCGACGAGTCCGGTGAAGGCGGCCAGCAGGCGCAGTTCGTCGACGGTGCGGGGCGCGGTGGTGCGCAGGGCGGGGGCGTAGGTGATCACCGCGGTGCGTTGGGCTCGGGAGAGGGCGACGTTGAGGCGGTTGCGGTCCAGGACGAAGCCGGGGCCGCGGCTGGTCTGGGCGGCGTCGGAGGTGGTCATGGAGCAGATGACGGCGGCGGCTTCTTGGCCTTGGAAGCGGTCGACGGTGCCCACGCGGATGCGGGCGAGTTCGGGTGTGTGCTCGCTCGCCTGGTCCAGGGCGCGGCGCAGGGCGCGTACTTGGAGGTTGTAGGGGGCCACGACGAGGATGTCGGTGCCGGTCAGGGGTGTGTTCTCCGGGAGCAGGTGTTGGTCGAGCAGGGTGTGGGCGATGGCCAGGACGGCGTCGGTCTCTTCGGGGCTGTGGGTGGTGCGGTCGGTGTGGGTGACGGGGTGGGCGTAGACGCCGGGTTGGAGTGGGGACAGGGTGCGTTGGGCGGTGGTGGGGTGGGCGTGCAGGCGGCCGTCGTAGGACAGGCGGGAGATGGCTGAGCACACAGTGGGGTGCATGCGCCGTGAGGTGTCCAGGAAGTAGCCGCGGGTGGGGTCGATGACGGTGTCGGTGCCCATGAGGTGTTGCAGGGCCGAGGCGTCGGCGCCTTCGCCGTGGGTGCCTTGGACGACCTGTGGGAGTTGGCGCGGATCGCCGAGCAGGACGATGTTGTGGGCGGCGGTGGCCACGGCGAGGGTGTCGGCCAGGGCGAACTGTCCGGCCTCGTCGATGATGAGCACGTCCAGGGGGTCGGCGACCATGGTGGCGTTGGTCATGGCCCAGGCGGTGCCGCCGATGAGGTGGGGCTCGTGTTGTTCTTGGCGGCGTCGGCGCCAGGTGGCCATGGCTTGGGGTGTGGTGGGTTCTTCCCAGGGGTGGTCGGTGTGTTCGGTGCGGGATTTGGGGCGTTTGGCGGCGTGGATGGTGGTGCCGCGGTTGTGGGCGGTGGCCAGGGCGGCGTGCATGACGTTCTCGACGGCTTTGTGGCCGGTGGAGCACACGCCCACGGAGCGGCCCTGGTCGATGAGGTGGTTGATGAGTTGGGCGGCCAGGTAGGTTTTTCCGGCTCCGGGTGGGCCCTGCACGGCCAGGTAGGAGTGGTCGAGGCGGTCGGTGGCGGCCAGGACGGTGGCGATGGGGTCGCCGTCGTGGTCGTCGGTGGTGGGCAGGGGTCCGGGTGGGCACAGGCGCGGAGGGTGGGCGCGCAGGATGTCGGTGCCGGCGTTGTGGGGCCAGTGGGGCAGGGCCTTGACGGTGGTGGTGGCCTGTTGTTCCAGGGCGCCGTCCTTGGGTTGGGCGCGTACGGGGGCGCCGGGCAGCACGGCGACGGGGCGGGTGCGGGGTGTGTCGTCGGGCTCGGCGGTCTGGGTGATGATCAGGTGGTCGGTGGCGGCCTGGGTGACGGTGGCGGTGGTGGTGGCCGGTTCCTGTCCGGGGCGGGTGGGTGTGAGCAGGTGGACGCTCTGGCCGGTGGTGAAGGGGTGGGGGCGGGTGGGGTCCAGGTCCATGCGCAGCTCGCGGCGGGCCTTCTTCTGCCGTCCGGTGGGTTCGATCCACTCCCCTGCGCGGACGCGGTGGGGTACGGCGCAGTCGGTGTCGGTCTCGAGTTCGCTCAGGGGGGCCTGGGTGCGGCGGAAGTGTTCGCGCCAGGGCGGTTGGGCTTCGCGCTGGTAGTAGCCGACCAGGGCGGCCAGGGTGGCGCGGGCCTGGTCGGTGGGGGTGCGCTTCTCGGGGGTAGCGGGCAGGTGTTCGTTGAGGGGCTCGGTGATGGCGGCCAGGCGCTGTTGGGCTTCGGCGCGTTTGTGGGCGCGTTCGGCCTCTTCTTCGGTGAGTTCGAGTTGGACCAGGGGGCGGTCGGTGATGCCGTGCTGGTCGCGCNGGAGCCAGTCGCGCAGGCGGGCGGTGGAGTGGCAGTCGTCGCGGTTGTAGGCGGCGATGTCGTCGAGGATCTGCTGGGCGCCTTCGTGCTCGCCCTGGGCGTGGGCGCGCAGGTGGGCGTTGTAGGCGTCGATGCTGGAGGTGGCGGTGGTGACCTGTCCGCCGCGGGTGGTGGGCAGGTAGAGGGGTTCGAGGGCCTTGATGGAGTAGGAGCGCTGGGACACGCGCAGGCTTTTGCGGACCACGGTGTAGAGGTCGACGAGGCGGTTCTCGCGCAGGAGGCGGTCGACGGCTTCTTCGCGGGTGGCGAAGGCGGAGCTGAGGTGTTTGAGCCGGTCGGCCTCGTAGGAGGCGTAGTGGTAGATGTGCGCGCCGGGGTCGGCGTCGATGCGGGCGGTGGCGAAGTCGACGAAGTCTTCGAGGGCGCGTTGTTCCTGGGTGCGGTCGTGGGCCCAGAAGGTGTGGAAGGTTTCGGTGCCTTGGTCCTCGGTGGTGGCGCCGAAGAGGTATTCGAGGCCGCGTTGGTCGGTTTCGTCGTGGTAGGGGTAGCCCTCCATGTCGAAGAAGAGGTCGCCGGGGCTGGGGGCGGGCAGGGCGGCCAGGTGGTCGGGGGCGTGCACGTGGGCGGTGACGGTGCCCTGGGGGTTGGCGGGGGTGCGGGTGAGGTCCTGTTCGACCTGGAGTGCGGCTTGGGCGCGTAGTTGGTCGTAGGTGGCTTCGGGCAGGGTGTGGGGGCGTTGGTCGGGGCCGGCGGTGGCGAGGTGGTCGATGGTGGTCAGGCCGGCGACGGTGAGTTTGGCGGCCTG
>NZ_ANBF01000007.1 GCF_000341025.1 Nocardiopsis salina YIM 90010 | reverse complement strand
TAGCCGCAGCTGTCGCAGGCCGGGCGTGGGGTGCCCCAGGTGGGGGTGGGCAGGGTGGGGGTTTGTGCGAGGCGGTGGGTGAGGCGTTCGGTCAGGGGCCTCAGGACGGGGGTGAAGTCGGCGGTGGGCAGGGTGTGGGTGTGGTGGTCGCCGGTGAGCAGGTGCATGCGCGCCGGGTGGTGACCGGTGTGGGTCAGGGCGCTGGCGTAGGCGGCCAGTTGCACCAGGGCTGCGGGGGTGGGTCGGCGGGTGAGTTTGGTGTCCCAGGGTTCGTAGGTGAAGTCGTCCTCGCCGGTCAGGTGCCCGGTGGTGGTGTCCAGGTCCGAGCGGATGAGGAAGTCGGCGCGGCCGTGGAACCACAGGGGTGTGGTGGTGCCGTGGGGGGTGAGGGGGTGGTAGAAGCTGGCCTGGTAGAGGACGGGGGTTCCGGCTTCCATGGCTTTGGTGGTGGCTGTGGCGGCCTGGGTGAGGGTGTGGGGGTCGGTGCCGGGGTCGGGCATGTGCTCGACGTGGGTGAGGGCTTGCAGGTGGTGCAGGGTGTGGTGTTCGTGGGCCAGGCCGTGTTGGGCGATGAGGTCGTCGAGGGGTTCGGGGGTGGGTGCGCCGGGCAGGTGGGCGGCCAGTGCGGTTTTGAGGTGGCTGCGATGGTCGCACTCGAGCTGGTCGACGAGGTCGGTGGGTGAGACGACCCATCCGTTGGTGGTGGCGAACACGCCCGGCTCCCCCTGGGTGTGGCGGTGTGGTTGGTGGGGATTGTGTCACGGGGGTGGGACGGGTGGGGTGGCTCTGTGGGGTGTGTGGTGGGCCTGCCCGGGGTGGGTGGGCCCCGGGCAGGGTGGGGTGGTCTCAGCTGACGACCTGCCAGTCGACGGTGCCCACGCCGGAGCCGGTGCCGATGATTTCGTCGAAGGCTGCGGTGGACAGGTCCAGGCAGCGTCCGTCGATGTAGGGGCCGCGGTCGTTGATGCGTACGGTGACCGATTGGCCGTTGTCGGGGTTGGTGACCTCGACCTGGGTGTCGAAGGGCAGGGTCTTGTGGGCGGCGGTCATGGCCTGGGTGTCGAAGGTTTCGCCGTTGGCGGTGGTGGAGCCGTGGAAGCCTTCGCCGTAGAAGGAGGCTTCGCAGGTGCCGCCTTCGCCGGTGGGTTGGCCGCCTGAGGGGTCCTGGTCCTCGTCGGCGCCTGAGCTCTCGTCCTGGGGTTGTTCGCTCTGCTCGGTGACCGCCTCGCCCTGGGAGGAGGAGGTGGCGTTTTCGCCGGAGCGCTCGCCCGAGCCCTGGGCGCCCTCTTCCCCGGCCTGGTCGTCGGGCTCGGCCCGTTGGTCCTGGTCGCCGTCGGCGGAGGACTGCAGGGGGTCGGTGGCGGCCTCGGGGACCGTGGCGGCCTGGGAGGCGTCTTCGGGT
This sequence comes from Nocardiopsis salina YIM 90010, assembly GCF_000341025.1. Taxonomy (GTDB): domain Bacteria; phylum Actinomycetota; class Actinomycetes; order Streptosporangiales; family Streptosporangiaceae; genus Nocardiopsis; species Nocardiopsis salina. The sequence continues at coordinate 6,945 of NZ_ANBF01000007.1, read as the reverse complement.
GTGGTGCCGGTGGCGATGACCGCGGCGGTGGCGGTGCCGCCCACCAGCAGGGCCGCCCCCGCGGCCGAGCCCAGGAGGAGCGCGCGCCGTTTGCGGTGGCGGGCGGCTGTGCGGCGCGGGCCCAGGGTGGTGGTCGTGTCCGGGCCGTGGCCGGGCTGGTGTGTGCCCATCAGGTGTGTCCTTCGAACGGGAACAGGGTGAGCGGTGGGCCCGGGCGGCGGTGGAGCGTGGCCGTGGGCGTGTGCCCCCTGGTGGTCGTGCCGGGCTGTGGCCGGCAGTGGTGCCGGCGGCCGGGCGGGAAGGGCGACCTGGGAAAACGGGGTGCGCATGACCGCTGGGTGAGAACTCGCGCGGGGTCCGAGCGCTGAGCCTACGAGTAACGCGGGGGTAACGTTACCGGAAAGCTGGGGTTTGTGGAACTTCTCACCCGGTCTCGTGCGGGCGGGGCAGTTCGGGCCGGCGCGGGGCCATGCCCTGGCCGAACAGGTCGGTGCGTGCGTCGGTCAGGGGGTGGCCGGCCAGGTCGGCGACGGCGTGGGCCAGGGAGGGGTTGTCCAGGTGTCCGCCCACGGTGGTGATCATCTGGGCCAGGGCGGTGTGGGGGTGGGCGCCCAGGTGGGTGATGGCGTACAGGGCGGCCACGGCGGGGGTGCGTGAGGCCCCGGCCCAGCAGTGGATGAACACGTGGTGGCCCTCGGTGCGCAGGTCGGCGACGGCTTGTGCGGCCTGGGTGAGGGTGTGGTGCAGGTTGGGGTTGGCGCCGGGCCGGTCGTGCAGCCACAGGCGGACCCACCTGGTGGGGTCCAGGTGGGGTGCGTCGCTGGGGTGGGTGCGGCACAGCGAGACCGCGGCGGTGGGGGTGGCCGGGGCGGTGCGCAGGTGGTCGATGTTGCCCAGGGTGATGCCCGGGTCGTGGGGGTGGGGTGTGCTGAAGGGGGGAAGGCGCAGGTCGCCTCGGGTGCGGATGGGCTGGTGGGGCCACTGGCCCGGTTGGTGGCCGTGCAGGGCTCTCAGGGCGCGTTCGGTGTGGGTGTGCAGGTCGTTTCCCAGGGCGCGCAGGCTGTCGGGGTCCAGGGCGGAGAGGCCCCAGTGCGCGGTGGCCAGGGCGGCGGTGTGCAGCAGGGTGTCGGGGTGGGGGTGGGCGCGTGCGGCTCGGAGGGTGTGGTGCAGGTGTTGGGCGGCCAGGGCGGGTCGGCCCGGTTGGCGGGACGGGTGGGGTGTGTGGGTGAACAGGTGCAGTGAGGCGGTGCGGGGGTCCTCGGAGTCGCCGGTGGGCGGCGGGGGTGTGTGGTGGTGGACCAGGGCGTGCAGGTGGTGGGCCCAGGCGCGGTCGGCCGGATCGGTGGCGGTGTGGGGCGCGGTCAGGGCGGTGTGGACCAGTTCGGTGACGGCGTCGGCGCGTTGGGCCTGGCGTTGGTGCAGGCGGGCGGCGGCGGTGGGTGCGCACGCGGCTCCGGCGGCGCGGTCGTCGGCGGGGTCGGGTGTGAGCACGGGGGGGTGGCCTTTCGGGGTTGGTGGGTCTGCCCCGGTGTGTGTACCCGTCTCAGTGGGGGTCGGTGGCCAGTCGGTAGCCGCGTTTGACGACGGTTTGGATCAGGCGGGGCTGTCCCAGGGCGGTGCGCAGGCGGGCGACGGCGGTTTCGACGGCGTGGGTGTCGGCGTCGGGGCCCAGGCAGGAGAGCAGGTGGGTGCGGGTGCAGACCTGTCCGGGGCGGTGGGCCAGGGCGCGCATGAGGCGCATGAGGGTGGGCGAGAGGGTGTGCACGCATCCGTCGAGCAGGACGGCGTGGCCGCGTAGGCGCAGGTGGTGGCCGGCCACGCGCAGGGTGGGAAAGCGTGCGGGCAGGGTTTGGGTGAGGGTGCGTACTTGGGCGCCGATGCGGGCGCGGCGGGGCCACTGGGTGGGGATGTCGTGGGCTTGGAGGGGGCGTGCGGTGACGGGTCCCACGCACATGGCCATGACGTCGTTCTGCAGGGCTTGGACGAGGTGGTGTTGGTGGCCGGTGTGGTGGGCGCGGGTGAGTAGGCCTGCGGCGGCGGGGGCGCTGGTGAAGGTGATGGCGTCGATGCTGCGTTGGCAGGTGGTGTCGATGAGGTGGTCCAGGGGTGTGGTGTCGGTGGGGTGGGTCCAGCGGTAGACGGGGATCTCGATGACGGTGGCGCCGGCCATGCGCAGGGCGGCGGTGAAGTCGGGCAGGGGTTCGCCGTGCAGTTGCACGGCGATGCGTTGTCCGGCCACGCCTTGGGTGAGTAGGTGGTCCAGGACTTCGGCGGAGGATTCGGAGGGTGGGGACCATTGTTCGGTCAGGCCGGCGGCGCGTACGGCGCCTTTGGCTTTGGGGCCGCGGGCCAGGACGCGGGAGTGGTGCATGGCAGTTTTGAGTTGTTCGGCGTTGCCCCAGGTCTCGCACGCCTCGAGCCAGCCGCGAAAGCCGATGCCGGTGGTGGCCACGACGGTGTCGGCGGGGTGGTGGGCGAGTTCGTCGGAGACGCGGGCCAGGCGGCGGTCGTCGGCCAGGGGCAGGATCTGTAGGGCGGGGGCGGCGATGACGTGGGCGCCTTTGCGGGTGAGCAGGGCGGTGAGTTCTTCGGCGCGGCGGGCGGCGGTGACGGCGACGGTGAAGCCGGCCAGGGGTTGGGTGGGGTCGTCCTTCATGGGGTGTGGGTGTCCTGTTCGGGGCGGGTGTGGATTTGGATGTGGTGGTTGCGGGTGCGTACGGGGTGGGTGTTCAGGCGGGTGTGGGGGTCGGTGAGGCTGTGGCCGGTGTTGAGGTCGAAGGTGTGTTTGAGCAGGGGTGAGGTGAGGGTGGGGCGGCCGTGGTGGTCGCCGATGATGCCGCGGGCCAGGACGGCGGCGCCGGTGTAGGGGTCGATGTTGTCCAGGGCGTGCAGGTGGCCGGTGTGGGTGCGTACGAGCACGAGTTGGGTGTGGTCGGGCATCAGGACGGCGAGGGGGTCTTCGGGGTGTAGGTGGTGGGTGGGGCAGGCGGTGATCCAGGTGTGGGTGGTGGTTGCGGGGGCGGTGGTGGTCATCGGGTGGACTCCTGGGGGCGGGTGGTGGGCAGGCCCAGGTCGGTGGGGGCGTTGGGGACGGGTTGGTCGCGCACGGTGGTGAAGTCGATGGTGGGGTCGGGGGTGTGGGGGGCGTTGGTGAAGGTGGTGAAGCGGGCGAGTTTGTCGGGGTCGTTCAGGACGTCGGCCCATTCGTCGGTGTAGTGGGCCACGTGTTCTTCCATGGCTTGTTCGAGGTCGCTTGCGATGCCGAGGCTGTCGTTGAGGACGACCTCGCGCACGTGGTCCAGGCCGCCTTCGAGGGCCTCGATCCAGGGGGCGGTGCGTTGGAGGCGGTCGGCGGTGCGGATGTAGTACATGAGGAACCGGTCGATGGTGCGGATGAGGGTGGTCTCGTCCAGGTCGGTGGCCAGGAGTTGGGCGTGGCGGGGGGTGAAGCCGCCGTTGCCGCCGACGTAGAGGTTCCAGCCGGTGTCGGTGGCGATGATGCCGAAGTCCTTGCTGCGGGCCTCGGCGCATTCGCGGGCGCATCCGGAGACGGCGGATTTGAGTTTGTGGGGTGCGCGCAGGCCGCGGTAGCGCTCTTCGAGGCGGATGGCGAGGGTGACCGAGTCCTGGACGCCGTAGCGGCACCAGGTGGTGCCCACGCAGGATTTGACGGTGCGCAGGGATTTTCCGTAGGCGTGGCCGGATTCGAAGCCGGCCTCGACCAGGCGGCGCCAGATGTGGGGCAGTTGTTCGAGGCGGGCGCCGAGCAGGTCCACGCGTTGGGCGCCGGTGATCTTGGTGTAGAGGCTGAAGTCGCGGGCCACGGCGCCGATGGTGATGAGTTTGTCGGGGGTGATCTCGCCGCCGGGGATGCGGGGCACGACGGAGTAGGTGCCGTTGCGTTGCATGTTGGCCAGGTGGCGGTCGTTGGTGTCCTGCAGGTGGGCGCGGTCGGTTTCCAGGATGTGGCCGGTGCCGGCCGAGGCCAGGATGGAGGCGATGGCGGGTTTGCATATGTGGCAGCCGCGCCCGGTTCCGTGGGTGGTGATGAGGTCGGAGAAGGTGCGGATGCCGGTGGCGCGCACGATCTGGTGCAGGTCGGCGCGTGAGTGGGTGAAGTGTTCGCACAGGGCTCTGGATTGTTCGATGCCGGCGTCGGTGAGCAGGCGGGTGAGGGTGGGCACGCAGGAGCCGCAGCTGGTTCCGGCGCCGGTGGTGTTCTTGAGGTCGTGCAGGGTGTGGCAGCCCTGGTCGATGGCCGAGGTCAGGTCGTTCTTGGTGACGGCGTTGCAGGAGCAGATCTGGGCGGTTTCGGGCAGGTCGGTGGCTGCGGGTGCGGGGGTGTTGGGGCTGATCAGGGCGAGCGGGTCGCCGGGCAGGGTGTGGCCGAGCAGGGGGCGCAGGGTGGCCAGGGCGGTGGTGTCGCCGACCAGGACGGCGCCGAGCAGGGTGGTGGCGTCGTCGGAGAGTACGAGTTTGGCGTAGCGGCCGCCGGCGGTGTCGTTGACCACGACGTCCAGAGCGCCGGGTGTGGTGCCGTGGGCGTCGCCGAGGCTGGCCACGTCCGCGCCCAGGAGTTTGAGTTCGGTGGCCGGTTGGGCGGGGGTGAAGGCGGCGGACTGGCCGGTGAGGTGGTCGGCGGCCGTCTCGGCCATGGCGTTGCCGGGGGCGATGAGGCCGTGCACGGTGCCCTGGTGGGAGGCGACTTCGCCGATGGCGAGGATGTCGGGGTGGCTGGTGGTGCAGGTGTGGTCGATGGCCACTCCCCCGCGCGGGCCCAGTTCGAGGCCGGCTTGGCGGGCGAGGTGGTCGCGGGGGCGGATGCCCACGGAGAAGACGACCAGGTCGGCGTCCAGGGTGGTGCCGTTGTCCAGGTGGAGTTGTTTGGTGCCCTGGGGGGTGGTGGTGATGTCGGTGGTGGCGGCGCCGGTGTGCACGTGCAGGCCCAGGTCGGTGATGTGGGTGGCGAGCAGGTGCCCGGCGCCGGTGTCGAGTTGGGCGGGCATGAGGTGGTCGGCGAGTTCGACCACGTGGGTGTCAAGGCCCAGCAGGCGTAGGGCGTTGGCGGCTTCGAGGCCGAGCAGGCCGCCGCCGATGACCACGCCGGTGCGGGCGCCGGTGGCGGCGCGGGTGATGGCGTCCAGGTCGTCGATGGTGCGGTAGGTGTGGCATCCGGGCAGGTCGTGGCCGGGGATCGGGGGGACGAAGGGGTCGGATCCGGTGGCCAGGACGAGGCGGTCCCAGTGGTGGGTGGTGCCCTCGGTGGTGGTGGCGGTGTGTGCGGTGGTGTCCAGGTGGGTGACGGTGTGGCCGGTGAGGATGCGGGTGTGGGGGCCGGTGAGGGGTTCCAGGGCCAGGTCGTCTTCGGTGGCGCCGTCGGCGTAGGTGGACAGGGCTACGCGGTCGTAGGCGGGGCGGGCTTCTTCGCCCAGGACGGTGATGCGCCACTGCTGGTCGGTGTCGCGCTGGTGCAGGGTGTGGACGAGGCGGTGGCCGACCATGCCGTTGCCGATGACGAGGAGGTCGTGCATGGGGGTGCTCTCCTTTGGGTGGTGGGCTCTGGGCTCAGGGAACCGGTGTGCTGTTGCCACGGTGTGAGGTGGTCGTGTCGGGGGTGTTTCGTTGTGGTCCCGGTGCAGGTGGGCGTGGTGTGAGAGGGCGGCGCCGCGGCCACTTCTGCCCCGGCGGTGGGCTCTGGTGTCGGGGCCGGGCCCGGATATCGTGGCTGCCTGGTGGCCGAGCCGGGCCGTGAGGTGGTGGGTCAGCGCGGGCAGCAGCGCCCGGGCGGGCACAGCGGGCAGGTGAAGCAGGGCGAACCGGTTCCCGAGGCGGTGGGGTTGGTGTCGTCGAAGGTCCGGGCATGCTCGGTCGGGCTCGGACGGTCGGTGCGGTTGAGCGGGGAGGCTTCGTGCAGGTCGAGATCTGGTCCGACATCGTGTGCCCGTGGTGCTACATCGGTAAGCGCCGTTTCGAGCGGGCCCTGGGCGGGTTCGCCGGCGCCGGCCGGGTACAGGTGCGCTGGCGCAGTTTCCAGCTGGATCCCGGGTTCCCGTCGGGGGTGGGTGAGCCGGTCTACGACTCGCTGGCCCGGAAGATGGGTGCGCCCATCGAGCAGGTCGAGCAGATGACGGCGCGGGTGACGCAGGTGGCCGCCGAGGAGGGGTTGGACTACGACCTGGCCGGCGGGGTGATGGTCAACACCTTCGACGCGCACCGTCTGTTGCAGGCCGCCCGGCAGCAGGGGGTGGGTGAGCGGGCCCACGAGGTGTTCCTGCGCGCCCAGTTGGTGCAGGCGCGGGATCTGTCCGAGCCGCAGGTGCTGTTGGAGCTGGCCCAGCACGCGGGGTTGGAGGGCGGGCACGCCCGCCGGGTCCTGGGCAGCGGCGAGCACGCCGATGATGTGCACCGGGACGTGGCGCTGGCGCAGGAGCTGGGCGGTTCGGTGGTGCCCTTCTTCGTGTTGGACCGGGCGTTGGCTCTTTCGGGGGCTCAGCCGGTGGAGGTGTTCGCCTCGGCTCTGGAGCGGGCCCACCAGGCCTCCAANNNCCCCGCTGGTGTGGTGGGGGTCAGTGGCGGGGGCGGACCGGGCCTTCGTGGCTGTCCTGGTCCGCGGGCGTCGGCGCCGGGGGTGTGGCGCGGGAGCGGCGGCGCAGCGTGGCCACCGCGACACCGGCCAGGGCCAGGGGCGCCGGGGTCTCGGACAGCAGCACCCAGGACAGGGCGATCACCAGCGGCGGTGAGAGGTAGGTGGAGGCGGCCAGGCGCCCCGCGGTCACATACGTCAGGGCGTATCCCCAGGTCAAGAACGCGATGGCGGTGGGGAAGATGCCGAGATAGACCATGGTCAGGGTGGCCGAGGGCGGGGCGGTGGAGGCCTGGGCGGCCGGTTCGGGGGTGTAGGGAAGGGTCGCGGCCACACCGGCCAGGCAGCCCAGCCAGGTCAGG
>NZ_ANBF01000006.1 GCF_000341025.1 Nocardiopsis salina YIM 90010 | reverse complement strand
CGGGCCGCAACGATCGTGCTCAACACGGCGGCGCCGGCCAGGAGCCGGCCCAGCGCCAGGCGCCTCGGGATGTGGCCGGCCCCGGGTTGCTGGGCAACATCGCACATCGGGGGTCCGGGTCCCGGTGGGTTGTCCACCGGCCGGGAACACCGTGGCAGCGACCTTGTCCGGTGGTCTTCACCGGGTGGCGGGGGCGGGTCGGGCCTCGATGAGGTCCTGGACCTGGCGTGTGCAGCCCCCGCAGCCGGTGGTGGCGCGGGTGCGCTGGGCCACGGCTGCCCGGTCGGCGGCGCCCTGGTCCAGGGCGGCTTCGATGTCGCTGCGGCGCACGGCGTTGCACCGGCACACCAGCGGGTCCTGCTCCGCTTCCTCCTGGCTGTGGCCCAGGGCCGAGGGAAGCCCCTGCAGCAGGGCGAGCAGGTCCTGCGGGGGCGGGGCGCCGGTCTCGTACATCTGGGCCAGGGTGGCGGCGGCCTCGGGGAAGCCGAGCAGGACGGCGCCCTGGATGCGACCGTCGGTCACGGTCAGGGCGCCGTAGCGTCCGGTGCGCGGGTCGGTGACGGTGACCGTGTCCCCGGCGTCGGGGTCGGGGCGGTCGGGGTCGGTGTCGACCTGTCCGAAGGCGGTCAGGTCGATGCCGGTGGCTTTGAGGCGGGTGACGGGTCGGGTGCCGGTGTAGGTGGCGCCGGGGTCGGTTCCGCTCAGGCGGCGGGCCAGCACTGCGGCTTGTTCCCATCCGGGGGCCACGAGCCCGGCGGGGGCGCCGGGGTGGCGGGCGCAGTCGCCGATGGCGTGCACGCGCGGGTGGGAGGTGGCCAGGTGGTCGTCGACGACGATGCCGTGGTCGGTGGCCAGTCCGGCCTGCTCGGCCAGGGCGGTGGTGGGTGCCACCCCGGCGGTGACGATGCAGGCGTCGGCGGCCAGGACGTGGCCGTCGTCCAGTTCCAGTCCGGTTCCGGGGATCCACCGTGCGGCCACGCGCCAGGTGTGCACTTGTACGCCCAGGTCGGTGTAGAGGCGGGTGAGGATGCGTGCGGCGCCGCGGTCGATCTGGCGGCGCATGATCCAGGGTGAGGACTCCACCAGGTGCACGCGGACGCCGGCTTCGGCCAGGCCGCGGGCGGTCTCCAGACCGAGGACTCCCCCGCCCAGGACGACGGCGGGGGCGCCGGGTTCGAGCAGGGAGGTGATGCGGCGGCAGTCGGCGGCCTCGCGCAGGGCGCTGACGCCGGGGCCGGGGGTGCCGTCGCTCTCGCGCAGGCCGGGTACGGGGGGTAGGCGGGCGTGGGCGCCGGTGGCCAGGACGAGTTCGTCGTAGTGCAGGTGGGTGCCCTCGTCCAGGGTGAGGGTGCGGGCGCCTGGGTCCAGGTGGGTGGCGGTGGTGTCGGTGCGGATCCTGACGTGCTCGGCCGGGGTGTGGGGCAGGGCGATGGTGTGGTCGGTGTGGTGTCCGGCCAGTACGTGCGGGAGCAGGATGCGGTTGTAGGCGGGGCCGGGTTCGGTGCCCACGGCGGTCAGGCGTACGCGGGTGCCGTGGGGGTCCAGGCGGGTGATCTCTTCGGTGAAGCGGGAGCCGACCATGCCGTGGCCGACCAGGGCGATGTGGCGGGGGCGGCTGCTCATGGGCGTCCTTCCGTGGCGGGGTCGGGGGCGGGGGTGATGCGTACGGCGCTGACCTTGAATTCGGGCATGCGGCTGGTGGGGTCCAGGGCGTGCTGGGTGAGGGTGTTGGCGGCCTGGTCGTTGGCGTAGTGGAAGGGCACGAAGACGGTGTCGTGGCGTGCGGTGGGTGTGGTGTGCACGCGGGCGGTCATGGTGCCCCGGCGTGAGGTGACCTGGGCGTGGTCGCCGTGGGTCAGGCCGTGGTGGGTGGCGGTGTCGGGGTGGATCTGGACGGTGGCCTCGGGGTCGGTGGTGGCCAGTTCTGTGATGCGGCGGGTCTGGGCGCCGGATTGGTAGTGGCCCAGCAGGCGTCCGGTGGTGGCCCAGAGGGGGTAGTGGGTGTCGGTGGTCTCTGCGGGGCCGTGGTGGGTGGGTGTGCTGAACCGGGCGCGGCCGTCGGGGTGGGCGAAGGTGTCCAGGAACAGGCGGGGTGTGGAGGGCACCGGGTCCGTGTCGGGGCCGGCGGTGGCGGGTGCGGGCCAGTACTGGGCGTGGCCGGCGGCCAGGTGGTGGGGGTCGATGCCGGAGTAGTCGGCGCGTCCTCCGGCTGAGGCGTGGGCGAGTTCGGCCAGGACGGTGTCGGCGTCGTGGGGGAACTGGTGGGGGTCGGCGCCCAGGCGCGGGGCGAGTTCGGACAGGATCTGCAGGTCGGTGCGCACCCCTGGGGGCGGGTGCTGGGCGCGGGTGCGGCGCAGCAGGCGGCCTTCGAGGTTGGTCATGGTGCCCTCTTCTTCGGCCCATTGGGCTGTGGGCAGGACGACGTGGGCCTGTTGTGCGGTTTCGGAGAGGACGAAGTCGCAGACGATGAGGTGGTCCAGGGCGGCCAGGCGTTGCTTGATGCGGGTGGTGTCGGGTGCGGACACGGCGGGGTTGGAGCCCATGACCAGTAGGGAGCGGGGCCCGTCGGGGGTGCCCAGGGCGGCCAGGAGTTCGGTGGCCGAGCGGCCGGGGCCGGGCAGGGACTCGGGGGTGGTGTTCCACAGGTGGGCGATGCGGGTGCGGGCGTCGGGGTCGTTGATGTGGCGGTATCCGGGGAGCTGGTCGGCTTTTTGTCCGTGTTCGCGTCCGCCTTGTCCGTTGCCTTGGCCGGTGATGCAGCCGTAGCCGGAGCCGGTGCGTCCGGGCAGGCCCAGGGCCAGGGCGAGGTCGATCCAGGCGCCGGCGGTGGCGGTTCCGGTGGCGTGTTGTTCGCTGCCGCGGCCGGTCAGGACGTAGGCGGAGCGGTTGCGGGCGGCGTGGCCGAGCAGGTCGGCGGCGGCGCGGATGTGGTGGGCGGGTACGCCGGTGAGTTCTTCGGTGCGTTCGGGCCAGTGGGCGGCGGCTTGGGCCCAGGTGGTCTGGAAGCCGGTGGTGCGCTGGTCGATGTAGGTGTGGTCGAGGTGCCCGGCGGTGCGGGCGGCGTGGAGCAGGCCCAGGGCCAGGGGCAGGTCGGTTCCGGGGCGGGGTGCGAGGTGCAGTCCGCCGTGGTCGAGGGCTTGTTGGGCGGTGGCGCTGCGGCGGGGGTCGATGACGATGAGGGTGGGTGCGGCCAGGTGGCCCATCATCGGGGGCATGGTCTCGGCGGGGTTGGCGCCGGCGAGCAGGACGGCCTGGGCGGTGGCGATGTCGGTCAGGGGGAAGGGCAGTCCGCGGTCGAGGCCGAAGGCGTGGTTGGTGGCGGCTGCGGCCGAGGACATGCAGAAGCGGCCGTTGTAGTCGATCTGTGAGGTGCCCAGGGCCAGGCGGGCGAATTTGCCCAGGAGGTAGGCCTTTTCGTTGGTCAGGCTGCCGCTGCCGAAGACGGCGTTGGCGTGGGGGCCGTGGGTCTGGCGTAGGTGGTTGAGGTGGTGGGCGGCGGTGTCCAGGGCCTGGTCCCAGGTGGCCGGTTCCAGGCGTCCGTGGCGGCGGATCAGGGGTGTGGTGAGGCGGTCGGGGTGGGTGAGCAGTTCGGGTGCGGTCCAGCCCTTGCGGCACAGGCCGCCGCGGTTGGTGGGGAAGGGGGCGGGGCGGGCGGCCAGGGTGCCGTCGGGTGCGGGTTCCAGGTGCATGGCGCACTGCAGGGCGCAGTAGGGGCAGTGGGTGGTGCTCATCGGGTGGCGGCCTCGGCGGGGATGGTGGGTGTGGTGTGGGGGCGCAGGTACAGGTATCGGGTCAGGGCGGCGCAGCCCAGGTAGAACAGGGCGAAGGCGGCGAAGGCGGGTGCGGTGGTGCCGAAGGCGGCGAAGGATTCGCGGAAGGTGATGTTGACGCCGACCCCGCCCAGGGCTCCGACGGCGCCGATGAGGCCGAGCATGGAGGAGGCGGTGCGTTTGGTGGCCGCGCGGGTGGTCTCGGGGTCGGCGCCGGCGGCGATGGCGCTCTCGGCGCGCTGGTGCTGGATGGTGGGGATCATCTTGTAGGTGGAGCCGTTGCCCAGGCCGGTGAGGGTGAACATGAGCGCGAAGGCGCCCACGAAGAGCACCAGGTGGGCGGCTTGGACGGCCACGACCAGTGCCAGGGCGCAGGCGGCCATGGCCAGGAAGACCCACAGGGTGACGCGGGCTCCGCCGTGGGTGTCGGCCAGGCGCCCGCCCAGGGGGCGGA
>NZ_ANBF01000005.1:17597-57790 GCF_000341025.1 Nocardiopsis salina YIM 90010 | reverse complement strand
CAGCAGCAGGCCGAAGGCGAAGCCGGTGCCGATGAAGGAGCCGAAGGTGCCGATGTAGAGCAGGCTCATGGTCCAGAAGTGGCGGTCGGTGACGGCCGAGAGTTGGCCGCGGGCGTCGGAGCGCACGTGGGTGAGGTTGTTCATCGAGCGCAGGGCCCACCAGGTGGCCAGGGCGATCAGGGGCAGGTAGAACAGCGGCACCAGGTGGGGTGCGGAGGTGGTGAAGGCGGCGATGACGGCCAGGCCGACCAGTTGCACGGTGGCCACGCCGATGTTGCCGCCGCCGGCGTTCAGACCCAGCGCCCAGCCTTTCTCCTTCTCGGGGAAGTAGGAGTTGATGTTGGCCATGGAGGAGGAGAAGTTGCCTCCGCCCAGGCCTGCGGTGGCGGCCAGGGCCATCATGAGCCAGAAGGGGGTCTGGGGGTTCTGCACGGCCACCAGGGCGGCCAGGGTGGGTGCGATGAGCAGGGCGGTGGAGACGATGGTCCAGTTGCGTCCGCCGAACAGGGGCACGGCCAGGGTGTAGGGCACGCGTAGCACGGCGCCGACGAGGGTGACGGTGGACAGCAGCAGGAACTTCTGCTCCGGGGTGGTGGAGAAGCCGTGCTCGGGGATCATGAACAGCACCAGGACCGACCAGATGCTCCAGATGGAAAAGCCCAGGTGTTCGGAGGCGATGGAGGCCCACAGGTTGCGGCGGGCGATGGGGCGGCCGCTCTGGGTCCAGAAGCGGGGGTCCTCGGGGTTCCAGTGGCTGATCCAGCTGGGCCGGGTGCGGTCGGGGCGCAGGTGGTCGGTGAGGGGCACGGGTCTGCCTTCCTGGGGCGGGTGGGTGGCCGCCTCAGAACTTAGGCAGGGCGGGTTGCGTGCAGGTGTCCTGCCGTAACGTGCGCGCAACGGTCGGCTCACCCGGGGCAGGTCGGGGCGGTGAAGGGGGGGTGTTCGGGGCGCAGACAGGCGCCGGGGCGTGTGGGACGGTGTGCGCATGTGTGCGCGGGTGTGGGAGTGGGACGGTGCGGGGGCCGGTGAGCAGGAGCGGGCGCAGTGGGCGCGTGTCTATGCCGGCGGTGAGGCGCAGGTGGCCGGGGGCGGGCTCTCGGCCGGTGAGGTGGCCGAGCGGGTGCGCGGTTCGGGTTCGCCTCAGGTGTGGCGGTGGGCGGCGTGCACGGGGTCGGGCGGTGCGGTGGTGGGTGTGGGTGAGTTGCGTCGTCAGCCCTTCGATGCGTCGGTGGGTGCGTTGCGGTTGTACGTGGAGCCGGGTGCGCGCCGTCAGGGGTTGGGGACGTGGTTGCGGGCGGCGGCGTTGGAGCGGGCCCGGTCCGAGGGGATGGAGCGTACCCAGAGCACGGTGGTGGCCGGGCCGCAGGGTGAGGATTTCGCGCGTACGAGCCCGTGGTTGCGCACGGTGCTGGCGCTGGAGCTGCACCAGCAGGTCTTGGACGAGCCCACGCTGGCGCGGTGCCGGTCGCTGGCGTCCTCGCCGCGTCCGGGATATCGGCCCGCGCACTGGGTGGGCCCGGCCCCTGATGCGTTGGCGGCCTCTTTCGGCCGGGTGATGGGGCACCTGTTGGAGGCTCCGGGTGCGGGGTTGCGCGGGGCCGGCCCGTGGGGTGCGCAGCAGGTGCGGGCCTGGGAGCGGCGTATGGGCGAGGACGGGGCGCGCCTGGTGGTGGGTGCGGTGTTGGACCGCACCTCTGACGGGGTGGTGGCGGCCACGGCCAGCACGGTCACGCGTGCGCAGGTGGCGTTGCAGCACGACACGGCGGTGTTGCCGCAGCACCGGCGCAAGGGGTTGGCGATCCGGGTCAAGGCTGCTCAGGCGCTGCGTATCCACGAGTACTTCCCGCACGTGCGGGTGTTGTCGGTGATGGTGGAGCCGGCGCATGCGGCGATGGTGGCGCTGAACCGGTCGCTGGGGTATGCGCGTGTGGGTGAGCGGTTGTTGGTGGAGGAGGATCTGCGCCGCGGGTGAGCGGGTCCGGCCCGGGCGGCCGGGGTAGGTGGGGTGCATGGATGGGCGAGCGGTTCTGGTGGTGGGCGGCAGCGGTTCGACGGGGCGGCGTGTGTGCGCGGAGCTGACCGGGGCCGGGCATGCGGTGCGGTCGGTCTCGCGTTCGGCGCGGGTGCGCTTCGACTGGGCCGATCCCAGCACGTGGGATCAGGCGGTGGACGGTGCGCGTGCGGCCTATGTGATGGCGCCCGACGGGGTCGGGGTGGATCCGGCGTTCCTGGAGCGTGCGGTGGAGCTGGGTGTGGAGCGGGTGGTGCTGCTGTCCAGTGACGCGGTCGAGGAGATGGGTGATGAGCGCCTGTTGGCCGCGGAGGAGGCGGTGCGTTCGTTGGTGCCCGAGTGGACGGTGTTGCGTCCGGACTGGTTCGACCAGAACTTCGACGAGGGTGTGCTGGTCGAGCAGGTGCGTGCGGGTGCGGTGGTGGTTCCGGTGGAGGGGGTGCGCCAGGCGTTCGTGCATGCCGGTGACATCGCTGCGGTGGCTGCGGCGGCGCTGACCCGTGAGGGGTTGCAGGGGCGCACGTTGCGGGTGACGGGGCCGCGGGCGCTGTCCTTTGCCGAGGCGGTGGCCTTGGTGGCTGAGCAGGCCGGGTTCGCGGTGCGTTTCGAGGGCGGGGCGAAGGATTTTGTGCGGGTGCTGACGCAGGCGGGTGTGCAGGGCGGTGAGATCGACCGGATGCTGGCCTCGTTCGCGGCGCTGGTGGAGCGTGGTGATGCGGTGCCCTCGGGTGTGGTGGAGCAGGTGACCGGGCGCGCGGCGGTGGATTTCGCGGACTTCGTGGTGGAGGCGGCCCCGGCCTGGCGGGTGTGAGGAGGTCGGGTACCCCACCTGATCCTACTGGCCGGTAACATCGGGGTATGAGCCTCGACCCCATCGATGAACCCTTCCGCTTCGACCGCGACACCGCCGTGGACAAGCTCGGGGACGGCGCGTTCACCGCCACCCTCAGCGATGCCTGGACCACCTTCACCACCCACCCCAACGGCGGTTACGTCCTGGGCGCGGCGTTGGAGGGGCTGGGCCAGTGCCTGTCCCAGCCCGACCCCCTGGCCGTGTCCGCGTTCTTCCTGCGCCCGGCCGCCCCGGGCCCGGCCACCGTGCACACCGAGGTGGTGCGTGAGGGCCGGCGCACCGCCATGGGCCAGGCCGTGCTGGAACAGGGCGGCAAGCAGATCGTGCGAGTGGGCGCCACCTACGGCGACCTGGCCCCCGACCCCTGGGCGCGTGAGCTGAACCTGCAGGGCCCGCCCGAGCTGCCCGACCCCGAGCAGTGCCTGGTCCCGGCCGAGTTCGAGGGCTCCCAGGGGCCCTCCATCGCCGCCAGCGTGCAGTACCGCTACCCCTCCCGTCCGGGCTGGCTGGACGGGCGCACCGACGGCCACCCCCACGCCGAGTTCTGGATGCGCTTCGCCGACGGGCGCGCGGCCGACACCCGTGCGCTGGTCTCGATGGTGGACTTCGCTCCCCCGGCGGTGCTGGAGATCGGTGAGTTCCAGACGGTGACGGTGGAGCTGAGCGTGCACGTGCGCGCCCGCCCGGCGCCGGGGTGGCTGGCCTGCCGGGTCTTGACCAGGCACGTCTCCGGCGGGCTGCACGAGGAGGACGTGGAGCTGTGGGATGGCCGGGGCACGCTGGTGGCCCAGGCCCGCCAGCTCGCGATGCTGCTCTGAACCCTCGACCCTGTGTGGGGCCCCGGCCGCCGTGGTGCGGCGCGGGCCCCTTTTTTGTGCGTGCGGGCGGGACTCAGACCACGGCGCGGAAGTGGGTGGTCAGGCGGTGGTCCTCATCCAGCAGGTGGAAGGCCACGCCCGGGGGCTGGTCCATGGCGGCGGTGTGTTCGCTGTCCCAGGGCATGGGTGCGCTGCGGATCAGGGCGGGGGCCAGCAGCAGGGGCAGACCGGCGAAGGTGGTGACGCCGCCGGTGTGGGCGTGGCCGACCAGGATGCCGGCCACGCGCGGGTGGGCGCGCAGGAGTCCGGCCAGGTCCTGGGCGTTGTCCAGGCGTATCTGGTCGGAGATGGGGTGGTGCACGCGCGCGGGCGGGTGGTGGAAGGCCAGGAGCGCGGGGGTCTGGCCTTCCAGGGATTCCAGGGTCTGGTTGATCCACATCAGGGTGGAGGCCTGCAGGTGTCCGCCGCCGTGGCCGGGGACGGTGGAGTCGCACACGAGCACGGCGGTGCCGTTGACGTGGTGGAGCTGGTTGATGGGCTCCGCCGAGGGGGTTTGGCCCAGCAGGTGGCGGCGCAGGGCGGCGCGGTCGTCGTGGTTGCCCGGGCAGGTCAGGACGGGGAAGGGCAGGTCCAGGAGCTGGGCGGCGCGGCGGTAGTCGTGCTCGGATCCGGTGTCAGCGACGTCGCCGGTGACCAGGAGGGCGTCGGGGCGCCGGTGCAGGCGGGTGAGGTGGTCCAGGGTGCGGGTGGTGCGTTCGGTGGCGCGTTCGCTGCCGTCCAGGTGCAGGTCACTGATGTGGGCGAGCAGAAGTGTCAACGGGGGTCCCTCCACCGGCGGGCCGGGCCGGTCTTCTCACGGTTCGACGCTTTTTTCGTGAGAACGCTAGTGCGCGCCCCGGGGGCGGGCAACCGGTGTTGTGGGGCTGGGTTGGGGCTCTGAGCAGGGGTGAGAGGGCGCGCTGGGGCGGGTGTGCGTCGGGCGGGTGCCCGCTTCAGGTGTGGGCGGGTGTGGCGGGGTGGGTGCGCCGGCGTGTGCGCCTGCGGCCCAGGATCCCGTGGCGGGGTGAGAGGAGGTAGGCCAGGGTGAAGGCGCCGGCCTGGGCCAGGACGATGGATCCGCCGGTGGAGACGTTGAGGTGGAAGCTGGTGAACACGCCCAGGACGGCTGCGGCCACGGCCACGGCGGTGGCGATGGCGAGCATGCGTTCGAAGCGGTCGGTGAGCAGGTAGGCGGTGGCGCCGGGGATGATGACCATGGCCACGACCAGGATGATGCCCACGGCCTGCAGGGCGACCACGACGGTCACGGCGAGCAGGCCCAGCAGCAGGGTCTCCAGCAGGCGGGGGTTGAGGCCGATGGCGTGGGCGTGCACGCGGTCGAAGGCGTACAGGGTCAGGTCGCGGTGTTTGAACCAGACCACGGTCAGTACGAGGGCGGCCAGGACGAGGATCTGGACGATGTCGGTGTCGGTGACGCCCAGGACGTTGCCGAAGAGGATGTGGCCCAGGTCGGTCTGGCTGGGCACGCGTGAGATCAGGACCAGGCCCAGGGCGAACATGGCGGTGAAGACCACGCCGATGACGGCGTCCTCCTTCACGCGTGAGGTGCGGTTGACGGCGCCGATGAGGGCGACCGAGCCGGCGCCGAAGACCAGGGCGCCCAGGGCGAAGGGCAGGCCGAACATGGCCGAGAGTACGACGCCGGGAAGGACGGCGTGGGAGACGGCGTCGCCCATCAGGGACCAGCCCATGAGGGTCATCCAGCAGGACAGGACGGCGCAGACCACGCCGGCGACCACGGCCACGAGCAGGGCGCGTTGGACGAAGGCGAACTGCAGGGGCACGGCGAAGAAGTCGACCAGGGCGGTCAGGGCATCCATACGGGGCCTTCCTCGGGTGTGTGGACGCCGAAGGCTTCCATGAGCAGTTCGGGGCGCAGGACCTGGTCGGGGGTTCCGCGGGCCACGACGCGGCGTTGGAGCAGCACGGCGCGGTCGCACAGGGCGGGGACCTGGGCCAGGTCGTGGGTGGACACGAGCAGGGTGTGGCCCTGTTCGCGCAGGGTGCGCAGCAGGTCGATGATGGTGGATTCGGAGTGTTTGTCGACGCCGGCGAAGGGTTCGTCCAGCAGTAGGACGTGGGCCTGTTGGGCCAGGGCGCGGGCGAGGAAGGCGCGTTTGCGTTGTCCGCCGGACAGGGCGCCGATCTGGCGGTCGGCCAGGTCGGTCAGGCCGGTGCGGTGCAGGGCGTGGTCGACGGCCTGGCGGTCGGCGGGGCGGGGGCGGCGCCGGGTGCGCATGTGGCCGTAGCGGCCCATCATGACCACGTCGCGTACGCGCACGGGGAAGGCCCAGTCGACCTGTTCGGACTGGGGGACGTAGGCGAGCAGTCCGGCGCGGCGGGCGGCGGTGTGGGTGCGGCCCATGATGCGTACGCGGCCGTGGTCGGGGCGCACGAGTCCCAGGAGGGTCTTGAACAGGGTGGATTTGCCGGAGCCGTTGGTGCCGAGCAGGCCGCAGATCAGCCCTTGGGGCACGTCCAGGTCGACGTGGTCCAGGGCCAGGACGTCGCCGTAGTGGACGGTGGCCCCGGTGACTTCGATGGCGGCGGTGTCCTGGGTGGGGGTGTTCACTGTTGTCCCTCCCCCTGGGGTGTGAGGCCTTGGGCGATGGCTTCGGCGTCGTGGCGCAGCAGGTCGAGGTAGGTGGGTACGGGCCCGTCGGCCTGGGAGAGGGAGTCGACGTAGAGGGTTGGGCCCAGTTCGGCGCCGCTCTCGCGGGCCACGGCCTGTTGGGAGCTGTCGTTGACGGTGCTCTCGCAGAAGACGGTGGGCACGTCGTTGTCCTGGACGAAGTCGACGACGTCGGCGATCTGTTGGGGTGTGCCCTCGTTCTCGGCGTTGACGGGCCACAGGTAGGCCTCGGCCAGGTCGGCGTCGCGGGCCAGGTAGGAGAAGGCGCCTTCGCAGGTGACCAGGGCGCGGGAGCGTTCGGGGACGGCTTCCAGGGCCTGGTCGAGGTCGGTGGCGACCTGGTCGAGGTCGTCCTTGTAGTCCTGGGCGTTGTCGGTGTAGGTCTGTGCGCCGTCGGGGTCGAGTTCGGTCAGGGCGTCGCGGATGTTGTCGACGTAGATCTGGCCGTTGTCGGGTGACATCCAGGCGTGGGGGTTGGGTTCGCCCTCGTACTCGCCGGAGGTGACGGGGATGGTGTCGATGCCTTCGGTCAGGGTGCGGGTGGGGGCGTCGATCTGGTCGGTGAACTGGTCGAACCAGGCCTCCAGTCCGAGGCCGTTCTCCAGGATCAGGTCGGCCTCGGAGCCGCGGACGAGGTCGTCGGGGGTGGGTTCGTAGCCGTGGATCTCGGCGCCGGGGCGGGTCAGGGAGGTGACTTCGAGGCGGTCGCCGGCCACGTTCTGGGCCATGTCGGCCAGAACGGTGAAGGTGGTCAGGACCAGGGGGCGTTGGTCGCCGTCGTCGTCGGCGGCGCCGCTGGTGGTGCAGGCGGCCAGGGTGAGGGCGAGGGCGGCCGCTGCTGTGGCTGTGACCGGTGCGGTCCTGTTCATCAAGCGTCCCAACCTCCAAAGTTCGGCTCGCCTAACTTTTTACCACAACCTGGACGAACAGCACAGTGGCGGTCCTTGCCGGACATGGGTGGGCAGTGCTCCGCCGGCCCCGCAGCCGTGTGCGCGTGGTGTCCCTGCCTCCGGGGCCGCGAGCCCTACACTCTTGGCCCATGACCACCACCGACCCCCTCCAGCGCACCACGCTGGAGCTGCCCGAGGGCCCGCTCAGCGTTGTGACCGCCGGCGACCGGGGCACCCCGGTCGTCCTGCTCGGCGGTGGAGGCCTGGACAACGCCCTGCTCAGCTGGCGCCACCTGATGCCGGACCTGGCCACCGACCACCGCGTGGTGGCCCCCGACTGGCCCAAGCAGGGCCGCAGCCGCCCCTGGAACGGGGTGGCCGACCACGCGTGCCTGGTCGAGGCCCTGCAGGCGGTCATGGACCACTTCGATTTCGAGCGCGCCCACTTGGTGGGCCTGTCCCAGGGCGGTGCGGTGGCCCTGGCCCAGGCCGTGGCACGCCCCGAACGGGTGGACAGGGTGGTGGCCATCGCCCCGGGTGCGATCTGTGCCTACCCGCCGGGTGTGCACCAGCTGCTGTGGGTGGCTGCACGCAGCCGCCTGCTCAACACCACGCTGCCCACCCTGCTCGCGCGTGACCGCTCCCGGGTGGCCGCTCTGGCCCGTCGCGGCCTCTTCGCCGGCCCGGTCGCCGACTTCGACGACGTGGTCGAGGAGATCTTCGAGGAGGCCGCCCAGAACGGGGCCGGTTCCTCCGACTGGCAGAACACCTCAGTCAACCCGTGGGGGCTGCAGGTGGACCTGCGCCCGCAGCTGGAGCGCATCAAGGCGCCCACGCTGTTCCTGCAGGGCGAGTACGACGTGGCGGTACCGCCACGGGCCGCGATCGGGGCGGTGCGCCGGGTCCCGGGCGCGCGCCTGCGCATGCTGCGCGGCAACGGGCACTGGCCCAACCGCCAGTCCCCCGGCCTGGTCAACCGGCTGGTGCGCGAGTTCCTGACCGAGGGGGTGCCCGAGGCCGGTCCCGGCAGCCGCGGCGAGAGCCCTGTGTGAGGCGAGGGACACCTGGGCCCCGTTCGGGCCCGCCCAGGGGGTTCGGGGCGGTAGCCTCGTGGTTCGTTCTGGCCCTTGTCGCAGGAGGTATGCGGTGCTCGACACCTGGACCGCGATCGACTTCGAGACCGCCAACAACGATCGCGGCAGTGCGTGTGCCGTGGGTCTGGTCCGGGTCAGCGGCACACGTGTGGTCGAGCGCTACAGCACCCTGATCCGCCCGCCCCGGGCTGTGGACTTCTTCAGTTTCCACAACACCGCGGTGCACGGCATCACCGCCCAGGACGTGGCCGGCGCGCCCGCGTGGGAGCAGGTGCACGCCGACATCGTCGAGTTCGCCGACGGTTCCCCGCTGGTGGCCCACAACGCCGCCTTCGACGTGGGGGTGCTGCGCCAGGCCTGCGCGCACAGCGGCATGGCCCACCCCGAGTGGGACTACGCGTGCACGCTGGCCCTGTCACGGCGCACCTGGGCCCAGTTGCCCGACCACAAACTGCCCACCGTGTGCGCCCACATCGGCCACAGCTTGAGCGCCCACCACCGGGCCGACGCCGACGCCGAGGCCGCGGCCCAGGTGTTGCTGGCCGCGATGGAGTACCACGGCACGACCAGCCTGCTGGAGCTCTCGGGCGCCTCCGGTCTGCCTCTGGCCCACCTGCCCGCCGGCGCCCCGGTGGCCGCGCCCGCACCCGCGGTGCGCAGCGGCGGCGGGGAGGACCGATTCAGCCGGTGGCAGCGCCAGGCCCGCAGTCCGCTGCCTCAGGCCTCGCCCGACGCCGACCCGGACGGTCCCCTGTTCGGGCAGGTCGTCTGCATCTCCGGCGACCTGCGGTCCATGGACAAGACCGAGGCGTGGAAGCGTGTGGCCGAGGCCGGCGCTCACCCGGCCAAGAACGTGACCAAGAAGACCGGTGTGCTGGTGGCCGGGGGCAACGACCACGGTGGCAAGAGCTCCAAGCACCGCCAGGCCGAGGCCTACGCCGCCAAGGGCCAGCAGATCCGTATCGTCGACGAGCCCGCGTTCCTGTCCCTGCTGGGCCTGGACGACACCTGAGGCACACCGGTCGGAGCGCGCAGAAGGGGGCGCCCCGGCAGGAGACGCCCCCACGTGTGTGCTGCGGCTCAGTGGTCGTTGTTGGAAAAGCGCAGGACGGCCCCGTTGTCGGAGCTGGTCTGGCCGTGGTCGAGCAGCTCGGTGAAGGACGCGTGAGAGGCCACCGCCGAGCGCAGCATCAGGGCGCTGGCCGGGGCACGGAAGAGGTCCTGTTCGGGCTGGCCCAGTTCGGCCGGGTCCTTGGCCACCAGGATGGGCTGGTGCAGGCTCGCGTGCAGTTCGCTCTCGCCCTCGCGTTCGGCCCCCAGGAACAGGGTCTGCACCCGTGCCTCGGTGAGCATGTGCACGGCCTCGTCGGTGCCCTTGACCGCCTGGTCGTTGGCGAGTTTTTGCTGGTAGTCCTCGAGCGCGGTGTCGTGCTCGTCGACGATGAAGTCTCTCAGGGCCTGCTCGGCGGCCGAGTGCAGGCGGGCCTGGGCGTCGGGGCCCCCGCGCCCGCCCGGGATGTGGCGGATGGGTGTGGTCAGCTGGCGCGGGCCCAGATTCTCGCGCAGGTAGGCGATGGCTTCCTCGTCGCCCCCGACCAGGATGATCTTGGCGTCCACCGCGCGCACGGCCTCGCGCACGTGTTCGGCGACCTTGGCGGTGTTCTCCCGCCACATCTCCTGGGCGGCGTGCTTGGCGTTGCCGCGCCCGCCCAGTCCGCCGCGCTGGCCCGGGCCCCCGCGTCCGCCCGGCCCGTCGAGTCCGTGCATGGTCTCGCCCTCGGAGTCCTCTTGCAGGACGGGGCGTTCGGTGGGACGGTCGGTGTAGCCCACGACTTTGGCGTTGACCCGGTCCAGGGCCACCAGGACGTAGGGGATGTGGCGTCCGCGGTCCACGACCAGCGGGAGCGGGTCCGGTACGGGCATCCAGGTGGCGTGGTCGCTCTGGGGTGGGATGGCCAGGGTGTGATCGCCCAGGAGTTGGCCCTGGGAGGCGAACAGGGACTGGCCGTGGTGGCCGTAGGAGCGTGAGGAGCCGTTGCCCACGGCCTCTTCCAGGACGTCGAGGGTGGCGCGGTCGGTGCCCAGCTGGGCCAGGTGTTGGCGCAGGTGGCGCCAGCGCAGCTCGATCTCCTTGTCGCCGTCGGTGCCCTGGCGGCTGGTGTCCAGGTGCACCGAGGCCACGGGGGCGTCGGTGCTGTAGAGAGGTCGCAGAAAACCCAGGTCCATGTGCGCGCAGGGCGTGTGTTCCCCCGCCCCGCCCCACCTCCTTCTCGGGGTCGGCTTACGGACATCCTGGGACACACGGTGCGATCTGGACATAGGTGTGGCCGATGTGAGCGTGCTCCTTGTCCAAGGATTTGCCCGCCACTGACCTGGGGCGCCGCGCGTGCGGGAGCGTGTACACCCGAAAGTGTGTATCGAAGTGGTGACGGAGTGCCTGTCGCGGTTCGTATCAGGGTCGCAGGGGTATTGGCTGTGGGCGGATGACCGGAAACCACCAGTTTCGGTGGTCCTCATCGCGTTCGAAACGATCCAAGACGACGAAGGACACCGATGTCCACCGAACCCCCAGCAGCACCACCCTCGCTGCTGCGCCGCTACCTCGACATCCCCCTCATCTGGAAGATGGCCGTCGCCCTGGTGTTGGGCATCGTGGCGGGGCTGGCNCCCGGGCGGGAGCCGCTCGGCGAGATCTTCCTGAGCCTGCTGCAGATGCTGATCTTCCCGCTGATCATCACCACGCTGATCGTGGGGGTCACCTCGATCTCCCCGCAACGCCTGGGGCGCATCGGCGGAAAGATCTTCCTGTTCTACCTGATCACCTCGGCCTTCTCCATCGCGGTGGGTCTGGCCCTGGCCCTGGCGGTCTCGCCCGGATCGGGGCTGAGCATGCCCGGTGAGGCCGATGAAGCCGCCGAGGTGCCCTCGGTGGTCGAGACGCTGGTGGGCATCGTGCCCGCCAACCCGTTCGAGGCCCTGGTCGAGGGCAACGTGTTGGCCGTCATGTTCCTGGCGCTGGTCTTCGGCCTGGCCCTGACCTACATGATGAACAGCGACGACGAACGCGCCCAGGACCTGGGGATGTTCCTGCGCAAGGGCACCGACGCCGCCGCCGAGCTGGTCTTTCGTGTGGTGCGCGGGGTGCTGGAGTACGCGCCGGTGGGTGTGTTCGCCCTGATCGCCGTGGTGCTGGCCGACACCGGTGCCGAGGCCATCGGGCCGCTGCTGCAGCTGACCGCCGTGGTCTACGGTGCGGTCATCCTGATGATCGTGGTCTATGCGGTGATGCTGTTGCTCTTCCGCGCTCCGGTGGGCTCCTTCTTCGCCGCGGCAAAGGACCCCATGGTGACCGCGTTCGTCACCCGTTCCAGCAACGGTGCGCTGCCGGTCTCCACGGCCGCGGCCAAGCGTATGGGTGTGCGCGAGGGTGTGTACGGCTTCAGCCTGCCCCTGGGCGCGACCATCAACATGGACGGCACCGCGATCTATGTGGGTGCGGCCACGGTGTTCGTGGCCAACGTCGCCGGGCAGTCCTTGACTCTGGGCGAGTTGGCGACCGTGGTGCTGGTGGGTGTGCTGGCCTCCATCGGGACCGCGGGTGTGCCCGGCGCAGGTCTGATCATGCTGACGATGGCCACCCAGTCGGTGGGCCTGCCCATGGCACCGGTGGCGTTGGTGGCCGGTATCGACGCGTTGTTGGACATGGCCCGCACCATGTGCAACGTGACCGGGGACCTGGTGGGTACGCGCATCGTCGCCTCCACGGAGAAGGGGATGTTGCGCACGCCCGGGCAGGAGGACGAGGAGGACCCCGAACGCCGGCGTGTGTCCTCTCCCCCGGCCGGCACTGATCCGGGGGACGGCGATCGGGGGGGCCTGGCGTGAGGATCCCTGACGCACCGGCTGTTTCCACGGGGCCGCCGCCCTTGCTCCCTTCGGGGCGCAGGGGCGCGGCCCTTGGTCGTGTGCGGGTCGGTGTTGTCAGGGGCGCAGGTCGGCGCGCACACGCTCCAGGAAGGACAGCAGGGCCCGGTCGAAGGCCTCGGTGCGTTCCAGGTTGGGGGTGTGCCCGGCGCCGTCGATGCGGGCCACGACCGAGTCGGCGATCTTCAGGTGCATGGCCTCGGTCAGGTCGGGCGGGGTGAAGTCGTCCTGGTCCCCGACCACGAGCAGGGCGGGTGCGCTGATGTGGCGCAGCAGGCCCAGGTGGTCGGGGCGCTGTGCCCGGCCGCGCAGGGCGGCCGCGGCGCCCTCGGGCGGGGCCTGGCACATCATGGTGTGCACGCGGGCGGCGGTGGGGGCCATGGTGCGCACGTTGTCGGCGCTCATCATGCCCACGATCATCTCGTCGGCGTAGCCTTGCATGCCTTCGCGGGCCAGGCGGTCGGCCATCTGGTGGCGGCGCTCTTGGCCCTGGGGGCTCTCCGGGCGCGGGTCGGTGGCCACCAGGGTCAGGGAGTCGATGCGGTCGGGAAAGAGGCGGTACAGCTCCAGGGCGATCTGGCCGCCCATGGAGGTACCCACCACGCTCACGGCGGGGATCTGCAGGTGCTCGAGCAGGGCGCACAGGTCGCGGGCGAAGGTGGCCAGGCTGGTGGTGCCTTGTACGACGGTGCTGTGGCCGTAGCCGCGCAGGTCGGGGGCGATGGCCCGGTAGCCGTGGTCGGCCAGGGTGGGGATCTGGGGGTGCCAGAGGGTGTGGTCGAAGGGGTGGCCGTGCACCAGTAGGACGGGGTGGCCGCTGCCGTGGTCGGCATAGCGCACGTCGATGCCGCGCACGGCGGCGGTGCGCGTGTGCGGTCCCGGTTCGCGGGTGTTGGTCGAAGGTGCCACGGCCTCTGATGTTAGTGGGGGGCGTCGTTGTTCAGGGCCCCGCCCCCGGGGGTGGGAGGCGGTGTGCCTGGTGGGCGCGGGGGCGCGGCCGGACCGCAGGCGCAGCGCCTGCGGTCCGGCCGCCGTCTCCCGCCGTCCTCGGGAGGCGGCGTGCGCCCGGGCCCCTTGTCGGGGTCCGGCCGGGCCTGCCCGCACGGGCCCGGTCCCTGGGGAAGACGCGTCCCGGGGCGGTTCGGTTCTGGGGTCTGTTCGGTGGAGGCCGTCCGTTGCTCCGGCCGGCTGCTGCGCCCCGCCAGGCGTCCGTTGAGGGCGGTGGCGGGTGACGGGTGGGCGCAGCCAACGCAGCGAGAGTGCCGCTGGGGCGCCGCGCAGCAGGTGATCGGTGTTCACCGAACAGGCCCTAGCTAGGGCCGCGTCGGTGTGTGTGCGCGTGAGCGCCGGCGCGGGGCCAGCATGATCACGCCGGTCACCGCGTAGGGCAGCACGAACAGGGTGAACACGGCCGGGTGGCCCAGTGCGGTGCTCAGCCCGGCGTAGGCGGCGAAGGTGGCGATGGCGAGCGTCTCGGTGCCCAGGCCCGCCAGTGAGGTGACGGTGGCGCGGGAGCGGCCGGTGATGGTCTCCTGCAGGCGGGCGTCGGCCACCACGGCCAGCATCTGGTGGACGGCGAACCCGGCTCCCAGCAGCACCCAGCCGGCCCAGGTGCCCAGGTGCACGCCCGCGGCCGCGGCCAGGGTCGCCGCGACCAGGGCCAGGCCCAGGACGGGGCGGGGCCACAGGGCCGCGCGTGCGGCCAACAGGCCTCCGGTGGTGACCAGGGCCCAGACCACGAGCAGCACGGCCGGGACGGTGGCGGCGGGTACGCCGGCGTCGGAGGCCAGCAGGGGGATGTATTCCTCCAGGGACTCCCAGAAGGTGGTGGCCACCACGAGCAGGATCAGGGCGTTGCGCACCGGGCGGCTGGTGCGGACCTCGTGCAGGCCCGAGCGCAGGGTCTGGGCGTAGCCCGGTTCGGGCTCGTGGTGGGGGCGGGTGGTGCGGTGTTCGGGCAGGGCCAGGCCGGCCAGGGAGCCGAGCACGCACACGGCGATGCTGGCGGTGCCCACGGCTGCGTAGCCGCCCAGGGCCATGGCGGGCACGGCCAGTAGGGCGGCGGCCCCGACCGAGGCCACCCCCAGGGCGCGGGTGATGCCCATGATGCGGGCGTAGTGGTCGGTGGCTGCGCGGTGTGCCAGTTCGGTGTGGACCAGGGCCTCCAGGGCCCCGGAGGCCAGGGCAGCGCCGGCGCCCCAGAGCACGAACCCGGCGGCGAAGGCGGGGTAGAAGGGCGCCAGCAGCCACAGGGCGAAGCCGGCGCCGGTCAGCACAGGTGCCAGGGCGAGCAGGTGGCGGCGCGGGAGGAGGTCGGCCAGGGCCCCGGAGGGCACGGCGAGCAGGACGCCGGTCAGGGACCAGATCACGAACAGGGAGCTGATCTGGGCCACCGAGAGGCCGCTGTGTTCGAACAGCAGCGCGTAGACCGGGTACAGGAGCACGAACTCCTGGCACACGGCGTAGGCGTACAGGGGTCTGGTCAGGCGTGGCAGGCGCGCGTGGGCGCGCCGGGACCTGTCGGTCATGGAGGTCTTTCGGGTCGGCTCCGGTCGTGGGCAGCGGTGTGGGGCCTGGTGGGAGGCCCTCGTGCCTGCGGGGTCGACCGACCTCGGGCGTGGAGTTAACGTCGCTTGTGCATGGCTTCAGGATGCCAGAGGGCGCGGGCAGGGCGCTATGGCTTTTCCTGTTGCGGGGGTGTTGGCGCCGTGGTGCAGCAGTGTGTGGGGGTGCCCCGGGCGAGGGATCGGCGGTCTCTGGTCCACTGGAGCCCATGAGTATCGAAGGTGGGGACCGGCTGGCGCGTGATCCGTTGCCGCTGCGGGGGAAGTCCGTCGTGGTGAGCGGGGTCAGCCGCCGTGCGGGGATCGGTTATGCCACTGCGTGCCGGTTGGCGGCCTACGGGGCGAGCGTGTTCTGTCACCACTTCTCGCCCCATGACGAGGAGCAGGACTGGGGTGGCGACGACCTGGAGGCCGTGCTCGAGGGGGTGCGCTCTCATCTGGTCGATGGGGCACGCGTGGCCGATCTGCATGCTGACCTGGCCCGGCCCGAGGCTGCTGAGCGGGTGGTCGCGGCGGCGGCCGAGGAGTTCGGCCACCTGGATGCTCTGGTCTGCAATCAGGCGCTGAGCGGCTCCGACGGGGCGCTGGGCGAGCTGAGCGCCGCGGACCTGGACCGCCACTGGGCGGTGGATGCGCGCGCCTCGATCCTGCTGGCCCAGGCCTTGGCTGCCCGCCACGAGGCCGGCCGCGCCTCGTCGGTGGTGTTCTTGACCTCCGGGCAGGGGCTGGGGCCCTTGCCGGGTGAGGTGGCCTACGCGGCGGCCAAGGCCGCTCTGGCCGGGGTGAGCACGACCATCGCCGACCAGCTCGCCGATCGCGGTATCCGGGTCAACACCGTCAACCCCGGTCCGGTCGACACCGGTTACCTCAACGATCAGATGTGGCGGGAGGTCGAGCCGATGTTCCCGCTCGGCCGGTTCGGGCGCCCTGACGATCCGGCCCGGCTCATCGCCTGGCTGTGTACCGAGGAGGCGTCCTGGGTCACCGGGCAGGTCATCAACACCGAGGGCGGGTTCGGGCGCTGGCGTGGCCGGGGCGTATGAGCCGGACGTGAGGGCTCTTGCGGGCCGGTGGGGGCAGCGTGCTGCTCAGCGGGGCTGTGGGGTGATCCACAGGGCTTCGGCGGCCACCAGTCCCAGGGCCTGGTGGCGTTCGCTGTCCTGGTCGGAGGTGTGCACGGTGATCTCCATGGAGCCGGCGAAGGCCTGGTGGCGTTGTACTCGCACGCGCATGCCGATGCCGATGTCGACCTCGGCGAGGTAGCGCAGCAGGTCGGGGTCGGTGTCGTTGACGCGCACGATGGTTCCGGCGGTGCCCTCGTCGGCTTCGGAGAGCAGCAGGGACTCGCGTTGGACGATGTCGCCCTCGCGGGTGGGGATGGGGTCGCCGTGGGGGTCGACGACGGGTTCGCCCAGGTGGGCGGCGATGCGGTCGACGAACTTGTCGGAGACCACGTGTTCGAGGATCTCGGCCTCGTCGTGGACCTCGTCCCAGGAGTAGCCGAGTTCGGCGACCAGGTAGGTCTCGAGCAGGCGGTGGCGGCGCAGGACCGACAGGGCGGCCTTGGTTCCGGCTTCGGTGAGGCTGACGGCGCCGTAGCGCTGGTGTTGGACCAGGCCGAGTTCGTTGAGTTTGCGCAGCATCCCCGAGACCGAGGAATTGGACACCGACAGCCGTTCGGCCATGCCGGAGATGGTCACCGGGCCGGTGCCCCTCTCCTGGAGGTCGTAGATGACCTTCACGTAGTCCTCGACCGACGTGGACGGTCGTGTCGGTGCGTTGTCCATGGCCGTAACCGTACCTTGAACGCTGTGTGGGCGGCCATCTCGTGCTTGGGCCCTGTGGACGGCCGCCGCCCCGTCCTGGCGCGCTTCCGCTCCCCCGCGGATGCGTGTGCCCGGTGGGCCGGTCGGGGTTGTGGTCGGTGTGGTGGTGTTCGAACGGATCGTCCTTGTGGTGCGGGCCTCGGGGTCGGTGCAGGTCGTGGCGTTGCTTGGTGTGCGAACTGCGCTATGATTCGAACATAAGTTCTATTTCGGCACTCCTTCCCCACGGGCCTCGCCCGTGCCGAAACCGGCGTATCAGGGGAAGGGGCGGACCATGGCGCGTTCGAACACACACGTGGACTTCGTGCATCTGAACGTGGTCTCCTCGGCCTCGCCGCGCTACGGCACCGCCGAGCCCGAGGAGCTGGTCCAGCGGGCCGCTGAGCTCGGTCAGGGTCTGCTCGCGCTGACCGACCGCGACAGCGTCTCCGGCGCGGTCAAACACGTGCGCGCCTGCCAGAGGGCCGGGGTGCGCCCGGTTCTGGGCTGCGACCTGGCCGTGGCCGCGCCCGGGGGCGGGCGGGTCCTGCTGCTGGCGCGCGGGCGCCGCGGCTGGTCCTGGCTGTGCCGGCTCATCACCCGCGCCCACGAGCACGACCCTGCGGCCCTGCCGCTGCAGGAGCTGGAGCAGGCCCAGGACGTGGTCGCTCTGTTGGGGCCCGGCTCCGACGTCGGGCTGACTCTGGCCGCGGGCCGCCCCGGCCAGGCCGAACGCCTGCTGAAGCGCTGGCACGCACGCACCGAGACCGTGTTGGAGGCCGTCGAGCACTACCTGCCCGGGCAGCGCTCCCAGGCCCGCTCCCTGCTGGCCCTGGCCGAACGCACCCGCACCATGGCCGTGCTCACCAACGCCGTGCGCTACCCCGCCCAGGAGGGCGCCGAGGTCGCCCACGTGCTCGACCAGGCCCGCCGCTGGCTGCCCGGGGGCACCCCGCCCGGCCCGGCCACCGCACAGGCCCACCTCAAGGACGGCGCCGCCATGTTCGAGGTGGCCCAGCGCCTGGTGGGCGAGCCGGCCGCTGCACGGCGGCTGATCGCCCACACCAACGCCCTGGCTGCTTCCTGTGCCCTGGACCCCGACGCCGACCTGGGCATGGACCGGACCCATCTGCCGCGCTTCGAGGGCCCGCGCGAGCACCTGTGGCACTCCTGTGAGGAGGGCCTGCACCGGTTGGGCCTGGACCGCGACGACGAGGCACGCCACCGGCTCGCCGAGGAGTTGGGCATCATCGAGCACAAGGGGCTGTCGGCCTACTTCCTGACCGTGGCCGGGGCCGCCGACCGCATCCGTGACAAGGGCATCCGCTGCTCCATCCGGGGATCGGGCACCGGAAGCCTGGTCAACCACCTGCTGGGCATCTCGGCGGTCAATCCCCTCGACCACGGGCTGCTCATGGAACGGTTCCTGACGCTGAGCCGCAAGGGCCTGCCCGACGTGGACCTGGACGTGGAGTCGGCGCGCCGCCTGGAGGCCTACGACGCCGTCTTCGCCGCCTATCCCGACACCGCGTGTGTGTCGATGATGGAGACCTACCGGGCCCGCAGCGCCATCCGCGACGTGGGTGCGGCCATGGGGGTGCCCCCGCACGAGATCGACCGCCTGGCCAAGGCCTTCCCGCACGTGCGGGCGCGGCGGATCCGTTCGGCTGCCCAGGACCTGCCCGAGCTGCGGGGCCTGGACGGGTCGGGGGTCAGCGCCGAGACGGCCCGCACCCTGTTCCGGCTGGCCGAACACCTGGACGGGCTGCCCCGGCACGCGGCGATGCACCCGTGCGGTCTGGTGGTCTCCGACTCCTCCCTGGCCGAGCGCACTCCCCTGCTGCCCAGCCGTGCGGGCTATCCCATGGTCGCCTTCGACAAGGACGACGTGGAGGAGATGGGTCTGATCAAGCTGGACGTGATCGGGGTGCGTATGCAGTCGGCCATGGCCACCGCCCGCGAGGAGGTCGAACGCACCACCGGCAGCGCCCCGGACCTGGAGGAGCTGCCCCAGGACCCGCACGTGTACGAGATGGTGGCCTCCTCCAACACCCTGGGCTGTTTCCAGGTGGAATCGCCCGGCCAGCGCGAGCTGGTCAGCCGTTTGCGCCCGGCCTGTATGGAGGACCTGATCGTGGACATCTCCCTGTTCCGGCCCGGCCCGGTGGGCAGCGACATGATCGGCCCCTACCTGGAGGCGCGCGATGGCAAGGCGCCGGCGCGTCCGCCCGCGCCGATCCTGTCGCAGGTGCTCGCCGAGACCGGCGGGGTGGTGGTCTTCCACGAGCAGGTGTTGAAGGTGCTGCACACCATGACCGCGTGCGGGCTCGATCGGGCCGAGGCGATGCGCCGCTGCCTGAGCAGTGAGCAGGGGCGCGAACAGGTGCGCCAGGCCTTCACCGGCATGGCCGCCGACTGCGGGCACGACGAGGCCACCGTCGCCCAGGTCTGGCGGGTGCTGTCCTCGTTCGGTTCGTTCGGGTTCTGCAAGGCCCACGCGGCCGCGTTCGCGCTGCCCACGTACCAGTCGGCCTGGCTCAAGCGCCACCATCCGGCCGCTTTCTACGCGGGGGTGCTCACCCACGATCCGGGGATGTACCCGCGCCGGGCGGTGGTCGAGGACGCGCGCCGTTTCGGGGTCGCGGTGCTGGGGGTGGATGTGAACCGTTCCGGGCAGCAGTGGCGGGTCGAGCTCACCGGGCAGGGTGTGTGGGGGGTGCGGGCCTGCCTGGAGGACGTGCGGGCCTTGAGCGGGGCCGAGATCGAACGGATCCTGGCCGAGCGGCCCTTCCACTCGTTGCCGGATGCGGCCGCGCGGGCGCGCTTGTCGCGTGAGGCGTTGGACAACCTGGTGCGGGTGGGGGCCTTCGACGCGCTGTACGGGATCGGTGAGGAGACGGGGGCTGTGCACCGGCGTGAGTTGTTGTTGCAGGTCAGTGCGTTGGAGCGGGCCGGGCGCACCCGTGTGGGTGCGGGGCAGTCGGCGTTGGAGGTGGCCGGGTCGGCCCCGCAGGCGCACCTGCCGCCGATGAGCGCCGAGGAACGCACCGGGGCCGAGCTGCAGGTGCTGGGTTACGAGGTCGAACGCCACCTGTTGGAGGGCCACGCGGAGGTGTTGGCCGCGCTGGCCGCCGATCACCATCTGGTGCGCGCCCGCGACCTGCACCTGGTGCCCACGGGAGGCCAGGTGCTGGTGGCGGGGGTGAAGGTGGCCACCCAGACCCCGGCGGTGCGTTCGGGTCAGCGCATCATCTTCACCACCGTGGACGATGCCACCGGTCTGGTGGATCTGACCTTCTTCGAATCTGTGCAGGAGCGGTGCGCGGCCACGGTCTTCGGTGCGTGGTTGCTGGTGGCGCGCGGTCGGGTGCGCCGTGCGGGGTCGGGGATGGCCACGGTCACCGCCACGCACGCGCTGGACCTGGTGGAGCTGGGCCGGGCCTGGCAGGAGGGCGGCCGGCCGGGGCTGGCGCGGGCGGTGCACGCCCCGGGTGCTTGCGGGCCCGGTGTGGGCGGGGGCCGTGTGCGGCATGTGACCGGGATGACGGTCTCTCCGTATGCGGATCTGCGTTCGGACCCGGTGCCCTCGCGCGGGCTCTGGCACGCCAGCCCGGGCAGTTCGGGCGGGTGAGCCCGGGCGGGGCGGTCAGCGGGCGCTCAGGGGTACGGCGGCCTTGAGCAGCATCTCCTCGTACTCGGCCTGGGGGTCGGAGTCGAGCACGATCGCTCCGCCGGCGCCGACGGTGTACCGGCCGCCTGCGCGTACGGCGGTGCGGATGACGATGTTGAGGTCGGCGGCGCCGGTGTCGGCGATGTAGCCCAGAGCGCCGGAGTAGACGCCGCGGGCCGAGGATTCCAGGCGGTCGATGATCTCCATGGTGCGCAGTTTGGGGGCGCCGGTCATCGATCCGCCGGGGAAGCAGGCGCGTACGGCGTCCAGGGCGTCGACGTCGGGGCGCAGGTGTGCGCGCACGGTCGAGACGAGTTGGTGGACGCTGGCGTAGGACTCGGTGTACATGAATGCAGGTACTTGGACGCTGCCGGTGCGGGCGACCCGGCCCAGGTCGTTGCGCAGCAGGTCGACGATCATGAGGTTCTCGGCGCGGGTCTTGGCGTCGGTGGCCAGGGCGCGGGCGGCGTGGGCGTCGGTGTCGGGGTCCTCATGGCGGGGTGCGGTGCCTTTGATGGGGCGGGACTCGGCCACGCCGTCGGGGTCCACGCGCAGGAAGCGTTCGGGTGAGCAGCTCAGGACGGTGAGGTCGTCCAGGCGCAGCAGGGCGGCGTAGGGGGCGGGGTTGGCGCGGCGTAGGCGGCGGTAGAGCTCGAGGTCGCCGGTGTCGTCGTCGGGCAGGTGCACGCGGTCGGTCAGGCAGATCTCGTAGCTCTCGCCCTGTGTGAGTTGGGCCAGGCATTCCTTGACATCGGTGAGGTAGCCGGCGTGGTCGCGTTCGAGCAGGTCGGCGGCCTCGGGGTGGTCGGTGGTGGGTCGGGTGGGCGCNTGGTGGAGCCACTGGCGGGCGTGGGGTGCGTGGTCGTTGCTGACCAGGTAGGTGCGCCGGTGGTGGTGGTCCACGGCCACGAAGCGGTCGCAGCGCATCCATACGGCATCGGGTGTGGGGGCGGTGTGGGCGGCGTGGCCTCCGCAGTGGGCCTTGAGCTCGTAGCCGAAGTAGCCGACGTGGCCGCCGGTGAAGTCGAAGGGCAGGTCGGGGTCGGTGGGTGCGGGGGTGCGGCGGCGTTGCAGGGCGGTGAAGATGTCGCCGCTCTCGTGGTGCCCGCTGCCGTCGGGGTGGCGTACGTGCACGTTGTTCTGGTCGACGTGGTGGGTGAGGATCTCGCCGGTGGCCGCGCCGAGGAAGGAGAAGCGTGCGGGGCCCTGGGGCAGGGAGCTGTCGAGCCAGAAGGCGGGGAGGGTGTTGCCGTACAGGCGCTCGAAGGCGGCCTCGGTGTCGGTTTCCCAGGGCAGGACCTCGACCAGGGGTGCGGGCCGGGTGGGGGTGGTTCCGTTCGGGGGTGCGGGGGCCGGTTCGGGGGGTGGGGTGTCTGCGGCACCGGTGGCGCGGGGGCGGGCCAGGGCGGCGAAGTTGTCGATCAGGGTGCGGCCGCCCTCGCTGGCCACGGATTCGGGGTGGAACTGCACGCCCCAGCGGGGCAGGTCGTTGTGGGCCAGGCCCATCAGGACGCCGTCCTCGGCCCGGGCGGTGGCCTGCAGGGCCGGGGGCAGGGGTTCGGCCACGGCCAGGGAGTGGTAGCGCACGGCGGTGAAGTCCTGGGGCAGGTGCGCGAACAGGCCGGTGTTGCTGTGGTGCACGCGGGTGAGGTGGCCGTGCAGGGGGCGGGGTGCGCCGGTCACGTCGGCGCCGGCCAGGTGGGCGATGGCCTGGTGGCCCAGGCACACGCCCAGGACGGGCAGGGCGGTGGTGGCGAGCAGGTCGGGCACGTGGCCCAGGTCGCGGGGGTGCTGGGGGCGTCCCGGTCCGGGTGAGAGCACCAGGGCGTCGAAGGCGGCCGGGTCGAGGCGGCCCCAGGCGGGGTCGTCGTTGGTCACCACGGTGGGCCGATCGCCGGTCACCGTGGCCACCAGGTGCGCCAGGTTGTAGGTGTAGCTGTCGTGGTTGTCCACGAGGAGAACGCGCATGCTCGCCCCTTTTTTCCGCTCTGCGGTATTCCAGGGTAGGGCGCTGCGGTGGGCGCCGGTGCGGGCCGGGGCGGTGCAGGCGTTCGTCCACAGGTGGCAGGGCGCCTCTGGTGCCCGGGCCCGGGTGCGGGTAGAACTACGGTTGAGGGCTCTGTTCGGGGCCCGGTGCGCCGTAGCGGATGGAGAGCGTGGGTGATCTCATGGCCGCGATCCTGGTCCTGTTCATGCTGGCCATGGGTGTGTTCGTGGCCGTGACGGTCTCCGCGGCCGCCCAGGCGGCCGCAGGTCCGCGCCCGGGGGGCCGCGGCCCCCGCGGGCCCTTCTCCCGGCTGGCGGGGCCCGAAGGTGATCGGGAAGTGCCCGCGGGCATGGACCCGGCCCTGGCCGAGCTGCGCATGCGCTACGCCCGCGGTGAGATCGGCCGCGAGGAGTTCCTGCAGCGCAAGATCGACCTGGAGTGAGCCGGCCCGCGCCGCGGGCCCGCGCCGGGGTCCCTGGTCCTACTCCCACATCAGGCGGTGGGCGGTGGACACCTGCACCGGGTCACTGCCCAGGTGGGCCAGCCACACCTGCTGTCCGTGCCCGTGTCGCGTGTAGAGCACCTGGCCGTCGCTGACCCAGCGGCACCAGGCCCGTTCGAAGGCGCGGGCGCCCTGGCGGTTGCGGCCCAGCAGGGCAGGGACGGCGTGGTGCACAGTGGTGACCGGTACGCGCGCCCCCAGGGCTGCGCGCCAGGTGTGGGCGCGGCGGGCCGCCTTGTGGGGCGCGCTGGTCAGCACGTGGCGGGCCACGATGTAGCGGGGGTGTTCCACCAGCGGGGCCAGGACCTCTTC
The DNA here is from genome assembly GCF_000341025.1 of Nocardiopsis salina YIM 90010. Taxonomy (GTDB): domain Bacteria; phylum Actinomycetota; class Actinomycetes; order Streptosporangiales; family Streptosporangiaceae; genus Nocardiopsis; species Nocardiopsis salina. The sequence goes on along the minus strand of NZ_ANBF01000005.1, from coordinate 34,668 downwards.
CAGGCCCTGGGCGAAGTGGTCGGCGGCCCGGCTCCCGGCCCCGGTCAGGGTGAAGCGGTAGATGCCGTCGGTGTCGCAGTGCACCCGCACCCCCTGGGCGCCCACCGGTGCGTGCCCGGCACCGTGCAGAGCGTCGGCCAGGGCTGCGGCGTAGCGGGCCGTCTCGACCGGGAGCGCGGCCTCTGCCAGGACGCGGGCAGCGTGGCGATGGCGGCGCCGCAGCTCCAGGGCCCCGGCGGCGGCCGCGCACACCGCGGCCCCTGCGAACCAGCCCGGTGCGGCCCACCCCGCGAGGACGAACAGCACGGCCAGGGCGGCCAGGATCCCGGTGGCGGGGGTGAGCAGCTGCGGGGCGCCCTCGGTGGCGCGCGCCCCGGACGGTGTGGTCACTGCGCCCGGCGCGACCGGGGCAGGCAGGTCCTGGCCCGCATGCGCTGCGGTGGAGGGCGGGCGCCGGTGCTCGCGTACGCGCAGGGTCGGCAGGAGGGTGTCCTGGTAGGGGGCGCCCACGTTCCACCGTTGCCGGGTGCGGTGGCGTTGCGAGGCGCGGGTGAGCATGCGGGCGTTGAGGGCGTCGGTCTCGCTGGGCGGGCTGTAGGGCGAGAGGGAGGCGTCGATGTGGGCGATGCCGCTCATGATCTGCCCGTCCTCGTCCACGCCGAGGTATCCGTCGTGTTTGCGCACGAACCGGTCCCAGTCGGCGTGCCCGCGCGGGTGGTCGTGGTCCAGGCACACGACCGTCCAGGTGTGGGCGCACTTGTCGGGCCAGTGGGGGTCCAGGCGCAGGGCGCGTCCGCGGCTCTGCACGACGGCGGTGGGGGTGGTGGCGGTGGTCAGGTCCACGACGGTGTTGACGCCGCGGGCGTCCCACCCCTCCCCCAGCAGGGCGCGGGTGCCCACGAGCACGTGGCTGTGCCCCTGTTCCAGGAACCGCGTCAGGGTGGTGGTCCAGGTGCGTGAGATCCAGGATCCCTCGATCACGTGCAGGCCCTGGTCGGGGCGGGCGCTCAGGTTCAGGCCGGGGTGTTCGGCCCGGGCGAAGGCGAGCAGGTCTTCGGTGGTCTCGGGCCCGCACGCCACGGTGCGCCCGGTCACCAGCAGCGGGTGCAGGCCGCGGGTGCGCGGGTCGGAGGCCAGCAGTTGTACCTGCAGGCGGGCCGATCCGGAGTCGGGGGCCAGGACCTCGCGCAGGGCGGCCGGTAGGCGTGAGCCGGCGCGTTCGTGGTCGCACAGCACCAGGGCGCGCAGCCGCTCGCCCAGGTGGGTGTGTTCGGCGGCCAGGATCTCGACGGTGGCGTGGGACTTGGCGTCGCTGCGGGCCAGGACGCGGTCCACGGGTGAGGTGCCCCGGCGTACGCCGTTGCGGGTCAGGTGGTGGCCCACGGCGGGCAGGGCGGTGCGGATGCGTCGGAGGGCGTCCTGGTCGCGGTCGGGGTCCAGGCCGGTGCGGGTGTAGGCGCCGATCAGGGCGGTCCAGTCCTGGTCGGTGGGTGGGCGGCGGTGGTGTTCGAGGGTGCGGGCTCCTCGGGGCAGGGCGCACAGTCCGGCGTGGTGCAGGCGTAGGACGGCTTGGGCCAGGTCGGGGGTGGAAGCGGCCACGTGGGACCAGTCCAGGTGGCCGCCGGAGTCGGTGGGGCGGTGCACGAAGCGGGTGTCGATCCAGGCCAGGAAGTCGGTGCTGGCAAAGCCCGGTCGGAGCAGGTCGGTGCACAGTTCGGTGAAGCGGGTGCCCTGTTCGGCGAGGTAGTGGTGTTCGGCGGCGGTGGGGTGGGTGAACCAGGCCAGTTCGGCGAAGGGGGCGAGGTGGCCCTGGCGGATGAGGGCGGGCACCGAGGCGCCGACCACGGGGGTGCCGAAGAGGCGGTCCACGAGGTCCTTCTCGGTGCTGGTCAGGGTGGTGGCGGGGGTTCCGGTCAGGCCGATGACGCGGGCGCGGGGCAGGTCGGTGAGGATCTCGTCGATCAGGCGTCCCCAGACCTGGAGCAGGTGGTGGCACTCGTCCAGGAGCAGGGTCAGGGGCCCGGCTTCCTGCAGTGCGCGCACCAGGGCGCGCCCGTTGGGGTGCAGGCGGTCGCGCACGGGGGTGGTCGAGCGGCCCTCGGCGTCGGTCTCGGCCTCGGGGTCGAAGACGGCCAGGGACTGGTAGGTCAGGACGGTGACCTCGTGGTCCAGGTCCGGTCCGGTTCCGGCGGTGGTGGGGGCGCCGTCGTTGCGTCGGAAGGAGCGCCAGTGGGAGAGCCATTGGCCCTGGATGGCGGTGTTGGGCACCAGGACGATGGTGCGCCGTCCCAGGCGGCGTGCGGCCTCCAGGCCCACGAGGGTCTTGCCGGACCCGGGCGGCAGAACGATCCAGGTGCGCTCGTGCCCGCTGCGCCAGCGTTCCTCGACGCGCTGCAGGGCCTGTTGCTGGTACGGGCGCAGCGCGTGGGGCCAGTGCGCGCTCTGCATCGTCTCCATGGGCCTCTCCCCCGAACGGCGCCCTCGGGGTGGGCTTCGATGGCCCGGGCGCCTGCGTACCAGTGTGCGACGGCGGCGCCCGGGCTTGGGTTGCGGGGGCTCAGCCCTGCATCTCTTCCAGGGTCTTGCCCTTGGTTTCGGCCACGAACTTCCACACGAACAGCAGCGACAGCAGCGCGAAGCCGGCGTAGACCGTGTAGGTGGCGCTCAGGTTCCAGTCGCTCAGGGACGGGAAGCTGACGGTGACCGCCCAGTTGGCCAGCCACTGGGTGGCGGTGGCCACGCCCATGGCGGCGGCGCGGATGCGCAGCGGGAACATCTCCCCCAGCAGCACCCACACGACCACGCCCCAAGACAGGGCGAAGAAGAGCACGAAGGAGCTGGCGGCGATCAGTGCGACCACGCCCCAGACCTGGGGCAGGGCGACCTCTTCACCCTGCACGACGGCGTTGGAGAAGGCCAGCGCGGCGGTGGCCAGGGCCAGGGTCATCCCGGCCGAACCGATGAGCAGCAGCGGCTTGCGGCCGATGCGGTCCACGAGCAGGATCGCGATGACCGTACCGATGATGTTGACCACCGAGGTGAACAGGCTCAGCAGCAGCGAGCTTTCCTCGTCGATGCCCACCGACTGCCACAGCGAGCTGGAGTAGTAGAAGATGACGTTGATGCCGACCAGCTGCTGGAAGGCGGAGACGCCCATGCCGATCCAGACGATGGGCAGCAGGCCGTAGCGCCCGGCCAGGTCGCGCAGCTTGGGCCGGACCTCCGAGCCCAGGGCGCGGCGGATCTCGGTGATGCGCCCCTCGACGGCGTCGGCCCCCTCGATGCGGGTCAGGACCGCGCGGGCCCGGTCGGCCTGGCCCACGCGCACCAGGTGGCGGGGCGACTCGGGGATGCAGAAGCTCAGCATGATGTAGAGCGCGGCCGGGACGACCTCGATGCCCAGCATCCACTGCCAGGCCTGGACGGGCCCGAGCATGTTGGCGGCGCTGCCGCCGGCGAGCTGGGCGATGGCGTAGTTGACCAGCTGGGAGCCGGCGATGCCCAGCACGATCGCGAGCTGCTGCAGGGAGGCCAGGCGTCCGCGGTAGGCGGCCGGGGAGACCTCGGCGATGTAGGTCGGTGCGATGACCGAGGCCAGGCCGATGGCCACACCGCCCATGATGCGCCAGGCGGTCAGGTCCCAGATGCCGAAGGGCAGGGCCGAGCCGATGGCGCTGAGGATGAACAGCGCGCCGGCGATGCGCATGACCGGCAGGCGGCCGAACCGATCGGCGAGCTGGCCGGTCAGGGCCGCGCCCAGGACACAGCCCAGCAGGGCCGAGGCGACGGTGAAGCCGAGTGTTCCGGGTCCGACGTCGAAGCGGCCCTGGATGGCGTCGACGGCGCCGTTGATGACGGAGCTGTCGTAGCCGAACAGGAACCCGCCCATCGCGGCGGCGGCCGCGATCATGGTCACGTGGGCCAGGCTTGCCCCGCCGGCGCCGGGGCGCGCGGCCCGGGACGCGTCGGTCGAGCTCATGGTGGTTTCCTTCCCCCAGGGGGTGCCCGGTGCCCGTGGGGGGTCGGGTCGGCAGATCCGGGCGGTGTGTGCGTACGTTCGGGCCGGCAGGGTTTCGGACATCGGTGAGGCCCGGGGGTATACCGGCTGCGCAGGACCTTACTACTAATACTTGACGTAAGTCACCCCAGGGGGCGCAGTGAATCACCATAACCCCGGTGAAGTGGTTGTTCGGCCAGGTGAGGGGCCCTTCAGCCTTCCATGTCGCGGTACACGGCGCAGTACAGGCGTGGACGGGTTCGTTCGGGGCGCCGCGGTGGTTGCAGATCATCCCTTCCTCGGAGTGCGCCCCGTGGAGGCGGCAGTGGCCGGTGCTGCCCACCCACACGCACGGCGGTGTGCGCTACGGGAGTGTGGCCGCTGCGGCGGGGTGAGCGGTTCGATCACGGCGCCTGGGCGGGTCGGTCGGGGCGCAAGGGGTGCAGGTCCAGTCCCGTCTCGCGGCCCAGGGCCAGTTGCGCGGCGACCCTGCCCTGGAAGGGGCCCAGGGTCAGCCCCAGGGAGTCCAGCCCCGTGGCGACCACGACCCCGGGCACGGCTTCGATCGGGCCCAGGAGCTGGTGTCCGTCGTGGGTGGCCGGGCGGAACCCCACCCGGGCCTGGGCCAGGGTGGCCTCCTGCAGGCCGGGCATGGTCGCCAGCGCCGTGGTGAGCAGCTGGGACAGTTCCCCGGCGGTGGCGCGGTAGGTGAAACCGGCCTCGGGTCGGCGCGTTCCGGAGGTGGAGATCCGGTCGGGGGAGAAGGCCACGGCGTGGAAGTCGTGCTCGCCGAAGCGCACGCCGGGCCAGCTTCCGGTGCGCTGACCGGGCAGGGCGAAGTGCGCCATCTGCCCGCGTACCGGCAACACCGGGAGCTGGAACCCGGTCGGGGCAAGCAGGGAGGCTGACCAGGCGCCCGCGGCCACGACCGTCACCGGGGCGCGCACCTGCTCCTGGCCCACGCGGACCCCGGTGACACGTTCGCCCTCCCACACCAGGTGAGCCTGGCCCGTGCGCAGGTGCAGGCCGCGTTCCCGGGCGGCCTCGACCAGGGCGTGGCGGGCCAGGGCACCGTCCAGGCGCGCCCCGCCCTCGATGTACACGCCCCGGTCGCGCTCGGCCAGCAGGGGGAAGAGCTCGTGCGGGGCTCCCGGCTCCAGGCGCTCCACCCGTCCCATGGTCTCGAAGCCCTCGCGGCCGGAGAGGGAGTCCATGAGTTCGAACCCGGAGTCGGCGCCCTCGGCCTCCACCGACAGGGCGCCGGTGATCTGGTACCCGGGCGGGTGGCCGTCCTGCTCGAGTTCGGCCATCAGGCGAGGCAGATGGGCCGCGGCGGCGAGCTTGAACGCCCAGTCGGCGGGGGTGTCCCAGGGGAAGGGCCAGGGGTGGATCACCCCGGTCCCGGCCGGGGTCGCCGCCCCGGTGTGGGAGGAGGCCACCAGCATGGTGGAGGCGCCCTGGCTGCACAGGTGGTGGGCCGCGGCGGCGCCCACGATGCCGCCGCCGACAACGATCGCGTCCATGGACCTGGCCTGCCCCGGCCGGGGGCGGCGAACACGTGCCTGCAGCGCGGGTGTGCCATGGAGGCCTGTGCGGTGTGAGCCCACGGTAGGTTTGGCGACCGAACGTGCGCGGCCTTTTGCGCTGCGTGATCCCCTTCCCCATTCGGAGGTCACCCCACGTGGACGCCCACTACCGAGGGACCGCCCTCACGCGCCGCCCCTCGCCCGAACTCGACCGGGGTGTGCGCACCCACCTGGACTACGCGCCCGTGGACCCGGTGCTGGCCGCGCGCCAGTACCTCGTCTACCAGGAGGCCCTGGCCTCCGCGGGCTGGCGGGTGCGCGAGGTGGCGGCCGATCCGGGCCGGCCCGACTCGGTCTTCGTCGAGGACACTCTGGTGGTGTGCGAGGACCTGGCCGTGCTCACGCGCCCGGGTGAGCACAGCCGGCGCGAGGAGGTCCGCGGGGCGGAGAAGGCCGTACGGGAGCTGGGGTTGCGCGTGGCCCGCATCGAGGAGCCGGGCCATCTGGAGGGCGGTGACGTGCTCCAGGTCGGCACCACCGTGTACGTGGGTCTGGGCGGGCGCACCGACGCCGGGGGCGCCGAGCAGCTGGAGCGGCTGCTGGCCCCGCTGGGGCGCACGGTGTGCACGGTGGCTCTGGGCCGGGTGCTGCACCTGAAGTCGGCGGTCACTGCACTGGCCGACGGGACGCTGGTGGGCCTGCCCGAGTTGGTCGAGACGGCTGCTCTGCCTGCGGTCCGGCCGGTGGCCGAGGAGGCGGGCGCGCACGTGCTGCCCCTGGGCGGGAGCGAGGTATTGGTCAGCGCGGCCGCGCACGAGACCGTGCACCGGTTGACGGCCGACCACTGGAGGGTGCTGCCGGTGGACATCTCCGAGTTCGAGAAGCTCGAGGGGTGCGTGACGTGCCTGAGCGTTCTGGTGCCCGACCCGGCCCGGTGAACCTCTGCCCGTAGCAGAAGAGCGAACCCCGCGGCGGCCCCGGGCGTCGGTTCCGGTGGAGTGTTCGCCGGGGCGAGGGAGAAAAGCCGTGCTCGTACGCAGCCAGACCCTGACCGACCAGGTCGACTACGCCTACGCGGCCATGGCCCAGGGGCCGGCCAGGGTGGTGTGGACCGCGGGCGCCTGCCCGTTGGACGCCGGGGGCAACACGGTCGCCGTCGGCGACGTGCCCGGCCAGGCCGCGCAGGTCATGGACAACCTGGCCACCGCCCTGGGCGAGGCCGGTGCGGCGTTGACCGACGTCGTCAAGACCACGGTGTATGTGGCCACCTCGCGCCAGGAGGACCTGGTGGCGGCCTGGGAGGTCGTGCGCGGGCACATGGGAGAGCACGACGCGCCCAGCACGCTGTTGGGTGTGGCGGTGCTGGGCTATGACGAGCAGCTCGTGGAGGTCGAGGCCGTGGCCGTCCTGCCGGAGCAGTGATGCCCCGGGGCAGGGTCACAGGCGCTTGACCTCGGTGAGGTCGATGTCGAGGGCGTAGGGGCGGGCCGTGAGCAGGCGGTCGTGGTGGATCCCGGTCAGGCCGTAGGCGCGGCCGGCGGGGTCGAGTTCGTAGGTGTAGACGACAGGGACCCCGTCGTTGTTCTCCACACGCCAGAAGTAGACGATGCCCGCCCCCGCGTACAGCTGGGGCTTGCGGTCGCGGTCGCGTTCGGTGGACTCCGGGGAGACGACCTCCACGGCCAGGACCACGTCCCGGGGGAAGAACGTGGTCTGTTCGTTGTCGATCGACGCGGCCTGAACCACCATCAGGTCCGGTTCGGGGCGCTGGCGCGGGCCCAGGGTCACGGTCATCTCGCGCCGAACGCGGTAAGGGGCGGGGGCCTCCGCACGCATCGCCTGCACCAGAAGGTCCAGGACGATGCTGTGGAAACCCTTCTGGGGACTCACGAGGACGAGGCTCCCGTCGATCAGCTCGGTGTGTGGGGGAAGGTCGGGCAGAGAGTCCAGATCCTCGGCTCTGAAGCCCTCGACGGGCGGAACCAGCCACTCGGGGACAGGCTGAGCCATGCTCTGCTCCTCGTTCTCGTGGTCTTCGGAGCTCATCTTAGCTATCGCCCTCCTTCGCGGGGTGGTGTTCGCCGAAGATACCCAGCGCGCCCGGCCAGGGCTCGGACCGGGAAGATCGATCACAGCGTGTGACCGAACCGGGCGCGCACGTGCACCACATGGATTACGTTGAGGAGTCGTTCACCTTCGTTACGTGATGAAAGCAGGGGTGCCGGTTTGCCCGCCCAGATCCGACATGTGTGCCCGGAGCTGCGTGATTTGAGTGTCCAACCCACAGTGTCCGAACTGATCGACGGTTATCGCGTGGCCCGGTGGGACGCGCCGTGGGCGTTGGAACCCGAATGCAGAGAACGCCTGCACGCCCTGTTGCGCGTCCTGGCCGCCCGTGCCTTCGTCGCCGACCACTCCGACTACTGGGACGCCCGGGTGGCCGGCGGGTTCTTCGACCGCATCTCGACGCTGGCCCTGATCCTGGGCCCGGACGGCTCTCCCGTGGGCTGGGGCGGCTACCACCGCCACCGGTTCGCCGGCCGACGGGCCCTGTACCTGGATGCGGCCGGGGTCGATCCCGACCACCGCCGGTTCGGACTCTCGGCCGCCCTGACCCTGCATTTCATGGTCCGCGAGATCCTGAGCCGGCCCTGGGCGGCCACCTACGTGCTGCTGCGCACCCGACACCCGGCCGTCTACGCGGGCTGGCGCAAGGGCCTGGGTGCGGGCCGCGTCCATCCCAACGAGCACCGGGCCGTCCCCGCTCAGGTCCGGCACGTGGCAAAGGAGGCGGCCCGTTGGCTGGGCGACGGGCCGGGGCTGGAACCGGGTGAGCTGCTGGTGCGTGATGCCTACCGCATGTTCGAGGGCCGGGTCTACGGGTGCGAGCCCACGTGCGGGGACGAGCGCATCGACGCCTACTTCGCCGACCGGGTCGGCGACAAGGACGCCGTCATGGTGGTGGCCCGCCTCAACGCGCCCCTGCTGGCCGCGGTCATCGCCGCGCGCCGCCTGCGCGAGCTGCGCCGTGGTCACCCCTGGGCCGGGTTCAGGACCGGCCGGCGCCGGTGAGGTGGGACGGATCCTGGAGCAGCTCGGCCACGTCGCGTACACGGTCCACGGCCCGGGCCAGCGCGCGGCTGTGCGACCAGGGCATCAGTGGGCTCTGGGCCAGCCCTTGGCGCAGGCACCGGGCCAACTCCAGGGCCTGGAGTCGGTGAGTACCCGCCCCGAGTTCGCGGTGCAGGCGCTCGGGCCCGCTCTCGTGGCGGTACAGGACCGCGTCGGTGGCCCGGCCCATTCCCTGGATCTCGATGCGCCCCGCCGAACCGGTGATCACCGTCCGGGCCGTGTCGGGGCGTGAGGCACAGGTGAGGGTGGCTGTGGCCCCGCCGCCCCCGCGAGCCAGCACCGTGGCCAGGGTGTCGACCGTGCGCCCGGGTGCCAACTGCCGGGCCGCTCCGAGCACGGTCAGCTCCCCCAGGTACCAGGTCGCCAACGAGAGCGGGTACGTGCCCAGCACCGACAGCGCCCCGCCCCCGTGTTCGGGGTCGAAGAAGGGGTGTGCGGCCTCGTGGGCGAGCCCGGCTCCGAGTTCGGCGTGCACCGAGAGCAGCGATCCGATCGCGCCCTGCTCGACCATGTTCCGCACCAGGCGCTGTACGGGGACGTGGCGCGGGGCCGAGCCCTCCATGAGCAGCAGGTCCCGGTCCCGGGCCGCTTGGATCAGTTCCGCGGCCTGCAGGTCGTTGGCGGCCAGTGGTGCGCGCACGAGTACGTGCTTGCCCGCGTCCAGCGCGGTCAGGGCGTGGGTGTGGTGCCAGGGGTGCGGGGTGGCCACGTACACCGCGTCCACGCCGGGGTCGGCTGCCAGGCGGCGGTAGCTGTCGTGGGCGGCCCGGGCCCCGTGGGTACGGGCGAAGGCCTGGGCCCGCGCCCGCGTGCGCGAGCCGACCGCGGCCAGGGGCGTGCCGGGCGCGGTGGCCAGGGCTCGGGCGAAGGCGTGGGCGCTGTGACCGGTTCCCATCAGGCCCCACCGGGGGGAGGGCTCCTCTTGTGCCATGAGGGCATCCTAAAAACAGGGAGAACTCGGGTAGGACAGGGGCAGATGCTCGGTTTCGCGGCCGGTGGACCGTACTGTGGCCTGGGAACCGGGGCCCCGCGGGCCCGTGCGGGAGACCGAAGGAGGAGGAATGTCGGAGACGCTCGCCCAGAGACTGGGAGTGCAGGCCGGCGACCGGCTGCTCGTCCTCAACGCCCCCGAGCGTTACTTGCGCCTGTTGGACCCGCCCTCGGACCTGCACATCGATCTGGGCCCGGTCGAGGGCGCGGTCTACGACGACGTGCACCTGTTCACCCTGGACCGGGGCACGGTCGAGAGGGAGAGTTCGCGGACCTTGGCCGCGCTGAGCCCGGGCACCCGGTTCTGGGTGTGTTTTCCGCAGAAGGGTGGCACGATCATCACCGATCTGGCCGCCGACAAGGGGTGGGACACCTTCGTCGACGCCGGGTGGCGCAGCACCGCCCAGGTGCCGATCGATTCGGACTGGGCGGCGCTGCGGTTCGAACCCGCTGCGGGTTAGGGCCGTGTTCAGGAACGGGACAGGTGCACCGATCCGCTGACGGTGTCGATCCTGATCTGGGCGTCGGCATCGGGTGAGGTGTCCACGCCGATCTCGCGGTCGCCGGAGGTGGAGTCGCCGCTGACGTCGTAGCGGCCCTGGGGCACCTGGGCGCGCACACTGCCGCTGGTGGTCTCCACCGTCAGCGTCTGCAGCTCCTGGCCGCTGTTGATCTCGACGTCGCCGGAGACGCTGGAGAGGTCGGCCCCGGTGAAGTCGCCGACGGTGACGTCGCCGCTGGTGGAGTCGGCCTCCACCTCCTGGCCTGCGTAACCGGACAGGTCCACCCCGCCGGAGGTGGTCTCGGCCCGGGCCCGCTCGCCCTCACCGGTGGCACTGATGTGGCCGCTGGTGGTCTCGGCCTCGACGGAGCCCTGAACGTCGGCCAGTTCCACGCGCCCGGAGACCGCCTCGGCCCGCACCTGGCCCTGGTGGTCGGAGACGGTGATGTCGCCGCTGGTGGTGGAGGCGCCCAGTTGCCCCTGCAGCCCGGAGGCCTCGACGGGGCCGCTGACGGTGGTGAGCTCCAGGTCGGTCTCGGTGGGCACGGTGATCTCGTAGTCGGCCGAGCAGGTGGTCAAGAACAGGCCCGGGCCGGTGCAGCCGGCCTCCACCTGCAGGCTGTCGCCGGATTCTGTGACCGATTCGTCGACCCCGCGCAGGGGGCTGGTGGAGAGCGTGCGCTCGAGCTGGACCTGTTCGACATCGGCGGGGACGATGCGCACCGATCCGTTGGTGCGGTTGTCGATCTGCACGCGGGCCCCGGCGTCGTAGGTCTGGGAGGCCTGCTCGCGGGTGACGGCGACGTTGCCCAGCACCGACAGGACCGTGGCCGCCACCAGGGCCAGGGCCAGCAGCCCGCCCAGGAACAGCCACAGGCCCACGCGCGAGCGGCGCGGTTCCTTGCTGGAGGAGGCGTAGAGTCCTCGGGCCTTGAATGTCACGTCGTTCCCCTTCTTTGTGGAGGTGTGTGGTCCCTCCGTCGGTCCTCGGTGTGTTCAGAGCCGGTCGGCGCCGCGCAAGAAACGCAGGACCGCCTGTACACGGCGGTGGTCGTGGTCGTCCTGGCCCAGGCCGAGCTTGGTGAAGATCGACCGGATGTGTTTTTCCACGGCGCGTTCGGTGATGGTCAGTTCAGCGGCGATGCCGGCGTTGTTGAGCCCCTGGGCCATGACCTCCAGGACCTCGGTCTCGCGCGGGGTGAGCGCCTCCAGGGCGCGGTCGCGGTTGCGGCTGAGCAGCTGGGAGACCACCTCGGGGTCGATGGCGGCGCCGCCCTGGGCGACCCGGCGCAGGGTGGCCAGGAACTCCTCGATGTCGGCGACGCGGTCCTTGAGCAGGTAGCCGACCTTGGTGGCGCCGGCGCCGAGCAGGTCGGCGGCGTAGCGGCTGACCACGTGCTGGGACAGCAGCAGGACCGCCACGTGGGGGTGTTGGCGGCGGATGCGCACGGCGGCCTCGATGCCCTCCTCGGAGTAGGTGGGCGGCATACGGATGTCGATCAGGCACAGGTCGACCTGCGGGTGGTCGGCGACCGAGGCCAGCAGGGCCTCGGCGTCGCCCACCTGGTCGAGGATGTGCACCCCCGATTCCTCCAGCAGCAGCGCCATGCCGCCGCGCAGCAGGACCGAGTCCTCGGCGATGATGACGCGGGGCCCGCTGTTGTCGGCGGGTGCGGGGTGGTCGGTGCGGCCGTGCACTGCTCATGCCTCCCACGGGATGTCTGCGGTCAGGACGGTTCCTCCGCCCTGCGGGGTGCTCACGCTCAGGTGGCCGTCGACGGCGTCGACGCGGTCCCAGAGCCCGTACAGGCCGGTGCCCTGGTCCGGGTCGGCTCCTCCGACACCGTCGTCGGTGACGCTCACGCGCAGCAGGGCGCGCTGGGGGTGTGTGTTCTCGATGCGCCGGGCGTGGATGCCGATGTGGTCGGCGCGGGCGTGCTTGGCGACGTTGGCCAGCGCCTCGCAGACCACGTAGTAGGCCACGCCCTCGGCGCGGGCGGAGGGGCGCCGGTCCAGGTCCACGTCCAGGCGGACCGGGACGGGGGCGCGTTCGGCGGCCACGGGCAGGGCCCAGGCCAGGCCGTGGTCGGTCAGGACCTTGGGGTGCAGTCCGCGGGCGACCCGGCGCAGTTCGTCCAGGACCTCGCGGGAGTCCTGTTGGGCCTGGGTGATCAGTTCCAGGGCCCGGTCGGGGTCGGTTCCCACGCGCGCGCGTGCGCGGGTCAGGGTCAGGGCCAGGGCGAGCAGGCGTTGTTGGGCGCCGTCATGCAGGTCTCGTTCGATGCGGCGCCGTTCGGCCTCGGCGGCGTCGACCATGCGCAGGCGGCTGTCCTGGACGTGCATGAGGCGGCGCCGGACGCGGGCCTCGGGGGCCTCCAGGAGCAGGGTGCGGTGCAGGTACATCTCCGAGTCCACGACCAGGGGTGCCAAGCGGATCCCGGCCAGGGCGGCCAGTGGGGCCAGCAGCATCAGGGCCAGGGGCCACCACAGGTCGGCGCCCTGGGCGCCGCGGCTCAGGACCACGACCAGGCCCAGCAGCGCTCCCAGGGATGAGGCGCCGCCGCAGACCACGAGCACGACGGTGGTGCCGGCCAGGATCAGCCCGTGCAGGCCGGCGACGGTGCTGTAGATGACCATGGACCAGGCGCGGGCGCCGAAGAGGAACCGCCAGGTGCGCAGCAGGGGGCCGGCGGTGGGCAGTGGGTCGGGGGTGTGGGCCTGCACGATGCCGAAGACGGTGTCGAGGCGGTCGCGTTGGAGGCGGCAGGCCAGGCGGGCGGTGAGGGTGGCCGCCACGCACAGCAGGGCGGCCAGGGCCAGGACGTGCCACGACGGGGCGGGGAGCATGTCCAGCTCGGTGCTCCAGGGCAGCCAGGGTCGGGCCAGGGTCAGCACCAGGGCGGTCACCGCGGCGGCCAGCATCAGGGCGGGCAGGAGGTAGAGCGCGCCCAGCGGCAGCGATGTCAGAAGGTGCAGGATCTCCACGGCGCGTTGTTGCCAGGCGGGCCCGGGGCGCTGTGGGTGCGCCGGTGGTGCGGTGTCGGTGTCGTGGCTGCTCACGGTCTCAAATCTAGGCTCCGGGGGCTGGGGGATCGATCCCACCACCACGTGGATGCGGGGTAGTGCGACCACCACCGCGGGTCGGGGTGGGCGGGGTGCAGGGAACCGTGGCGGCGCTGTGGTGCGTTGGCAGGGGTGTGACAGGCGAAGGGGTGCGGGTGCAGCAGGGTGTGGGCGCGGCGGGGCCGCAGGTGCGGTTGGTGCGTGGTTGGTGGGCCCCGGCGGCGGTGTCGGCGGCCGCGTTGACGTGTTGGGGTGCGGCCGTGTCGGGGGTCTTCGCTGCTCTGTGGGTGGTGCCCCCGGTGTGGGAGGCGGCCGGTGGTCCCGGTGGCGGTGCCGGGCGCAGGGTCTGGGTGGTGGGTGTGTGCGCGGTGCTGGTGGTGGTGGCCGCGCTCGTGCTGCAGTTCGTGCCGCGGGCGCTGGGCGCTCGGGCGCCGTTGCGGACCTCGTTGGTGGTGCTGGCCGTCGCGGTGCCGACCGGTGGTGTGGCGGTGCGCGAGGAGGACCCGGTGGCGTTGGCGCTGGTGGGCTCGGCCGTTCTGGTGTGGGCCTTCGTGGTGGCGCGGTGGTCGCTGGCCGGGCGCCGCATGCTCTGGCGGGCCCCGGTGGCCCTGGCGGGGTTCGCGGCCACGGTCGCGGCGCTGTGGTGGGTGCTGCCCCGGCCCGAGGGGGCGTGGACGGGTGCGCCCCAGCCGGAGGATGTGTTGGGTGCGGCGGTGCTGGATCATCCCGAGTGGGAGCCGGTGGGTCTGGCCGAGCACGAAGGGGTGCAGGAGGTCCACCTGGTCTACGAGCACGCCGGCGGGGCCCGGCTGCGGGTGCACACCCACGAGGGAGTCTCGGCGCCGACGCTGGGGTGCGCCCAGGCCGAGGCGCGAACGTGCGAGCAGGTCGACACGATGGTGGTGCGCCAGGACGAGCAGGCCCCTGAGCGCATCGCCGATGTGCGAATGCCTTCCGAGCAGGGTGGTGTGGTGCTGTTGCGCTGGCAGGGGGCTCAGGAGGGGCCTCAACCGCTGACCGAGTTGGCGGCCCAGGTGCGGGCGGCCGGTGCGGGTGATGCCGGGTGGTTGGAGGATCTGCCCGAGCCCGGTTGAGGAGCGGGGCGGGGCCGGGACGGTCTTTGGTCCCTTCAGCGGGGGTGGTGGGGGCGGCTACCCTGGGTACATGTACGGGCCGCGGGCCGGCCCCTGCCACTATCCCTGGCAGGGGCCGGCCCGCGGTGCGTGTGGGGGTGTTTCAGGCGCGCAGCGTGTGCAGCAGCGCGTTCCACTCGGTGGCGGGCACGCTCAGGTGCCCCAGGGTGCGGTGCTGGGTGTCGCGCAGGTGCGTGGTGGGGCCTTCGGCGACCTCCACGCAGTTGCCGCCGCCGCCGTCGCTGTAGCTGGACTTGTGCCAGTCGTTCATGTGCTCGCTCGCTCCTTGTCGATGCGTCGGATCAGATCGAGTGTGGCCTGGGTGGACCGTGCTTCGGCCTGCATCGCTCCGAAGAGGGTGTAGGCCTGGCTGATCTGTTCCTGTTCGTCCACGATCTGGCCCCCCAGTGCGTTTTCCAGGTAGAGCACCGATCTCCGTGCGTCCAAGGAGGCCAGACGGAATGGCGCGCACAACCCGGGGTTGTCCGTCAGAGGAAGGGCTTGGAGTCGGATCGTACCGCTCTCGATGAGGAAGGTGATCCATTTCAGCTGATCGCCGAGAATCTCCGGTGACCCGATGGGCCGGCTCAGGACGCTTTCGTCCACGACGAGCCAGAGAAAGGTCCCCCGGCGGCGAATGTCCTCCAGTCGTGTGGTTCGTGCCCGCACGAGGTCTTCGATCACCTCGGTGTCCGAATGGGGGTGGCGCGCCCGGATCAGGGTGCGTGCGTAGTCCGCGGTCTGCACGATGCCGGGGATCAGCACCGACTGGTACTCGCGTATGTGGCGGGCCTTGTGCTCCAGGGCGAGGGCGTCGCGGAAGTGCTCGGGTACGGCGCCCTCGCGCAGGGTGTCCTTCCAAAAACGCACGAGTTCGCCCTCGGTAGCGAACAGATCGTCCATTTTGTCGACCTGGGTGCGGTTTGCCACCCGTGTGGCGCGTTCGATGTGCCCGACCATCCCACCGGTCACACCCAGACGTTTTCCGAGCCGGGACTGGGAGAACCCGTGTTCCACGCGGAGTCTGCGTATCTCCGCACCGAAGGGGCGCCACTTCGCGGCCGTGTTCTGCGTCATGGGAACATTAAACGACGGAATGCGACTGCCCACTACCGGATGCTGCGACAAAGGACAGTTTTTTTGTTTTCGTGGCTCGGCGGGCGCGGGCGCTGTACACAGTCCAGTGCGGGCGCACACACCCAGAGCGTGCGCCGCGAACCGCCACGGGGGCCGAGTCGAACGGTCCACCTCCACATGAAAGAGGCACACACCGTGCGTTCCATCTCGGCCGACCTCACGGTGCCCCGTCGGGTG
Organism: Nocardiopsis salina YIM 90010; assembly: GCF_000341025.1. Lineage (GTDB taxonomy): Bacteria > Actinomycetota > Actinomycetes > Streptosporangiales > Streptosporangiaceae > Nocardiopsis > Nocardiopsis salina. The sequence continues at coordinate 19,011 of NZ_ANBF01000005.1, read as the reverse complement.
CGGGTCACCGGCCCCCACCGGTCGGGGCTGTTGTGCGGCAGTTCCCCGGCCCATGTACGCCTGGCCCGGCAGTGGGCCCAGGCGGCCTCGGGGCGCGGGCCCGGGCAGGCCTGCGACCTGTCCTTGGTGGTCAGCGAGTTGGTGAGCAACGCGCTGCGCCACACCCGTTCGGGTGAGCCGGGAGGGACGGTGCGTGTGGAGGTCGAACGCCTGGAGTGCGGGTTCGTCGTGGCCGTGACCGACGCCGGCCCGCCGGCGGGGGTGGAGGCGATGCCGTTCCCGCACACGGATCCGGGGTGTGCGGGGTTGGGGCTGCGGTTGGTGGAGGCGCTCTCGGTGTGCTGGGACTGGTACGGCAACGCCGGGCAGCCCCTGACCGTGCGGGCCCTGCTCTATGAGGGGTAGGGCCTGTTCGGCCAAGACCGATCACCTGCTGCGCGAGGCCCCGGCGGCATTCTCGCTGTGTTCTCATCGCTCGGCAGGCCCCCGCCCTGGGCCCCGCGGTGCGAAACTGCCGGGCTTGCGGGCCGTGCACAGCAGGGGCGCTCCCTCTTCGGCCCTGCGAGAGCACCTCCCGATGCGCCGTTCGCAACGGAAGGCATCGACCGAACAGGCCCTGAGCCGTGCACGCTGGGGGTGCGCGCACAGGGCCCGGGGGTACGGTCTTCAGCCGTCCAGGTGGTCCAGGAAGTCCACCAACGCCTCGTTGACCCGGCGCGGGCGTTCCTGCTGGGTCCAGTGCCCGCACCCGGCCAGGGTGTGCTGGGCGTGCAGCTTCGGCGCGATCAGGTGCAGGGACCGGCGCAGTTGCGAGACCCCGTGCAGGGCGGTGACCATGTCCAGGTCCCCGACCATGTACAGCGCCGGGACGTCGATGGTGGCCCCGGCGAAGGGCGACATCAGGCCCTGGTTGCGTTCGATGTTGCGGTACCAGTTGAGCGGGCCGGTGAAGGCGCGCTCGCCGTGGTGGGAGAAGTCCTCGGCGAAGGCGGCCACGTCCTGGGCGTCCAACCACTCGGGCAAAGACGCGGGCTCGGGCATGGTCTCGAGCAGCTGCATGCCCTCGGGCACCACCCAGGGCACGGGCTTGTCCAGGGCCGGGTTGTCGCCCGAGCCGCCGACCAGGATGCGGCGCACCGTGGCGGCCGGGTCGGCTGCCAGCTGGGCGTCGACCACACCGGGCTGCTGGAACAGGACCTGGTAGAAGCCCTCGCCGTAGGTCTCGCGGGTCACCGAGGGCGGGGGCATGAAGGCGGGCGGGGCCGGGGGGACACTGAGCCCGGCCACGGCGCGTACCACGTCCGGGCGCATCATGGCCCCGGACCAGGCCACGGGAGCTCCCCAGTCGTGGCCCACCACGACGGCCTGCTCATGGCCCAGCGCCCTGATGAGGCCGATGAGGTCGCCCACCAGG
>NZ_ANBF01000005.1:0-17591 GCF_000341025.1 Nocardiopsis salina YIM 90010 | reverse complement strand
GTAGCCGCGCTGGTCGGGGGCCACGACGCGGTAGCCGGCCCCGGCCAGGGCGGCGAACTGGTGGCGCCAGGAGTACCAGCTCTCGGGAAAGCCGTGCAGGAGTACCACCAGGGGGCCGCTGCCCTGCTCGGCCACGTGCAGGTCCACCCCGCCCACGTCGAGGGTGCTGTGTGTGATGCGGCTCGTGTCGCCCGTGCTCAACGCCCGATCCCTTCCTGTTGCGAGGGCCCTGCTGGTGCGGGGCCGTGCGGGCGAGCCTAGGGGCGCGCACCGCCGCGGCTGTGGCCGGGTCCGCACCGGCGCCAGGACCTGCAGCAGATCTGCGCGGGCCGGCTGCGCTGGAGCACCGGCCCCGGCGGGGTGTTCGTGGGCTTGCGCGGGGTCCTGCTGTGCCGGGTGTGGGCCGGCCGGCGCAGGGTGCGGGTGGCAGGTGCGGTGTGGGCGGGTAGGCCTTCCCCACAGCCGCCGGGCCCTGTTCGCGGGGCCGGGTGCCGATGCCGCCCCCGGGGAGGAAGCCATGTCGCAGCTGCCGATCGGTTACTGGCTCAAACACCTGGACCGGCTCATCGAGAACGACTTCGACCGGATCCTGGCGGCCGAGTCGCTGGGACGGCGCCACTGGCAGGTGCTGCACTCGCGGCACGGGGGCGGGGCGAGGGTGGCGGCGCTGGACGAGCGTCTGGCCCCGTTCCTGGACGAGGAGGAGGCCACGGTGGCGCCGGTGGCCGAGCAGCTGCGCGAGCGCGGCTGGGTGCAGGGGCAGGGGTCGCTGTCGCTGACCGAGGCGGGCACCCGCGCCCACGGCGAGCTCTTCGCGCGGGTGGAGCAGTCGCGACGCCGGCTGAGCGAGGGCATCAGCGAGCAGGAGTACCGGGCGGCGGTGAACGTGCTCGAGCGCATGTCGGCCAATCTGGAGAACCGCTGAGCCCCGCTCACAGGTGGGCGGTCAGGTCCTTGCTCATCTCCACGAAGGCCAGGTCGTCGCGTTTGGGTTCGCCGAAGGCCGGGTCGCCGTAGGGGAAGGGTTCGGTGCGCCCGGTGCTGGTGTAGCCGCGGCGTTCGTACCAGGCGATGAGCTCGCTGCGCTGGGCGATGACCATCATCCGCATCAGGGCTGAGCGCCACAGGCGGGCGGCGGTGCATTCGGCCTCGGCCAGCACGCGTTTGCCCAGCCCCCGGCCCTGGAAGGTGGGGGCCACCGAGAACATGCCGAAGTAGGTGCCGCCCACCCCGCGCTGGAGTTCGCAGCAGGCCACCAGGGTGCGGTCGGACTCGGCCAGCAGCACGGTGGTGTCGGGGCGGGCCACCAGCGTGCGTACGGCCGCGGCGTCGATGCGCTGTCCGCCGAGCAGGTCGGCCTCGGTGGTCCACCCCTGGCGCGAGCTCTGGCCCCGGTAGCAGGAGTTGACCAGCTCGGCCAGGGCCTGGGCGTCGGCGTCGGTGGCGGCGCGGTAGCTCAGCTCCAGCGGGGCCGCGCCCTCGGTCTCGGTACTGGTCAAAGAGGTCCCCTCCCCCCGTGAAGTCGGTGGCCAGGGTACCGGCCCGTGCGGTGCGCACCGGACACCGAGGGGCGGATCGGGCACCGGCGGGCGGGTGCGGGGTTTGCGAACCTCAGTCGCCGTCGCGGGAGAGGTGGTCCCCGATGCGGCGCAGAAAGGTACGCAGGCGCTGCTGCACGTCCTCGTCCCCGGTGACCAGGGGGGTCACGTCCAACTGCAGGGCGAGGCCGTCGACGTAGGTGTGCAGGTGTTCGGCCCACTCCTCCACCCGCAGGTCGGGGTGCGGGCGGCTGGGGTCCTGAAGGGGCGCGTGGGCCAGGGCGGCCACCAGTTGGCGGTAGAGCCTGCGCTGCTGGTCCCAGCGTTGCCGGCGGTGTGTGTCCTGTTCGCCGAGCTCGCCGGCGGCCTGCCAGGCGCGGTACTCGGCCCGGCGGGTGGCGTCCAGGGGCAGCAGCTGTTCGGCGAAGCCGGCCACGCGTTCGATGAGGTCGGGGTCGGCGTCGGGGGCGTGGGCGCGCCGGGCCTGCTCCTGTAGGCGCTGCCTGACGCGCTGTTCGGACAGCTCCATGGCAAAGAGCAGGAGTTCTTCGCGGGTCTGGAAGTAGTGGCGCAGCGCTCCGGCCGAGAGCCCGGCCTCGGCGGCCACCGAGCGGATGGACACGGCTGTGGTGCCCTGGTTGGCGATGACGCGCCACAGGGCCTGGGCCAGGTCGCGGCGGCGCTGTTGGTGGTCGACGATCTTGGGCACTCCCCTGTTTTAGCACAACCGTGTTGCTTTATTTAACACGAGCGGGTTATTTTATTTGACACATCCGTGCGAAAACCTGGAGGACGACATGCCCCCGCTCGAGACCCTGCTGCCGGTGGCCGGACTGGCCTTACTGGACACCCTGAGCCCCACGACCCTGGGGGTGAGCCTGTTCGTGCTGCTCAGCGGCGCACGCAAGGTGGGCCGACCACTGAGCGCCTACCTGGCCACCGTGGCCACCTTCTACTTCACCCTGGGGTGCGCCCTCATGCTCGGCCTGGGCGCCGCACTGGAGCGCGCCGGATCCCTGGCCGGCACCACCGCCGCCGGATGGGTCATGGTCGTGGTCGGCACAGGCCTGTTCGCCTACTCCTGGGTGATGCCGACCGGCCCCAAGGCCCAGCGCAGACCCGCCTCACTGCGCACCACCTCGATGGTCGCCCTCGGGCTGGCCACCGGCGCCCTGGAGGCCGGGACCGCCTTTCCCTACCTGGGCGCGATCGGCATCATTACCGCCGCCGAGCTCGCGCCCGCCGCATGGGTGCCCATGCTGGCCGCTTACAACCTGATGATGGTGCTGCCCCCGATCCTGCTCCACCTGGGCCACCGTGCTCTGGGTGCGCGCATGCGCCCGCGCCTGGAGCGCTGGCGCACCAAGATCGAGGGCGCCTCGCGCGAGGCGATGGCCTGGATCCTGGGCATCGTGGGTGTGCTGTTGCTGGTCAACGGCGCGCAGGCCGTCGGACCGTGGGAGCTGCTGGAGACCGTCGGGCCCTGAGGGGCTCTGCCGCCCGGATCACCGCCGCGGGTTGACCTCAACAAAACTTGAGGTTCTACGGTCGTGGCGACGACACCGAACGAGCGGCGGGACGAGCCCATGAGCATGGAAATGGCCGCGTGGAACACCATGTACCACGCCACACACGCCCAGGAGGACAGCCGCCCCTTCTCCGCGGCCACCCTCAAACGCATCGGCGCCTTCGCCCGGCCCCACACCAAACCCTTGATCTGGTTCCTGGCCCTGAGCGTGCTCACCGCCGCCCTGGCCGTGGCCTCACCCCTGTTGGCCGGGCAGGTCGTCGACGTCATCGTNGGGGCCTTCGCCGGCCTCATCGCCGCCGTGGCCCTGGCCGAGGCGGCCCTGGGACTGCTGGTGCGCTGGCTCTCCTCCCGCGTGGGCGAGGGCCTGATCGTGGACCTGCGCACCACCGTCTACGACCACGTGCAGCGCATGCCGGTGGCCTTCTTCACCCGCACCCGCACCGGCGCCCTGGTCAGCCGCCTCAACAACGACGTCATCGGCGCCCAACGCGCCTTCAGCGACGTGCTCTCGGGCATCATCAGCAACCTGGTCACCCTGCTGCTGGCGCTGGGCGTCATGTTCGCACTGTCCTGGCAGATCACCCTGATCACCCTGGTGCTGCTGCCGCTGTTCGTACTCCCGGCCCGGCGCATGGGCGCGCGCCTGGCCAAGATCGAACGCGAACGCACCGTGCACAACGCCGCCATGGGCACACAGATGACCGAACGCTTCTCCGCGCCCGGCGCCACGTTGGTCAAACTGTTCGGGCGCCCGCAGACGGAGTCGGCCGAGTTCGCCCGCCGCGCACAACGCGTGGGAGACATCGGGGTACGCACCGCCATGGTCCAGGAGGTCTTCTTCACCGCCCTGACCCTGGTCTCGGCCCTGGCCCTGGCCCTGGTCTACGGCCTGGGCGGCTTCTACGCCCTCTCGGGCAACCTGCAGGCCGGCACGGTGGTGTCCATGGGCATGCTGCTGACCCGGCTCTACGCCCCCCTGACCGAACTGGCCGGGGCCCGTGTGGAGATCATGAGCGCCCTGGTCAGCTTCAGCCGCGTCTTCGAGGTGCTGGACCTCGAGCCCCTGGTCGACGAGCGAAAGGACGCCCGCGATTTGCCCGAGGGCTCGCTCTCGCTGGAGTTCGACGGCGTCGACTTCACCTACCCCGGCGCCGAGCAGGTGTCGCTGGCCTCCCTGGAGGAGGTGGCCACCCTGGAGCACGTGCGCCCCACCCAGGTACTGCACGAGGTCTCCTTCCGCGTCGAGCCCGGACAGATGGTGGCGCTGGTGGGATCGTCCGGGGCGGGCAAGTCCACCATCGCCTCCCTGGCCCCGCGCCTGTACGACACCGACGCCGGAACCGTGCGCCTGGGCGGGCACGACGTACGCGAGCTGACCTTCCGGGCGCTGCGCTCGCGCATCGGGATGGTCACCCAGGACGGCCACCTCTTCCACGAGAGCATCCGCGCCAACCTGTCCCTGGCCGCACCCGAGGTCACCGACGTGCAGATCTGGCAGGCCCTGCAACGCGCCCGCCTGCACGATCTGGTCGCCTCGCTGCCCCAGGGGTTGGACACGGTCGTGGGCGAACGCGGCTACCGCTTCTCCGGGGGCGAGCGCCAGCGCCTGACCATCGCCCGCCTGCTGCTGGCCGACCCCGAGGTGGTGATCCTGGACGAGGCCACCTCGGCGCTGGACTCCACCTCCGAGCGGGCCGTGCAGGCCGCCCTGGACGAGGCCTTGGCCGGACGCACCTCCCTGGTCATCGCCCACCGGCTGTCCACGGTGCGGGCCGCCGACACCATCTGCGTGCTGGAGGGCGGGCGCATCGTCGAACGCGGGACCCACGCCGAACTGCTGGCCCTGCAGGGCCGCTACGCGCAGCTGTACCGCACCCAGTTCTCGGAGGATCAGACGAGCCAGGTCGGATCGGTCCTCTGACAGGCCGGGGCGGGTGCATGCGGGCGCATCCGCCCCGTCCCGGTCCCCCGGTGGCGCCACACCGGGGGACCGGGGCACGCGCGGGGGCTGCCACCCTGGAGGTATGCAGGCCTCGAGTGAACAGTTGACGCACCTGGCCGGGGTGTGGGCCCACGGATGGGCCCTGTCCCGCGGCGTCGCGCCCCCCACGGCCCTGGGCAGGGCCCACCGGCTGGAGGTGGGGCTGCCCCAGCACCGTGTGCGCTACGTGGTCTCCGGCGGCCGGGACCTGGCCTCGCACGCACCGGCCTGGAACGGGCCCGGAACCGTGGTCAAGGCGTTCCTGGCCAGGGACGAGACCGCGGCCGTACTGGGGCCGAGCTGGCGGGTGGGCGAGTGCGAGGCGTTGATGAGTACCGCCCTGCCCGGTCACACCGACCCTGCGCCCGAGCCCTACCGCATCCAGGTGCAGTCGCAAGGGGCCACCCACCGGGCACTGGCGCTGGCCCCCGACGGGCGGGCGGCCGCCGAGGCGTGGGCGGCCCTGCACCGGGGCCACGCCGTCTTCGACCGGGTCGTGACCGATCCCGAGCACCGTCGGCGCGGTCTGGGGCGGGCCCTGATGGGCGCCCTGGGGCGTATCTGCGCAGACCAGGGCGCCCACACCGGGGTACTGGTGGCCACCCAGGACGGGTGCGCCCTCTATGGCGCCCTGGGGTGGTCGGTGGTGTGCGAGGTGACCCCGGCGCTGCTGCCCGAGGGGGCGCTCACAGCTCCTTGACCAGGCGGGCGGGGTTGCCCGCGGCCACCACGTTCGCCGGTAGGTCCTTGGTCACCACCGAGCCGGCGCCCACGACGGTGTTGTGGCCGATGCTCACCCCGGGGCAGACGATGACGCCCCCGCCCAGCCACACGTTGTCGCCGATGGTGATGGGCTCGGCGCTCTCCCAGCCTTCCTTGCGCTCGGCCGGGTCCAGCGGGTGGGTGGGGGTGAGCAGCTGCACGCCCGGACCCACCTGCACGTACTCGCCCACGGTGATGGGGGCCACGTCCAGCATGACGGCGCCGCAGTTGACGAAGGTGTGCGCACCCNCCGCCAGCGGCGGGCGCACGTAGGCACCCTCGCCCACCGAGCCCACGAGCTCGCGCAGGGCCTGCAGGCGCGCCTCAGTGTCCACGGGGGTGTCGTTGAAGGCGCACGCGAGCTTCTCGGCCCTTTCCAGGTCGGCCTGGAGTTCGGGGTCGTCGGCCTTGTAGGGCTCCCCGGCGAGCATGCGTGCCTTCTGGCCGTGCATGGGCACATCCCTTCGTCGGTGCTGGGGTCACCGACGTTAGCGTTCGCAGGGCTCTGCTCGCGGGGCTTCGCGGCCCTCGCCCGTTATGGCGCGCGCCCCGATGGGCGCGCGCGGGGCGTGGAGCCCTTGGCCCTTGGCGGCCCGGTGCGATGTGCCGCGGCTCAGGGCACCGCCTCGGCCCGGCCCCTGGTGCGGTTCGAGCTGCGGAGCGTGCGGGGTTCGGGGCCGGCCTGGCTCAGCCGGTGGCGCAGTGATTGCAGCAGGTCCCGGCGCTGGGGCGGGTGGGCCGGTGGCACGAGCTCCGGCGGCGGTTGCGTGGTCGCCTTTCCCGCCTCCTGCAGGGATCGCTGGATCTGTTGGGCCAGGCCCGGGTCGGGGTGGGCGGGTTCGGGGTCAGGGACCGGTTCGGGCGCGGATGCTTGGTCCCCGCGCGTGCGGGGCGGGTTGGCGGGCGCCGGGACCGGGCTCTCGGGCGGGTCCTGGCCCGGGGCGCTGCGGCAGGGGCGCGAGCACACCCGGCAGGATCCACCGGGTTCGTTGCGCACCCCCGGGTGGTCGGGACAGGTGCGCGGGGACCTGCCCCGGGAATCCAGGTCGAACTCGGGCTCGTCCGTGACGGTGCCGGGGGCCCACTGCGCGGCGGGCCAGCTGGGCGGGGCCGGCCACAGGGGCTCGTGCACACCTTGGCCCAGGCGCCCTGCCAGGAACTGTTGAGCGCGCTTGAGCGAAGACAGGCGGCTCATGAGCCCGGGGAAGGGCCGGCGCAGCCGGTCGGCCCCGCCCAACAGGGCGCTGATCTGCTCGGTGGGCAACCCGGCTGCGGCCAGATCGTGTACGGCCCCGCGCAGCACCTGGCGGTCGGTGTGGGGGTTGGTGAGCAGGGCGTTGGGGATGCGTGCGATGAGCTCGAGCGGCCCGCCCCCGTTGTGGAGAAGTTCATAGGAGAGAGGTCTGTAGGTCGCTGTGACCCCTCGTGGTGCTCACAGTGAGCTGCCGTTACCTGCTCGGGCACATCTGACTGCTGTGTCCCGTTTCGCGGGGTCGGGGTCGGCTCGACCTCTCGGGGGCGGGGCACCAACGGCCCGGCCGACGGGCCGGGACGCTGCGCTGTGCTGGCGGGGGTCAGCGGTGGGCGTGTGGTCTCGTCCAGGGGCTGCTCCCCCAGGTCGCTGCGCACCTGATTGATCTGGGCCAGGGCGAGGGGGCTGTACTCGCGGGCGGGGATGCACAGCTCCAGTACCGCGGGCAGGTTGTCGGCCCTGCGCCGACCCGAGGCGAGGTCCTCGGCGAAGAATTCACGGGTGGCCTGCGGGCCGAGCTTGCGCACGATACCCGCCTGCAGAAGCTGACTCTGGCCGCGTTTGATGCTGCTGCGCGAGACGAAGCCTGAGGAGCGCTCCATCATCGTTTCCTGCAGCAGGTAGCACCAGCGCCCGTCGGCATCGCCGGCCTTGGCGATGGCCCGGGCCACGAGGAAGGCATTCATCGAAGGGAACAGGCCCGCGGTGAGCTGGTCGCAGACCCACAGGGCGGGCGCGAACCCGATCCCGGCCATCACGCCCCGGGGGCGTTGGCGCGCGGTGAAAGTTCCGGCCGAAATCCCGGTTTCGGATACCGGACGGGGGAGGGAAAGTGTAGACTCCACGAGTCGCCTTCCTGGTGTTCCTCAGGGAGGTGGCACGCCGAGGAACCTGTGGCCACAGGACTCGGCCAAACCCCGGACCGGTGTTGTCGCACCGGCCGGGGCTTTTTCTTGTCGCGGTCCACATTAGCGGCCCGAACAGCAGTTCGGAGCCGTTTTCACGGAGAAACTCCGCAGGTCAGGGCAGGTCGTCCACATTTTGCTGAAACAATCACCCTTGGTGTGGATGGTTCCTTTTCGGTTGAATGCCTTCCGGTGTCCCGTTGGTTGGCGACCCATCGCTGCGTGAGCGGGGCGGCTGGGGTGCGTTCGCCCCCCGTGTGCGGCGACTCAGCTGGACTGTGGTGGCTGCGACCGATCCCCCGCCAGGGTGGGCGACCCCTCGATGTTCAGACCTTCGGAGCGTGAGCGCAATCGCCTGCACCGGGCAGCTGGGACGAGTCGACCGAAACACCGCTCCCGGCCCCCTCGCAATCGCAGTATCGGGAGTAGAATCCCCCATGCCGCTTTCCTGGCATGCGCATGAAGGTGGCCAGGCCCTTGTTGGCTCAGGGGCCGGATTTTCTCTGCGTGCTGGTCGAGTCGTCCACATTCAGCAGAGAAATCACCTATAGTCCGATTCATTCTTCCTTGTCGTGAATGTATTCGGAGTCGGAGCCGGGAACGCACACCGTTCTGCTCGCGGCGATGAGTCTGCCGGTGCTCACGGGTCCACCCTGCAACAGCACACACCGATCCACAGGGAGCAACCCCATGGGCCTGATCGACATCGAACTCTTCGCCACCCTCGACCTGGTCGGGCAATCACCCGGCGGCCCCGACGAGGACCCGGTGGATTTTGCCTTCGGGGGCTGGCAGGCACCTCTGCTGGACGAGGTCGCCGGGGCCCAGGTCGAGGCCGCCTACGAGGGCACCGACGCCCTCCTGCTCGGGCGGCGCACCTACGACATCTTCGCCGCCTACTGGCCCCACTACCAGGGTGAGCAGGACAACGAGATCGCCGCGCTCTTCAACAGCATCCCCAAGTACGTGGCCTCCCGCGGCGAGCCTGACCTGAACTGGGCCCACTCCACGCAGCTGGGCCCGGACCTGGCCGGTGCGGTGCGCCAGGTCCGTGAGCGCCACAACCGGGTCAAGGTCGTTGGGAGCCTGAACCTGGTGCAGACCCTGCTGCGCGGGAAGCTCTTCGACCGCCTGGACCTGTGGGTGTATCCGATCGTGCTCGGCACCGGAAAGAAGGTCTTCGACGGCGGCGCGGTGCCCGCCAACCTCAGGCTCCTGCAAGCTCCGGCCGCAGGGCCCAAGGGTGCGGTGCACCTGCGCTACGGGCTCGTCGAGGGCGAGCCGGAGACCGGAGACATGGACGTGCCCGACCGCGGGGCCTGAACCACCCCTCTCCCCCGGCGCACCGGGTCCCGAGCGTCCCCGACGTAGAGAGCGGGGGCCTCGGATGCGTATTTGTCGCACCCGAGGCCCCGTTCCAGGAGCGGCCTGCACAGCTCAGCGCTGGGCCACGGCCTCCTCCACGGCGGCGGTGAAGTCGTAGAAGGTACTGGTCGGGGCACCGTTGTCGCCGATGAAGGCGTCGCGCTGGGCGCGGGTGATCTCCAACTGGACCCCCTCATCACGCGCGTTGCGGTTGGTGATGTTCTCGGGGCTCTCGCCCTTGAGGCCGTCGGGCACCTCCTCGGGGGCGGTGAAATCGGCCGCGCGCAGTTCCTCGCGCACGGCATCACGCAGGTCGGTGTCCAGCCCGCCCACGTAGGTCAGGGCCTCATCGCCCGCGGCCCCGTGCCAGGAGATGGTGTAGTCGGAGTCCTCGACGATGCCGAGGGTCAGGGGCTCGTCGAAATTGGTGGCGGTGATGTGCAGGACGCTGTTCCCGCTCGGCTTGATCCCGTCGAACGAGGCGAAGGCGTGCTCCCCGGACCGGGCAGCGTGGTCGGCCAGCTCGGTGGTGGGGTGTTCGATGCCGCCCCCGTGGATGGCGATGTGGGCGACGTCGGTTCCGCCGGCGCGTGTGGTGCGCCGGTAGTCGGTGCCCTCGACCTCGTTGGCGGCCAGCTCGGCNCGCCAGCCGGTGCCGCCGGGGCCAAGGGGATGGCCAGAAGGGCCGCGGCGGCCACGGTAGCGGTCCTGGAACCCATGTGTGTCCCTTCATCCGGGGTGTCGACGCAGGGCATGCTACGCCGGTCGGGCCGCGCATCCGGGTCCCTCTCCACGCAACCCGCCGCCCGGCCCGTCCACCGCCCCAGGAAGGTGCGCAGGTGGCGCGCGGTCAGGGTCCGGCCCTGCTCGACGAGCTCGGCGGGGCTGCCCTCGAAGACCATCCGGCCACCCTGGCCGGGCCCCGCTCGCGGCAGGCCTTACACCCATCCGCACGCGCGCAGCGCCAGCAACAGCAGCGCGGTCAGCGCGATCGAGGTCAACAGTGAGCCCGCGCAGCCCATCCGCGAGTTGTAGAAGAAGAACACCTGCGCTCCCCTCGTTCGGCGCCGGGGCCCGTGTGCGCCCAGTATGCCCCCGTGGTGCAACACCCGGGCCGGGGCGACCGGGTGTGGCCACGGCGCACCGAGCTCACACCGCCCGCGCCAGGGTGATGATCTCCGGGCAGGTGTCGGTGAGCGGGCTGCGGTCCCAGTCTCCGTACTGGGCCTGCACCTCGAACCCGGCCCCGGCCAGCAGCGCGTTCACCGTCCGAGCCTCGGGAAAGCGCAGCGTGCTGCGGCTGTGGCCCGGATCGGCCCACCCCTGGATGCCGTAGGCGGTGGAGAAGGTGACCAGGTCCCCCTCGACGCTCTCCAGGGTGTGCACCGACCACGCCCGGCGCCCGTCGGGGGCCCGCACCCGGTACTCGTGCTCGGACGTCCAGCGCTGCCAGGCGCGTGCGGCCGGATTGCGGGTCTCGAACGCCAGCAGGCCTCCGGAACGCAGTGCGCGCCGCGCCCCGGCCAGGTTGGCCCGGGTCTGCTCGTCGGTGAGAAAGACCTGGAAGGCTTGCCCGGACATCGTGACCAGGTCGAACTCGCCCTCGAAGGGGCCGCCCGCCAGGTCGCCCAGGGTCCACTCGATGTCGGCGCGCTCGGCACGGCCCACATTGAGCATGGCACCGGCCGGGTCCAGGCCCACCAGGCGTCCGCGGTGTCCGTGCTCGCGCGCGATACGGTGCAGTTTCCCGGTTCCGCACCCCACGTCCAGGGCGTCGCCGGCGGCCATGACCAACTCGAGGTAGAAGGGGTCCTGGGGTGAGCAGTTCCAGGCGTTGAAGACGTCGTAGAGCGCGGCCAGGTCCGGGTTGCTGTAGTGCGCATCGACCATCGCACCATCCTCGTGCGGCGCCCGCCCCCCTGTCACCCGGTTTTCGCCCGCCCCTTGCCCGGCCCGGGGGTCTGGGCCAGGGTCGAGGACATGGCACTTCCCGGCTCTGCCGAGCAGCCCTTCGACGTCGAGGCCTTCCTCGCGCGCCCCCTGGTGGCCCGCGTGGCCACCGCCGCCTCCGACGGCGCGCCCACGGTGCGGCCGGTCTGGTTCCTGTGGGAGGACGGCGCCCTGTGGTGGATCACCGGTTCCTACTCGGTGGTGAGCAAGCACCTGGAAGCCGATCCGCGCGTGAGCGTGGTCGTGGACACCTGCGACCTGCAGTCCCTGGAGTTCCTCCAGGTCCTCATGCACGGGCGCGCCCAGGTCGTGCCCTACGACCAGGACCTGGCCCGCCGCAAGCTGCGCCCCTATCTGGGCGAGGACGAGGCCGCCTGGCCAACCGACTTCACCGGCCTCGCTGCCGACGCCCGACTGGTCAGGTTCACACCCCACCGCACCGTGGTCCGCGACCTTTCCAAGACCCGGCCCTGAGGACGGCCCGCACACACCAAGGGCGGAGCGCCCCGGCTCCCGAGCACCCCGCCCCCCACGCGACCGGTCAGATCAGGCCCTGGGCCAGCATCGCGTCACCGACCCGCTCGAAACCGGCCACGTTCGCACCCAGGACGTAGTCGCCCGGGGCACCGAAACGCTCGGCCGCCTCCTCGCACCGGTCGTGGATGCCGGCCATGGTCTCGGCCAGCTCCGCCTCGGCGTGGTCGAACGACCACGAGGTGCGCCGCGCGTTCTGGCGCATCTCCAGCACACTGGTGGCCACACCGCCGGCGTTGGCGGCCTTGCCCGGCCCGAACAGCACGCCGGCCTCGCGCAGCACCGACACCGCCTCGGGCGTGGTGGGCATGTTGGCGCCCTCGGCGACGGCCACGACCCCGTTGTCGACCAGGGTGCGGGCCGCCTGCTCATCCAGTTCGTTCTGCGTGGCCGAGGGCAGCGCCACGTCGCAGGGCACGTCCCACACGCTGCCGCCCTCGACGAAGTGCGCGCTGCCGCCGCGGCGCTCGGCGTAGACGTCGATGCGCTTGCGCTCGGCCTCCTTGACCTGCTTGAGCAGCTCCAGGTCCAGACCCTTGTCGTCGACCACGTAACCGCTGGAGTCCGAGCACGCCACCACCGTGGCGCCCAGCTGCTGGGCCCGCTGGATCGAGTACAGGGCCACGTTGCCCGCACCCGAGACGGTCACGCGGCGCCCGTCCAGGTCCTTGCCGTTGCGCTCGAGCATGCGCTGGGTGAACAGCACCGTTCCGTACCCGGTGGCCTCGGTGCGCACCCGCGAGCCGCCCCACTCCGGTCCCTTACCGGTCAGCACCCCGGCCTCCCACCGGTTGGCCAGGCGCCGGTACTGGCCGAACAGGTAGCCGATCTCGCGTGTGCCCACGCCGATGTCGCCGGCCGGTACGTCGGTGTGCTCGCCCAGGTGCCGGTGCAGCTCGGTCATGAACGACTGGCAGAAGCGCTCGATCTCGCGCTCGGAACGCCCCTTGGGGTCGAAGTCGCTGCCGCCCTTGGCACCACCGATGTTCATCCCCGTCAGGGCGTTCTTGAAGATCTGCTCGAACCCGAGGAACTTGATCACGCCCAGGTTCACGCTCGGGTGGAAACGCAGACCCCCCTTGTAGGGGCCCAGGGCGCTGTTGAACTCCACCCGGAAACCGCGGTTGATGTGCACGTTGCCGTCGTCGTCGCGCCAAGGCACGCGGAAGATGATCTGGCGCTCGGGCTCGCACAGGCGCTCCAGCACCCGCTGGTCGGCGTACTCGGGGTGGCGCTCCAGGGCCGGCGAGAGGCTGTCGAGCACCTCCAGCACCGCCTGTTGGAACTCGGGCTCATCGGGGTTGCGCCGTACGACGTGTTCGTAGGCCGAGCGCACACCGGGGTGGTGATTGAGCAGGTCGGACTCACTGGCCATGGAGTTACCAGGTCCTTTCATGTGGCTGTTGTCGCTGTGCACCACGCCGTTGTGGCCGACCCGAAACACACACGTGTGTCGGGTGCGTTTCGGGAAGTTTGCCCCGACGCTACACCTCCAATCCGCGGACCCCTCGAGCGCGTGGCCACACCAGGGCGAAACTTCCTGCGGCACGGGCACGCCCCACCCTTGACCCCGGTGGACGGGTGGGCGAGGTGCCTGCGGCCCCGTGCGATGCCCACAGGGGCTTGCGTGGCCTCGGGGAACCGGGCTCCACCACCTCAAGGCACCGGTTCGAGCAGACCCATGGTGCCGGCCCCGTCCGTGCGCCCGTCGCCCCGCTCACCCGAAACACACGCGCACCGGCCTGAAGAACGCTTCCCACCGGGCCTACTGTTCGAGGCAGCGACCTCGTGTGCGCACCGACGGCCGGGCCGACACCCGTGCATGCCCTGCCGGGTTCGACCGAGGACGTGCAGCGCCGGCGCGGGCCCGGCCGCGCCCGGACAACAGGCGCGCTACACATACACCCCAAGCGAAACTTGCCCCTTTTTGCAAGGGCACAAGATTTTGGACGTACCATCATCAAAGACCCGCGCCCACACGACGCCGTGCTCACCCCGCACCCTCGACCGTGCTCAACAGGCCAACTCCTGCTAGCGTGCGGATCGCGAACTACGGGACGATTTAGGAGACCTGAACATGGTCCAACAGAGCCGCGAGCAGTGGGGAACGCGCGCGGGCTTCCTGATGGCCGCCATCGGCTCGGCCATCGGGCTGGGAAACATCTGGCGATTCCCCTACATCGCCTATGACAACGGGGGCGGCGCCTTCCTGCTGCCCTACCTCATCGCCCTGCTGAGCGCGGGCATCCCCCTGCTGATCCTCGAATACACCATCGGTCACCGCTACCGCTCCTCGGCGCCGCTGTCCTACCGCCGCGTAGCGCGCCCGGCCGAGGCCGTGGGTTGGTGGCAGGTGGGCGTGTGCTTCGTCGTGGCCGTCTACTACGCCGTCATCGTGGCCTGGGCGGTGCGCTACACCTGGTTCTCGGTGGGACAGCAGTGGGGCGATGACCCCGACGGCTTCTTCAACAACGACTTCCTCGAGGTCGCCGACAGCCCCGGCATGGTCTCCGGTTACGTCTCCGGCGTGGCCTGGCCCCTGATCGGCGTGTGGCTGATCGTCCTGGTCGTGCTGGCCCTGGGCGTGCGCAACGGCATCGAGAAGGCCAACAAGATCTTCATCCCGCTGCTGGTCGTGCTCTTCCTGATCCTGGTCGTGCAGGCCCTGACCCTCGAAGGCGCCGCAACCGGCCTCAACGCCCTGTTCACCCCCGACTGGGGCGCGATGCTCGACGGCGGGGTCTGGATCGCCGCCTACGGACAGATCTTCTTCTCCCTGTCCATCGGCTTCGGCATCATGGTCACCTACGCCTCCTACCTCAAGCGCAAGGCCGACCTGACCGGCACCGCGGTCACCGCGGGCTTTGCCAACAGCTCCTTCGAGCTGCTGGCCGGCATCGGCGTCTTCGCCGCCCTGGGCTTCATGGCCACCACCGCCGGCACCAGCGTGGACACCGTCGTCGAGTCCGGCATCGGGCTGGCCTTCGTGGCCTTCCCCCAGATCATCTCCAGCCTGCCCGTGGGCGCAGCGCTCTTCGGCGTGCTCTTCTTCGTCTCGCTGGCCATCGCCGGTGTGAGCTCGCTGATCAGCATCGTGCAGGTGATCGTCTCGGCCGTGCAGGACCGCACCGGCCTGGGCCGGGTGCAGACGGTCGCGCTCGTGGGCGGGGCCACCGCCCTGGCCTCGATCCTGCTCTTTCCCACCCACGAGGGCCTGTACATCCTCGACGCCTTCGACCACTTCATCAACCAGTACGGCATCGCACTGGCCGGCCTGGTCATGATCATCGTCTTCGCCTGGGTGCTGCGCCGCCTGCCCTTCTTCCAGCGCCACGCCAACGAGGTCTCCCTCGTGCGGCTGGGCACCTGGTGGCGGGTGGCCCTGGGCATCATCACCCCGGTGCTGCTGGGCTTGATGATGTTCGACAGCCTGCGCACCGAACTCACCCAGAACTACGAGGACTACCCCGACAGCTTCCTGTTGGTGGCCGGGTGGGGCGTGGCCATCGGCGCCATCGTCTTCGGTGTCGTGATGTCCCTGCTGCCCTGGAAGCGGGCCGACCGCATCGCCGCCTCCGACGCCCAGGACGAGTCGGCCGACAACGAGCAGGACGAGGAGGAGCGCCGATGAGCACCAGCGCGATCGTCATGATGATCGTCTCCATGGTCGTGCTCTGGGGCGGACTGGTGGCAGCCGCCACCCACCTGATCCGCAACCCCGAAGAGCCCGACGACAGCTGACCTGCAGCACCCTCACAGCAAGCCGCCCGTGCGCCGCCAGGCCGCGGGCGGCTTCGTCGTGCACACACCGGCCCCATACCGGGGGCGGTATGTTGGGCAGCCAGGAGAGGAGAAGCCAATGCAGATGAAACCCGAGATGGTCGGTGACAGCCTGACCCGCCTGCGCCGGGCCCACGGCCAGCTCTCGGCGGTGATCCACATGATCGAACAGGGCGAGGAGTGCGCCGAGGTCCTCACCCAGCTCGCCGCGGTCTCCCGGGCCCTGGACCGCGCCGGCTTCAAGATCGTGTCCAGCGGTATGCGACACTGCACCACCGCCCGCGCCAACGGCGAAGAACCACCCATGACCGAGCAGGAACTGGAAAAGCTCTTCCTCGCCCTGGCCTGAACCCCTCCTGCCCCCGCACACACCAGGGCCCGGCCGGAGCCCTGCCCCGGCCGGGCCGCTGCCACCGCCCGGCAGGAGTCGCACCCGGGCAGCGCTCCTCTACCCCTTGGCGAACTCGGCGACGATGCGCTCGCAGAACGCGGGCAGGTCATCGGGGTTGCGGCTGGTGGTGATGCCCTGGTCGGTGACCACCTTCTCCTCCACGACCGTGCCGCCGGCGTTGGCGATATCGGTACGGATACTGGGATAGGAGGTCACGGTGCGTCCGCGCACCACGTCGGCCTCCACCAGGATCCAGGGCCCGTGGCAGATCGCCGCCACCGGCCTGTTCCCGTCCACGAAAGCGCGCACGAACCGCACCGCATCGGCATCCACCCGCAACTGGTCGGGGTTGATCGTGCCGCCGGGCACCACCAACGCGTCGTAGTCGCCGGACTCGACCTCGGAGACCTCACGGTCCACGTCGAAGCGGTCGGCGGGTTCGATGTCGCCGTTCATGGACTGGATCTGCCCGCCGTGTGTGGAGACCAGCTCCACGTCCGCCCCGGCGTCCTGAAGCGCCTTCCTGGGCTGGACGAGCTCGATCCTCTCGACGCCGTCCGCTGCCAGGACCGCGACCTTGCGTCCGTTCAGTTCCCCGGCCATGACGGCCTCCTTCCTCGAGGTGCTCTCCCCGGCGCCCCTACCCGCCCGGGCCCCGGGCCTCACACCCGTTCACCCAGGTGAGGTGCAACACCGAAGGACGAGGCCCGCCCCGCGCCAGCGCCCCGTACCGCGTTGCCGGCCCGCTCAGAAGACCTTGCCCGGGTTGAACACCCCCGCCGGGTCCAGGGCCTGCTTCAGCGCCCGGTGCATCTGCAGCACCTGCGGGCCCAGCTCCCGCGCCGCCCCGGGCATCTTGAGCAGGCCCACCCCGTGCTCGCCGGTGACCGTGCCGCCCAGCTCCAGGGCGTGGTCCACGATCACCTCGAAGGCCTCCTGCGCCCGCTCCTTGGCCCCGGCGTCATCGGCCGGGACGATGAACAGCGGGTGCAGGTTGCCGTCGCCGGCGTGGGCGATGTTGCCGATGTGGGTGTCGAAGCGGCGCGCGGCCTCCTCGATGCGCCCCAGCATCTGCGGAACGCTGCCCTTGGGCACGCACACGTCCTCGGTCAGCAGCGGCCCCAACCGCTCCAGCGCCGGATATGCCAGACGGCGGGCCTCGAACAGCGCCTCGGCCTCCTCCTGATCGGTGGAGCGCACCGCGTGGACCGCGCCCTGGCCCTCGAAGCAGGCCTGGATCTGCCCGGCCTCCTGCTCACCCGCGGCCCCGGGAAGGTCGCTGCGCGCCAACAGCAGCACCTCACCCTCGGCCGACAGGCCCATGTTCTTCCACTCGTCGACCGCCTGCAGGCAGAACCGGTCGATCAGCTCCAGGGCCGAGGGCACGATCCCGGCCGCCGAGACCGCCGCCACCGCGCTCCCGGCCTCGACCAGGGAGTCGAAGGAGCCCACCACGGTGTGCTCCACACCGGTGCGCAACGGCACCAGGCGCAGCGTGACCTCGGTGACCAGACCGAGCGTGCCCTCGGAGCCGACCATGAGCCCGGCCAGGTCGTAGCCGGTCACCCCCTTGGCGGTCCTGCGCCCCAGCCGCACGACCTG
>NZ_ANBF01000004.1 GCF_000341025.1 Nocardiopsis salina YIM 90010 | reverse complement strand
TCCCCGCCGATGGTGGACCAGGGCGCCGAGGCCGGGTCCGGCGGGTACCACAGCCCCTCCCGGGCCACCCGCTCGCGCAGGTCGGCGTTGATCACCCCGGGCTGGACGGTCGCGGTCTGCTGCACCGGGTCGACCTCCAGCACCCGGTCCATGCGCTCGAAGGAGACCACCACCCACCCCTGCGCGGCGTTGGCGCCCCCGGACAGCCCCGTCCCGGCCCCGCGCGCGACCACCGGCACCCCCGCGCCCGCNCGGCGGTGTGGCGGGGCCGCCCCACCGCGGCCGGGCGGCCGTAGGGCGCCCACTCGGCCTCGTCGTGTGCCATGCCCTCCATGATCCCGGGGTCGGTCACCACCTGCTCGGCGCCGATCGCCTCCGCCAACTCCTGGGCCTCCCCGGGCATGGGCACACTCCTTCGCCACGGCCGCCGCACCGGTCGCGACGACGCTGGCCGCAGCGTAACGGGCACCCCCGCCCCTTCCGGCGTGCAGGTCCCCCCAGGTCCGGGGCGCCGGTGTTAGCTTGGGGCCACTTCCAGGGCCGAGGGAGGGCGCATGGGCACGATCGTGGTCACCGGAGCCAGGGGCACACTGGGCCGACCCGTGGCCGAGCTGCTGCGCGGCAACGGCCACCAGGTCCGCCCGGCCGGCCGCCACCCGGCCGAGGAAGGCGAGCCCGCGGTGGACCTGCGCACCGGCCAGGGCCTGGACCAGGTGTTGCAGGGCGCCGACACCGTCGTGCACTGCGCCTCCTCCCGATCCCGCGCCGACATCCCCGCGGCCCGCCACCTCATCGCGGCCGCCCGCGCCGCCGGGGTGGGCCACCTGGTCCACATCTCCATCGTGGGCTGCGACCGGGTCCCGCTGGGCTACTACCGCACCAAGCACGTGGTGGAGCAGGCCCTGCTCGCCTCCGACCTGGGGGTGAGCGTTGTACGCACCACCCAGTTCCACGACCTGGTGCGGCTGCTGTGCCGGCGCAGCGCCCAACTGCCGGTGATGGCCCTGCCCGACATCGACGTGCAACCGGTCGCTGTGGCCGAGGTGGCCGCGCGCCTGGCCAAACTCGCCACCGGGCCCCCGCAGGGCCGGGTCGCCGACATGGGCGGGCCGCTGGTGCAGCCCTTGACCGAGCTGGCCCGCCAGTACCTGGACTCGGTGGGCTCGCAGCGCCGTACCACCCCGGTGCGCCTTCCCGGGGCGGTCTTCGCCGCCTACCGGCGCGGGCAACACCTGGCCCCCGACCGCAAGGTGGGTTCGCAGACCTTCGCCGAGTTCTGTGCCCTGGGCACCGACGGCTACCGGGGCCGCTACTGACCCCGAAAACTGCATGCTGGGCCCATGGACGCCGACACCACACCCCACCAGCGCCACCGCGCCCTGATCCGCCTCACCCAACGCCACGCCACCGGCGAGCACCGCACCCGCTGGAGCCAGACCGGCCTGCCCCTGCCCCCCACCGCAGGTGCAACGCCCACACACCGCAGGAGGCCCAACCATGCCGCTGGATGCACTGCACCGGGCCCGCCACCAGGGCCTGACCGCGCAACAGGCCGCCACCGCACACCCGCCCCAGGACGCCCGCGCCGCCCTGTACCTGGCGCTGTGGGCCCACGCCGACGGCCACCCCGACCCGGCCCGCGAGCACGCACCTGGCCCGGCGCCTGGACCCCCACAGCGAATTCGCCCGCCTGCTGCCCCACCACCTGCAGCGCGAACACACCGGCGTCTACGACGCCCCCGAGGCCTTCGGCGCCTTCATCCGCGGCGGCGGCAACGTCGAGCTCTACCGGCGCGCCTCACGCGCCCTGACCCGCATCCTCGACGAACACACCCCGCGCACCCTGCTGGACGTGGGCCCCGGCGACGGCCTGGCCCTGCTGCCCGCCCTCAACGACGCCACCGGACCCGCCCCGCACGTGGACCTGGTCGAACCCAGCACCGCCCTGCTCGAGCAGGCCACCGACGCCCTGCAGGCACAGGGCATCGCCCACCGCGCCCACAACACCACCGCCGAGGACCTGCTCACCACCCACCCCGACCAGCGCTGGGACCTGGCCCAGTCCACCTTCGCCCTGCAGTCACTGCCCCCGCACGAGCGCGGCCCCGTCCTGCACGCCCTGGCCCAGCGCACCCGCCACCTGTCCGTGGTCGAGTTCGACGTCGCCCACGTACCCGACCCCTTCGACCCGCACTGGTTCGACTCCTGCCTGCAGCGCCTCGAACGCGGCCTGCGCGAGTACGAGAACGAGCGCGACCTGGTCGGGACCGGCTTCATCCTGCCCGTGGTCCTGGGCCACTTCGCCACCCACACCCGCACCAACCACGAACACTCCGTCCAGGACTGGGCCCACGACCTCGAGCAGGCCGGCTTCACCCACGTGCGCACCCACCACCTGTGCGACTACTGGTGGGAAGGGGCCTGGCTCCTGCGCGCCCAAGGCCGCCACACCGGGTGAGGCGGGGCCCTCACCGGCTCATGCGCCGGAACCGGACCACCGCCAAGGGCACGAACACCAACAACAGCACCGCGGGCCAGGCCAGGGCCACCCCCACCGCGTGCTCGGCCATCCACCCCTGCCCCGCGCCACCCGGGTTGCCGAACAGCTCCCGCGCCGCCACCACCGTGGCCGAGAGCGGGTTCCACTCGGCCACCGGCACCAACCACCCCGGCATCGTGTGCACCGGAACGAAGGTCTCGGCCACCATCGCCAACGGAAACACCAACGAGAAGAACTTCATCGCCGCCTCGGGGCTACGCACCACCAACCCCAACCAGATCCCGACCCAGGTGAAGGCCAACCGCAACCACAACAACAACCCCAACCCCGCCAGCGCCGCCCAGAGCCCGTTGTGCCACTGCCACCCGATCAGCCGGCCCATGAGCACCAGCACCGCCAGGTCCACCAGCGCCGAGACCACATCGGCCACACTGCGCCCGGCCAACAGCGCCGAGGGCGCCATCGGCAGGGTCCGGAACCGGTCCACCACCCCGCGCCCCACATCGGTGACCACCGCGATCGTGGTGTTGCCGATCCCGAACGCCATCGTCAACGCGAACAGCCCCGGCATGAGGAACCCGCGGTAGTTGCCGCCCTCCCCCAGCACCTCACCCATCGCCTCACCGAAGACGAACCCGAACAACAGCACCGCCAGCACCGGGATCAACAGGGTGCCCACGACCTCGTCGGGCTTGCGCACCAGGTGCGACAGGTACCGGCCCGCCACCACCCCGGTGTCGACCACCATCCACCGCGCCCGCTCCATCGCCCCGGGCACGGGCCGCTCGGCCACCGCCTCACCCATCACGGTCCTCCTCACCCGTCAGGCTCAAGAACACCTCGTCCAGACCGGGGCGGCGCAACGCCACGTCCTCGACCACCAACCCGGCCTCGTCCAGGGCCCGCACCACCTCGGCCAACCCCAGCGCCCCCTCACCGGCCGGAACACTCACCCGCGCCTGATCGGCCTCCACCCGCGGCGCCACACCGGCCGCCCGGCCCAACACCTCCTCGGCCAGGGCCAGGTCCTCCGGTTCCACGACCACCTCCACACGCCCGCCGCCGATGCGCTCCTTCAACCGTTCCGGGCTGCCCTGGGCCACCACACGCCCCGCGCGCACCACCGAGACACGGTCGGCCAACCGGTCGGCCTCCTCCAGGTACTGCGTGGTCAGCACCACCGTGGTGCCGCGCCCCACCAGCTCACGCACCGCCTCCCACACCCGGGCACGGCTGCGCGGATCCAACCCCGTGGTCGGCTCGTCCAGGAACAACACCACCGGATCGGCCACCAACGCCGCCGCCAGGTCCAACCGGCGCCGCATCCCGCCCGAGTACTGGCGCACCGCACACTCGGCCGCCCCCGTCAGGCCGAAGTGCTCCAACAACTCCTGCGCACGCCGGCGCGAACGCGCCCGCCCCAGGTGCGACAGGCGCGCGAACATCTCCAGGTTGCGGCGCCCGCTCAACGCCTCGTCCACCGCCGCGTACTGGCCCACGAACCCGATACGCGAACGCACCCAGCGCGCATGCCGGTCCACCCGGCGCCCGTCCAACCACACCCGGCCCGCGTCGAAACGCACCAGGGTCGCCATCACCCGCACCGCCGTGGTCTTGCCCGCACCGTTGGGGGCCCAGCAGGGCGTGCACCGTGCCCGCCTGCACCTGCAGGTCGAACCCGTCCAGGGCCGCACGCCCGCCCCCGTAGACCTTGCGCACACCCTCGGCCCGGATCACCGTGCTCACCACGACACCTCCGCACACGCACCGTCCCCGGGCACACCCCCGGCCGCGGACCCGGCCAGAGTGACCTCGCTCGCCCGTCCCAACGCGATCCGGGCGATGTTGTGCACCGACTCGCTGCCCGGGGCGTAATAGGAGCAGTGGCCGCCGATCGGCCCGGTCGCAAAACGCACCGCACCGAAACCCCTGCGCAGCGGCGAAGGCCCGTGCCCCAACCCGCCCACACGCCCGCGCGGGAAGAACCGGATCCAGTCCCGCTCACCCAGCGCCGCCCACAACCGCCCCGAGTACCCCAACTCCTCCACCGAGGCCCCGCCCATGCCCGGGCTGCCCAGCACCACTCAGTCGTGCACCCGCCCCTGGGCCAGCGCCAGACCGCACACCACCGCCCCGTAACTGTGCCCGACCAGCGTGATGTGGGCACCGGCCGGCAGCGCGTGCGTCAACCGGACCAGATCCGGGGCCCCGCGCTCGGCCGGGCCCCTCAGCGAGGCCTCCACGAACCCGTTGGGGGTGGCATAACCCAGCCACACCACCACCGCGAAACGCCCCCGCGGCGCGAGGTGATCCATCGTGCGAAGCAACCCCACCCCGTTGACCCGCGGACGGGTACGCCGACCCGGATCGAAGTAGTTGCCCAGATGGTTGTCGTTGCCCGGCACCAGCACCACCACATCCTCACCGGTGGCCACCTCACCCAGCACCTCCACGATCCGGCCCGGTCCCTCGGTGCACCGGGCCAGCAGCCGCAGCCCCTGCCAGGTGTGTTCCCGGTAGGTCAACGGGGCCAGCCCCGGTCCCTGCGGCGCGGCCGTGATCATGGTTGCGGTTCTCCCCGTGGTCGGACCCCCGGGTGCGGGGGCACTGAGCACCATCACTGATCACGCTAGAGACGGGCCCGGCCGAACTCGATCGCGCTGCCACCCCGGCTCACTTGCACCCCGGCCCACCACCGACGGTGGTGCCACCACCACCGCAGCTGCCACGACCTGCCCCGACACCGGCCCCCGCGCAGGGGCGCCCACCCCACCTCGACCGCCCCGCACCATGGCCGGGACCGGCCACCGACCAGGCACCCCTCACCCGCGGTTCAGGCCCACCAACCCCGAGTCGTAGGCAGCGATGACCGCCTGCGTACGATCGCGCACACCGAGCTTGGCCAAGATGCTGGACACATGCGTCTTGACCGTCTCCACCCCCAAGAACACCTCGCCCGCGATCTCGGTGTTGGACAACCCCCGCGCCATGAGCACCAACACCTGCGCCTCGCGCTCACTCAACGCCGCCACCGCCCGCGCCCGGGGCCCGTCCGCGCCCGCGTGCACCTGGGCCAGCGCGCGGATCGCCGACGGAAACAGCAACGACTCACCCGCGTGCACCACACGCACGGCCGCCAAGATGTCCTCGGGCCGGCTGCGCTTGAGTACGAACCCCTGCGCTCCGGCCCGCAACGCCCCGTAGACGTACTGGTCGCTGTCGAAGGTCGTCACCACGATCACCTTCGGCGGGACAGGGGCGCGCATCAGCGCCCGCGTGGCCTCGATCCCGTCCAGGCGCGGCATCCGCACATCCATGAGCACCACATCCGGGACGCACCGGGCCACCACACCCGCGACCTGCGCCCCGTCCTCGGCCTCGCCCACCACCTCCATGTCGGGCTCAGCACCCACCAGCGCCGCCAACCCCGCCCTGACCAAGGGCTCGTCGTCGACCAGCACCACCCGCACCACGGCACTCACCCCTCGACACCTTCGATACGCACTCGCAGAGACCACCAACCGTCCTGGGCGCCGTACTCCAAGCGGCCCCCGAGCAACCGCACACGCTCGGCCGCCCCCTCCAGCCCGTGCCCGCCCCGGCGCGCACCCGCACCCGCACCCACCGGGTTGGCCACCTGCACCCGCGCCGCACCACCCTCGACCTGGACCCACAACCGGACCGGCCCGCCGGGGGCACCGTGGCGCAACGCGTTGGTCAGCCCCTCCTGGCAGATCCGGTACAGCTCACGCGAGAGGACCGGCGCCAGTTCCCCGACCGGCCCCTGCACCACACACTCCACCTCGGCCCCGCCGGCCCGGGCCGCCCGAACCAAGTGCTCCACATCCGTCAGGGCCGGCTCGGGCGCCCGCCCCGCACGCTCCTGACGCAACAGGCCCAGCACATGGTCCAACTCCCCGGTGGCCGTGCGCGCCTGCTCGGCGATGGCCTCCAACGCCGCACGCGCAAAGGCCGGATCCTGCTCCAGCACCCGCGCCGCCGCACCGGCCTGCAACGCCACCACCGACAACGCGTGCCCGATCGAGTCGTGCAATTCCGCGGCCAGTCGGTTGCGCTCGGCCAACTCATCGGCCCGGCGGCTCACCTGCGCCAACCGCTCCGAGACCGAGGGGCCGAGCAACAGCGGCCCCACCCGGGCCGCGCCCGCGCCCACAGCCGCCACCACCAGCACGAAGACCACAACCAGCACCAACCCGGCCACGGGGGTCAGTACCCGAGCCACCGCCCCCGGCACCTGCGGCAGGGACACCGGCACGGCCGTCAGTACCGCCACCGGGCCGGCCGGGGCGCCGGTCACCGCCACCAGCGCCAGCGTCGCCGCGTCGGTGAGCACCACCATCGTGGCCACCGCCACCACGAACCCCACCACGAAGTGCAGGGCCAACGCCCCGCCCGAACGCACCCGCTCCCTCGGGCCGGCCCGCCCACCGCCCGGGTCGGGCACCTGTTCCATCGGCCCCCGCAACAGCGCACGCCCCACCTGCACCTGCTGGGCCCGCACCCCCGGCAACAACCCCGTGCCCCCCACCAGAGACACAGACGCCACCGCAACCACGATGAGCACACCCGCCGACCACGCGCCCGGCCCCCACCGCGTCACCAGCGTCACCACCACCAGCACAGCCAGGCAGTAGGGCACGAACAACACCCCGCCCAACACCAGGTGCACCCAGCGCGTGTAGGTCTCGCCCCTGACCAACGGCCTCAGAGCCCGCCTCCCAATGCCCATGCCCCAGATCCTGGCACGGGCCCGCACCCACCCGCCTCCCTCTCGCGGGGGAGCACGAACCCACCCCAGAGGGAAGCGCGTCGGGCACCCACCACGCCAGGCTCGAAGACACACCGCAACACCGAAGCGAGCGCACCGAGAAGGGACCCGCCATGACAGCGCAACCGGCCCCCACACCCCCCAGCCCGCACCGAACCTTGCACCACCGGGCCGGCCGGGCCGGTGCCCTGGCCGCCCTGGCCTGGTCGGCCGCCACCGCCCTGCTCGCGCTGCTCTGGGCCACAGGCACGCTCACCCTGCCACGCACCAGCCCCGGGCAGGCCCTGCGCACCGGCGACCTGCTCACCCTGCTGCCACCACCCACCAGCACCGCCGCCGTCCTGGCCCTGGGCGCCGCCGGAACGGCCCTGGCCACCGCCCTGCTGTGGGGCCTGCGCACACACCGCAACGCACCCCTGCGCACCGGCGCCGCCGGGGGCTGGATCCTGGCCGCGGTGTTGGCCCTGGTTCTGGTCCACGGCGGCCTGCTGCCCGTCCTGGGTTACCTGCCCGTTCTGCTCCTGGCCGGCTGGGCCGTGCCCGGGCTCTGGGCCGCGGCCGCACAGACCTTCACCGCCCCCGAAACCTTCCTGCTGGCGCACTTCCTGCTCGGAGCCCTGCTATGGACGTGCACCGCACTGTGGGCCACCCGCACCCACCGCCAAACCTGCACCCGCTGCGGACGCGGCCCCCACTGGAGCCCCGAACACGAACACACCACCCGCGAGCGCGCCCGACGCACCGGACGCTGGGCCGTAGGCATCGCCATCGCCTCCGCCCTGGCCTACCCCGCCCTGCGCATCCCCTGGATCTTCGGCTACTACCCCGACTTCACCGCTGAGCAGGCCCAACAACTGGCCTCCACCGAAGGCACCACCGTCATCGGCCTGGGCCTGGCCGCAGCCTGCCTGGCCGGCGCCGCCCTCATGCTCGGCCTGGTCCAGACCTGGGGAACGCGCCTGCCCACCTGGCTGCCCCGACTTGGCGCACGCCCCGTCCCCATCAGCCTGGCTGTGGTACCGGCCACCGTCGTGGCCCTGGCCCTGTTCGGCCTGGGACGCGCCACCGTCATGACACTGCTGCTGACCAGCCAGAGCCAGGCCCCGCTGCACGAGACCGCCTTCGCCCTGATGGCCCTGTGGGGCACGGCACTGGCCGTGGCCACCTGCGCCTACGCCCTACGCCGACGCGGCGTGTGCCCCGCCTGCGGCCGCGGCCTGGCCCAGGGCACACCCGCCCCGGCCTGAGCTCGGTGCGGGCCCCACCACCGGGCCCCGCACCGAACACCCCCGGGCACACCCCCTTGTGCCATCCTGACCCCATGGCCGCGCACCCGATCACCCTGCACATCCCACCGGAGCTGCGTTTCTTCCTGCCACCGCGCCACCGCGAGCACCGGGTGCGCCTGCCCCACGATGCCGACGCCACCCTCGGTCACACCATCCAGTCCCTGGGCATCCCCCTCACCGAGGTCGGCCGCCTCCAGGCCGGCGACCGCGCCCTGGCCCCCGACCACCGCCCCACCCCCGGCGCCACCATCGACCTGCACACCCACACCTGGCCCCAGGACGCACCCACCGACCCGCCCCGCCTGCTCCTGGACGTGCACCTGGGCACCCTGGCCCGCCGCCTGCGCCTGCTGGGCGTGGACACCGCCTACGACAACGACCGCGACGACCCCTCCCTGCTCACCCAGGCCAACGCCGAACAGCGCATCCTGCTCACCCGCGACCGCGGACTCCTCTTCCGCCGCGCCCTGCACACCGGCGCGCACGTGCGCGCCGAGCACCCCGACGCCCAACTCGACGAGGTCCTGGCCCGCTTCGCCCCGCCCCTGCACCCCTGGACCCGCTGCCCCGTCTGCAACGGGCTGCTGCGTCCGGTGGCCCCCGAACACGTGGCCCACCGGCTCGAGCCCGGGACCCTGGCCACCTACGACACCTTCGCCCAGTGCACCGGCTGCGAGCGCCTCTACTGGCCCGGGGCCCACCACGAGAACCTGCGCGAGATCGTGCGCCGGGCCCGCACCCAAACCCCCGACCCGCCGTGAGGACACCGACCGTGTTGCCCACCCCCGCCCACCCGGCCGACGCCACCGCACTGACCGAGCTGCGCGAGGCCTGCGCACGCTGGCAACAGCAGCGCGGAATCGACCAGTGGAGCCCCGGAGAGCTCTCCCTCGCCACCTTCGCCGACCAGATCGACCGCCGGCAGTGGTGGGTCCTGCGCGACGGCCACACCGTGCAGGCGGCCGTGCGCCTGCTCGACGAGGACCCGCACATCTGGCCCGAGGAACCCGCCGGCGGCGCCCTGTACGTGCACGGGCTCATGGCCGACCGCACCCGCGCCGGCCGCGGCACCGGAGGGCGCCTGCTCACCTGGGCCGAGGAGCGGGCGCGCGAACGCGGCCTGCACACCGTGCGCCTGGACTGCGTGGCGCACAACCACGCCCTGCGCAGCTACTACGAACACCGCGGTTACCTGCGGCGCGCAACCCACGACTTCGGTCCCGACTCGGCCCTGCACCCGGTCATGCGCTACGAAAAACCCCTCGATCCCCGGTGACCCCGTGTGGCGCGCCCCGACCGAACGCCCCAGGGCTCACAGCCAGTCGCTGACCCCGCGCAACAGGCGCCCGAACAACCACGCCCGACGCGGGTCCCGGCCGACCCCACCCGTGCTGGGCCCGGCACTCACGACCGCTCACCCGGCCACGGCAACCCCCTGACCAGCCAAAACCCGTTCAGCAAAGCGCGATGCGATCACCCGGTGGGCCTCGGTTCCAGGGTGCAACCTGTCCGGCAACGGCCACCGCTCGTGGTCCCGGCGCCCGAAGAGCTCGCACCCGTCCACGTAGAACAGCTGCCCGTCACGCTCGCGGCGCTGGGCCACCACCCGCGCCAACTCCCGGCGCACCACCTGCAGCGTCAACCGCCCCGCGGCGACCTCGGCCGGATCCCCCGTCGAACAGAAGCGCACCTGCCCCCGGGCCAGCGCCCCGGTGTCGAAGGCGCCCGGCCCCGGGGTCTGCTCATGGATGGGGCACCACAGGGGCGAGACGACCACCAACGGCGCATCGGGGTGGCCCCGGCGCACCTGGTCCAGGAACCCGTGCACGGCCGGGGCGAAGGCGCGCACCCGCATCAGGTCGGCGTTGACCACGTTGATCCCCAGCTCCAGGCTGACCACATCGGCCGGGACCTCGGCCAGCGACTGCGCCACAAAGGGGTCCAACAGCGCACTGCCGCTGTAGCCGGTGTTGACCAGCTCGACCCCGGCCTCGTTCGCGGCACGCACCGGCCACGCCCCCGTGGGCGTCTGGGCGTTGGAGCCCTGACTGATGGAACTGCCGTGGTGCAGCCACACCCGCCGTCCCTCACCGGCCGGCAGCGCCTCCACGGGGGCGTCGGCGCGCAGCGCGAGGAGTTCGCAGCCCTCGTTGTGCGGCAACCAGATCCGCACCTCCTTGTCCCCCTCACCCAGCCCGTCCAGGCGCAGCGTGCCCACCGGGCCGGCCACGTGCTCGACCGACCCGGTGGCCATGTCGATGCGCTCCTCCTCGGCGCCCGCGAGGGAGCCGGAGGCCACCACCCGGCCGCCGACCTGGGCCTCATACACCCCCGGCGGGCGCGCGGGCACGCCCACATACACCCGGCGCGAGGCGAGTGCGTCCAGCTCGACGACCCGGGCCCGGGTGCGCAGGGCCAGATGCACGCCCGAGGGGTGGGACTGGGCCAGGAGCATCTGCGCGTCGGCGTGGCGCTCGCGGGCCCAGGCCGGCAGGCGGTGCGGGCGCAGGCCACCCCGCTCGGTGGGCTCCACCTCCAGAGCGCCCCGGACCAGGTCGGGGGTCAGGGGTGTGGTGGTCAAGGCAGGCATCGTCGTCCTCGTTCTCTCGTGCACGCCGCAGCAGGCCGGCCGCGGCGACCGGCCGAGCCTAGCCCCACAGAACCCGCGCGCACCAGCGTGTTTCCCACCGCGTACTGTCACTGCCCGTCCCTAAGCTGCCCGCATGAGCCCACGCACCGTCGCCCAGAAGATGGGTGTGCGCCCCGGCAGCCGGGCGCATCTGGCCCACGCCCCCACCCACGCAATCCACGCCCTGGACCTGCCCGAGCTGGAACGCCCCGACCACCTCGAGGGCACCTTCGACTACCTGCACCTGTTCACCACCACCCAGGAGCACCTGCGCACCCACTCCCCCCTCCTGCGCGAGCACCTGGCCCGGGGCGGCATGCTCTGGGTGTCCTGGCCCAAGGGCGGGCGCCTGGGCACCGATCTGACCATGAAGTCGGTGATCGAGATCGGCTACGACCTGGCCATGGTCGAGAGCACCTGCCTGCGCGTGGACCACACCTGGGCCGCCCTGAAGTTCACCCACCCCAGACCGGGCAAGATCTACCGCAACAGCTACGGGGCCCTGCCCTGGCAGCGCCCCGGCCCCACGTGAACCCCCGGTCCGCCCCGCGTGGTGCGCCCGTACGAGGTGGGGAGAGTCCGCCCACACCGGTCGACGAGACGGGACGTTTCGTCGCGTTCACTTCTCGCTGCGTGCCACGATGTCTCCATGAGCGCTCACATGACCCAGGAACAACGCGAACAACGCACCAACGCCGCACGCGAAGCCGCCCTGTCCTCGGCCCGCGAGCTGGGCCTGAACCCCACAGAACCCGCCGTCCTGCACGATCTGTTCTCCGTCGTCGTGCACCTGGCACCCGAACCCGTCGTGGCCCGCATCCCCACCGTCCTGCCGCCCGGCACCGACCCGCGCCAGGTCGCCGCCCGCCAACAGCACGAACTCGACGTCGCCCAGTGGCTGCACGAACAGGGCACACCCGTCGTCGCGCCCTCACCCCTGGTACCCCGCGAACCCATGCTGCACGACGGGTTCTCCCTCACCTTCTGGCAGTACGTCGACCAGGCCCCGGGCGCCGAACCCGACTACGCCGCCAACGCCGCGCACACACCCGCCCTGCACCGGGCCCTGCGCGACTACCCCGGCGACCTGGACTTCCTCGCAGCCGCCGACGCCGCCTCACTGACCAGCGACCTGGACCGCCTGCACCAGCACCCCGACCTCATCGAAGCCCACGACCTCGAACGCGCCCAGAAGGAATGGCACCTCCTGGAGCCCCTGGTCACCTCCCGCCACAGGTTCGAACAGGCCTTCCCCCACACCCCGCTGCAGCCTGTGCACGGCGACTCCCCACCCGCCAACATCTTCACCAGCACCAGCGGCCCTCTCTACGCCGACTTCGAACTGGTCAGCCTCGGACCCGTCGAATGGGACCTGGGCGGGCTGCCCGACGAACTCGTCCAGGCCTACAACGACAGCGCCCGCGACCAGGGCATGGCCGAGGCCGACCCCGACGTTCTGGCCTTCGTCAACGCCGTCGGCAAACTACGTGTCATCGCCACCCTGGCGCTGGTCCCGCAACTGCCCGTGCTCGCCGACTACCTCACCCCGGCCGTGCAGGAATGGAAGAAGGGCCCCTTCGCCGGCGGCCTGCACCTGTGAGGCGCACCGAACCACCGCCCGCGGCCCCGGCCACCACACCAGGGCCGCACCCGTGCGCAGCGGTGCGCGTCACAACCCCGCCGTGCACCACCCGCCCGGGCCACCCGGTACGTTCACGGTGCACGCCCCCGTCCCGACCTGACGCCTGGAGAAGCCGTTGCCCACCCGCGCCTCCCAGCTCCTCGACCGGCCCCTGACCCTGGGATCGGCCAAGATCCCCAACCGCCTGGCCATGGCCCCCATGACCCGCATGCACTCCCCCGGCGGCATCCCCGGACCCGACGTGGCCGCCTACTACGCCCGCCGCGCTGCCGCCGGAACCGGCCTGATCATCACCGAGGGCACCTACGTGGGCCACCCCAGCGCCGGTGAGAGCGACAATGTCCCCCGCTTCACCGGAACCGAACAGCTCCAGGGGTGGGGCCGCGTCGCCGACGAGGTGCACGCCGCCGGCGCCGCGATCATGCCCCAGCTCTGGCACATCGGCATCCAGCGCACCGCCGGGTCCCCGCCCTTCCCCGACGCCCCCTCCGTGGGCCCCTCCGGCATCGCCCTGGACGGCACCACCGGCGCCGGAACCACGCTCACGCTCGCCGACATCGACGCCCTCATCGCCTCCTTCGCCGAAGCCGCCGCACACGCCGAACACCTGGGCTTCGACGGGGTGGAACTGCACGGCGCCCACGGCTACCTCATCGACCAGTTCCTGTGGGAGCGCACCAACCAGCGCACCGACACCTACGGCGGCGACCCCCTCTCACGCACCCGCTTCGCCGCCGACATCGTCGAGGCCGTACGCGAGAAGGTCTCCGCCGACTTCCCCGTCCTGCTGCGCTTCTCCCAGTGGAAGGCCGGCAACTACGACGCCCAGATCGCACCCACCCCGCAGGAACTGGACACCGTCCTGACCCCCTTGGCCCGCGCCGGCGTCACCGCTTTCCACGCCTCCGGCCGCCGCTACTGGGAGCCCGCCTTCCCCGAATCCGACCCGGGCCTGAACATCGCCGGGTGGGCCAAGAAGGTCACCGGCCTGCCCGCCATCACCGTCGGCTCGGTGGGCCTGGACGGCGTCTTCGCCCCCGACCGGCTGGGCCGCAGCGCCCAGGTCACCGGCATCGACACCCTCCTGGACCGCCTGGAGGCCGAGGAGTTCGACATGGTGGCCGTGGGCCGTGCCCTGCTGGCCGACCCCGCCTGGGCCCAGAAGGTCCTGACCGGCCGCGGCGACGACCTGATCGCCTACACCAAGGACGCTGTGCGCACCCTGCACTGAACACACCGCGGGGGCGGACCCGACGAGCCCGCCCCCGCTCTGAACTGCGAGTTCAATCCTGCACGAACTCGGCCAGGTACTGACCCGTCAACGTTGAAGCCTCGCAGACCAACTCCGCCGGGCTGCCCTCGAAGACCACACGCCCGCCCTCGTGGCCCGCGCCCGGCCCCAGGTCGATCAGGTGGTCGGCCCGCGCCATCACCGCCAGGTGGTGCTCCACGACCACCACCGAGGTGCCCGAGTCCACCAACCGGTCCAGCATCGCCGTCAACTGCTCCACATCGGCCGGGTGCAACCCGTTGGTCGGCTCGTCCAACACATACACCCCACCCGGCTCGGCCATGTGCGCAGCCAGCTTCACCCGCTGCAACTCACCGCCCGAGAGCGTGCTCATCGGCTGGCCCAGACCCACATAACCCAGACCGACCTCGTGCAGGCGCCCCAGGATCCGCGCCGCCGCCGGCACCCGGGCCTCACCTTCGGAGAAGAACCCCAGGGCGCGCTCCACCGACATCTGCAACACCTGGCTGATGTCGAAACCGCCCAGCCGGTGCTCGAGCACCGAGGCCTCGAACCGCCGACCCCCGCACTCCTCGCACGTGGTCGTCACCCCCGCCATCATCCCCAGGTCGGTCTGGACCACCCCCGCACCCCTGCAGTTGGGGCAGGCACCCTCGGAGTTGGCGCTGAACAGCGACGCCTTGACCCCGTTGGCCTTGGCGAAGGCCTTACGGATGGGCTCCAACAACCCCGTGTACGTGGCCGGGCTGGAACGCCGCGACCCCCGGATCGGGCTCTGATCGATACAGACCACACCCTCACCCGCCGGGACCGAGGCGTGCACCAGCGAACTCTTGCCCGACCCCGCCACCCCGGTGACCACCACCAACACCCCCAACGGGATGTCCACATCCACCGACCGCAGGTTGTGCGCCGAGGCCCCGCGCACCTGCAACACCCCCGTGGGCCCGCGCACCTGCTCCTTGAGCTGCGCGCGGTCGTCCAGGTGCCGGCCCGTCACCGTCTCACTGGCGCGCAACCTCTGCACGCTGCCCTCGAAACAGACCAGGCCCCCGTCACTGCCCGCACCCGGACCCAGGTCCACCACGTGGTCGGCGACCTGGATCGTCTCCGGCTCGTGCTCGACAACCAGCACCGTGTTGCCCTTGTCCCGCAACCGCAGCAACAACTCGTTCATCCGCGCCACGTCGTGCGGGTGCAACCCCGCCGTGGGCTCGTCGAAGACATAGGTGACATCGGTCAGTGACGAACCCAAGTGCCGGATCATCTTCGCCCGCTGGGCCTCACCGCCCGACAACGTGCCCGCCGCACGGTCCAACGACAAATACCCCAACCCGATCTGCACGAACGAGTCCAACGTGTCCACCAATGCCCCCACCAGAGGGCCCACCGACGGCTCACGCCCACCCAGCGCCCGCACCCACACGGCCAGATCACTGACCTGCATCGCACACACCTCGGCGATGTTGAGCCCACCGATACGCGCCGACCGCGCCGCCTGGCTCAACCGGGTACCGCCGCACTCACCACACTCGGTGAAGGTCACCGCACGGTCCACGAACGCCCTGATGTGCGGCTGCATCGCCTCACGCTCCTTGGCCAGGAACGACTTGCGCACCCGCAGCACCAGACCCTCATAGGTCATGTTGACCCCGTTGATGCGCCGCTTGACCGGCTCGCAGTACAAGAAGTCGTGCAACTCCTGCTCGGAGAACTCCCGCACCGGTTTGTCGCCATCCACCAGCCCCGACTCGGCGAACAGACGCACCGACCAGCCGCCCGCCTTGTACCCGGGCACCGTGATCGCACCCTCGTTCAAGGACTTGTCGGCCTCGTACAACTGCGAGGCATCCACATCCGCGACCTGCCCGCGCCCCTCACAGAACGGGCACATGCCCCCGGCCCGAGTGAAGGTCACGTGCTCACGCGGAGCCGCCGAGGCCCGCTCGACCGTGAAGGACCCGCTCGCACGCACCGAGGCCACGTTGAACGAGAACGCGTTGGGCGAACCGATGTGCGGCTCACCCAGCCGGCTGAACAAGATCCGCAGCATCGCATTGACATCGGTGGCCGTACCCACCGTCGAACGCGGATCGGCGCCCATCGGCTTCTGATCGACGATGATCGCGGTGGTCAGTCCCTCCAACACATCCACCTGCGGGCGCGCCGAGGCGGGCATGAACGTCTGCAGGAACGCGCTGTAGGTCTCGTTCACCAACCGCTGCGACTCCGCAGCCACCGTGTCGAAGACCAGCGAACTCTTCCCCGAGCCGGACACACCGGTGAAGACCGTCAACCGCCGCTTGGGCAGCACCACGTCCAACCCCTGCAGGTTGTTCTCCCGCGCCCCCAACACACGGATCTGCTCGTGGCTGTCGGCCACATGCACCGGCCCCGGTGCCTGCGCCGCCGTGTCCTGCCGCATCGTCCGCCCCTTCCCGCGCCCCGGCCGGTGCGCGCCGCTTCGCTCACCTGCCCGATCCAACCACCCGCCTGCGACAGGCGCGCCCATGCCGTGGCCAAGCCCCGCCCATCACCCTGCCCGGGACAGCACCGGGCCCGCCCCCGAACGCAGGGAGCGGGCCCGAACACGATCGGTCCCCGACCGCAGCAGCTGCTCAGACGTTCTTGCGCCGCCCCAACAGATACATGCCGGCCACACCGGCCAGCAGCCCCACGGCCGTGCCGCCCAGCGCCCACACCCACGACGCGGTTCCCGCACCGCCCTCCTCGAAGTCGGGCACCGCGGCCGGGTCACCGTAGGTGCCCTGGCGCTCCACGGTCGAACCGTCCTGCCACCCGTTGCCCATGTCGCAGTGCACACGGTCGCGCGCAGTGACCACGTCCTCACCCCCCAGACTCATGTCCAGGCTCTCGGCACCCGCGGTCACGTCCTCGGCCCGTTCCTGGTCGGGCATACGGATGCCCCACTCGTCCTTGGTGCGCTCCTCCACGTCATCGACCATGTACGAACCCAGATCCAGGGCCTCCATCGCCCACTCGTTGCTGAACCCCGTCAAGGCCTGGCGCCCCTGGTCCCGGTCACCGGACTCGAAGGCCTCCAGGGCCTGCTCCTCGACCTCGTCGATGTCCTGCAGCATCTGCGCCTCGAACCCTTCGAAGGCGTCGGTGACCTCCCCGAGGAAGGCCTCGGGACGCTCGCACGTGTAGTACATCAGGCGCTTGAACGTGCGCACCGGGTACTGGGTGGCCTCCAGGTGGGCGTAGTCGGGGTCGACGTAGGTGGCGGCCGATCCCGAGGTCAGGTACCGGTGCTGGCTGTACTCGGGCGGGATCTCCTCGGCGCCGATGTGCCAGGGGATGAAGGGAGCGGTGACCGCGGCGGTGGGGGCCACCCACAACGTGGCCAGATCCGGGTCGGCCAGGTCCTGCTGCAACTCGGCGACCTGCCCGTAACCGGCCCGGTCGTCGGACCAGCGCGGGTCGCGGACCATGCGCTGCATGTCCTGCAACGACATCGGCGCCATCTCCTGCAGCTCCT
Organism: Nocardiopsis salina YIM 90010; assembly: GCF_000341025.1. Taxonomy (GTDB): domain Bacteria; phylum Actinomycetota; class Actinomycetes; order Streptosporangiales; family Streptosporangiaceae; genus Nocardiopsis; species Nocardiopsis salina. Next base: position 21,883 of record NZ_ANBF01000004.1, on the reverse strand, counting down.
CCTCCAACCGCGGCGGGTACCGGAAGGGCGCCTCCCCGTCCTCACCGGGCGGCCCGGGAAAAGGCGTGCCGTAGACCTGCTGCAGGTCGATGGTCTGCTCGCCCTCGGCATCGAACCAGCCCTGCTCCTCGGCGAAGCTCACCAGGTTCTGCGAGCCCATGAAGTCGCTGTCGTCGTCGCGATCGACCGGGAAGTCCTGGATGTAGCCGGGATAAGACACCCGCACCTCGTCCGAGCCCAGGCGTTCGGCCGCCCACAGGCCCTGGCCGCCGGCGTACTCCACCAGCACCCACCCCTCGTCCTGGTCGGCGAACAGGTGGGAGTTGCCGCCGTAGGTGGTGTAGCCGTACTCGTCGATGAGCCCGCCCACGATCTCCACGGCCTCGCGGGCGCTGGTGGCCCGTTCCATGGCCAGGCGCGACAGGTCGCTGTACTGGGGCCCCTCCTGCGGGGTGGGGGGCATCTCCACCAGCTCCTCACGGGAGTCGGACCAGATGTCGCGCGCGGCCACCTGGTGCTCGTTGAGGCCGCCGTTGGTCAACGGGGCCGGGAACCCGGAGAACTCCGAGTAGTTCATGGTGATGTACTTGGCGGTGTGCTCGACCTGCGGGATCTCGGTGAGCTCGCCGGGGATGTCGGCCTCCTCGGTGGCCCCGACCTGCACAGTGGCGTCCTCGGGGTGGTCCTGGGCCTCGACGATCTCCAACCAGTGGCTTGAGGGTTCGTGCCCGAACCCGCCCAGCAGCACCGAACCGTCCTGGGTCAGATCCTTGCCGACGTAGAAACCGATGCTCTTGTCGGAGTTGGCGGGCCCCTCCCGGGGCGGGGCGCCGGCCCCGGCCGACCGGTCCTGGCCCTGGTCGCCGGATTCCTCGGCCTGGACCGGGGCCAGCGGGGCCAAGGCCAGCAGCAGCGCCACAGCGGCCGCACCGGTCCTGGCGCCGGCGGGGGACGGGACCTGCGCGGCGCGGCCGGCGACAGGCTCTGGCAAGGGAAAAGTCCTCATGAGCGCCAGAAACTAACAAATGACCCGATCGAACAGGAAATCCGCGGCGGGTCGGGCCAGGACCGCACCGCCGGGCCGACCGGGCACAAAACCACTCCAGTGGCGACCACCCGCCCGGGCATCGTTGCCGGTATACACGAAAGCGCCTTCGTCCCCGGCCTGGACCTGGCCCGGGACTTCTACCACCAGGCCCTCGCTCCCCTGCTGCCCCAGGCCCTGCCCCCACACACCTGTTCCACACGCACCCGTACCGGGCGCCGGCCGCCGAGCGCCTGTGTGCGGCGCTGAGGGAAGCGATCACGATGCACAGGTGCGCGCACTGCCGATGGTGGGGGCGATCGACCAGTGGGTGGACAGCACCGATGTGCTGGCCCGCCCCGACCGGGCCCGTGCTGTGGCCGGCGGGCTGACCGGACCGGTGCCCTGAGCCCTGGATCCGTCGCCGGGCCGCATCGCCAGCGCTGCCGGGCAGCTGCACGGCCTCCCGGGGCCGTCCCGGTCGTGCGCGCTGCTCTGCCCTCGCGGAGACCCCTGCTCCATTTCGTTTGTCGTTAACGTTACTTATAAACGTTAAGGGGATTCAGCAAACAAAACCCGGCCGAGCGGCGCCGGATTCTGACCCCCGATAAGTGGGCCTTCCCGGGGGTCAGGCCCCCAGAGGCTCCCGGCAGCCCCGCAGCCACACACGGGGGCGCCAACGTAATCCGCAGCCCCGACCGCGCCCCCGAGAACGAGCCGGGTACAGCCACAGCTGTACCGATGCCTGTACAGGACCGCGGACCTGTGCCATGCTCAGAATTGGGCAACCGACCAAGACAGTTGCCCAAGAAAACCGGAGCCGAGCCCATGAGCACATCCAAGAGCCACCAGGTCCGCCACGACCTCCTCGAAACCGCACGCACCCTGATCGCCGAACGCGGCTGGACCGCCGTGAGCACCCGCACCCTCGCCCACCGCGCCGGCGTGAACCCCGGCCTGGTCCACTACCACTTCCCCTCGCTGCGCGCCCTGCTCAACGAAGCCGCCCTGACCGGCATCGCCCAGGTCATCGACCAGACCCTGACCCACCTGCCCCGCACCGACCCCCGCCAGGGCCTGGACCAACTCCTGGGCAAACTCGACGCCTACCCCCCCGACGACCCCGCCACCGTCCTGTTCACCGAGGCCTACCTGGCCGCCACCCGCGACACCGAACTACGCCGAGGCATCACCGACCTCCTCCAACGCCTGCGCACCCACCTGACCACCTGGCTCGACGACGGCCACATCGCCGACCCCGCCAACACCGCCCACGTGCTCGCCGCCACCGCCGACGGCCTCATGCTCCACCGCTCCCTGGACCCACACCTGAGCGCGGACCAGGTCGCCCCCGTCCTGCGCCGACTCCTGAACCCACCACCCGCCAAGGAGCAACGATGACAACCCCGCCCGGCACCGCCGTCGTCGTGGGCGCCGGCATCGCCGGCCTGGCCACCGCCCAACGCCTGGCCCACCACCGCTGGCGCGTCCACGTCCTCGAACAGGCCCCCGGCCCGCGCCCGCAGGGCTACATGATCGACTTCTTCGGCCCCGGCCACGAAGCCGCCCAGGCCATGGGGGTCCTGCCCCGCATCCGGGAGCTGGGCCGCGCCTTCGCCCGCGCCGACCTGGTCGACGCCCGCGGGCGCACCCGGGCCTGCCTGCGCTTCGACCGCTTCGCCCGCTCCCTGGGCGATTCGGTGGTCTCCCTCATGCGCCCGGACCTGGAACGGGCTCTGCGCGAGTTCCTGCCCGAGAACGTGCAGGTGCGCTACGGATGCGCCCCCAGCGCCATCACCGAGGAACCCCACGGGATACGCCTGCACCTGCCCCAGGGCCAGACCCTGCACGCCGACCTGCTCGTGGGCGCCGACGGCATCCACTCCACCGTGCGCCGCCTGCTCTTCGGCCCCCAGGACCGCTACCTGCACCCCCTGGGCTTCCACACCGGCGCCTACACCTTCACCGACCCCCGCATCCACGCCCTGACCCGGGGCCGCTTCTGCCTGACCGACACCCTGGGCGCCCAGATGGGCCTGTACGCCCTGGACGCCGACCGCGTGGCCGCCTTCACCGTGCACCGCACCGACCGCACCGACCTGCCCGCAGACCCCCGCGCACAGCTGCAGCGCACCTACGCCGACCTGGGCTGGGTCGTGCCCCGGGCCCTGCAACTGTGCCCACCGCCCGAGCACGTCTACTACGACCTGGTCGCCCAGATCAGGATGGCCTCCTGGAGCCGCGGACACACCGTCCTGGTCGGAGACGCCTGCCAGGCCGTCTCACTACTGGCCGGGCAGGGCGCGTCCCTGGCCGTGGGCGGCGCCTACGTCCTGGGTGAGGAACTGGCCCGCGCCCACTCCGTGCCCCAGGCCCTGCACAACTACGAGCAGCGCTGGCGCCCGGTGGTCGCCGAACGCCAACGCGCAGCCCGCACCGGAACCGGCTGGTTCCTGCCCACCACACCGGCACGGCTGCGGATGCGGCGCCTGGCCCTGAGGCTCTCGGCGCTGCCCGGGGTGGACCGGATGGTGGCCACCTCCGTCTCGGGCCGGCCCACCCGCGCCATCCAGGACCTGGCCCCCGACCTGCCCTCCTGAACCACGTCCGCCCCAGCGCCGGACCTACCCTGCCTACCGCAACAACGTCGTAGGGGCCCGGCCCCGATCCCGTCCTTCAGGCCAAAAACCGGCGCGCACCGCGCAACTCGGTGCCCAGGACCCCGCGAGTGGCGGCACAGTCCAGATACACCCGCAACGCCCCGGGCGGACCGGTCCGCGCCCGCAGCCCGGCCGGCAGCGCGTCCGGATCCAACCCGTCACGGCGGGCGATGAGCACACCCAGCTCGTGGCGGCTGACCGCGTCCTCGCCGACCACGTGGAACATCCCGCCCCGTTCCTGCTGTGCCAGCTCGAGCAGGGCTCGGGCCAGGTCGGACACGTGCACCGGGCAGCGCACGTCGTCGGTGAAGAGCACCCCGTCCTGCTCGCCCGAGGCCAGAGCGTGCACGCGCCGCTCGTGCACGGAGGCGCCCTGGCCCACGATCAACGAGGTGCGCACCAGGGCCGCCTGCGGGTGCAGGGCCCGCACCGCGGTCTCTGCTGCAGCCTTGGCCGCCCCGTAAGGGGTGATGGGATCGGGCAGGGCGTCCTCGTCGTAGTGGTCGGCCCGCCCGGAGAAGACCGCGTCGCTGGAGACGTGCACCAGGTGTGCACCGTGCTCGGCCGCGCCGGCCGCCACGTGGGCCGCTCCGTCGGCAGTGGCGGACCACTCGCTCTGCCGGTAGGCGGCGTTGACCACCACCTGCGGTCGTTCTGCGGCCACCAATTCCCGGACCCGGGAGCGCTCGCGCACGTCCAGGCGCACCCACGAGGCCGCTGAGGACGTGCCCGGCCTGCGCAGGTAGGTGCCCACCACCCGGTGCCCCGCCAGGTGGGCCCGGCGGGCGACCTCACCGCCCAGGAACCCGCTCGCTCCCACGACCAGAACTCGCACCGGGGCCTCCTTCCCGTCTCGGTTCCGGGGCACCACGCCCCATCACGCGTCCGGGACCAGGATGCCGCGTACGGGGTGCCGGTGTCTGCCACTCCGGCATGCGTGATGGGCCGCGGCCCGGGTGAGCCGTCCCCCTGTCGCTCGCCCGGCCACCGGGATACTCATGAATATGACTGTTAATCAATCTGATCAACAAGAGCCCGCGGACACCCCCGACGCTTCCGCGCCTCCTGGCCCCCGACAACCGCTTGCTGAACCCGGTCACCTTCACCCCCTTCGAGGGCAAGGACATGGTCCTGGGCCTGTTCGAGGTCCTGCTACGCACCCTCGAGGACTTCCACTGCATCGGCGAGCACACCGGGCAGGTCCGCACCAGCGACGGCCTCACCACCGACTCGCACGAGCTGCTCTTCCAGGCCCGCGTCGGCGACAAGAAGATGCACTGCATCGACCTGCTGCACCTGGACGAACACGGCCTGGTCACGGAGACGACCGTCATGGTGCGCCCCCGCTCGGCGCGTGCACGCCCCGAGCGAGGCGGCCCTGACCGGCCTGGTCGCCGACCGGACCTGCCCTCACCTGACCGGCATCAGCAACGGGCGCTTGGCTCTGCGCCCGTCCCCCGACGATGGCCCGCACGCCCGCCGCATCACCCACGGGCCAACGAAGCGCGCGGCCCAACGCACCTCGGCCGCCACCGCCTGCCACCCGGCCCTGCCGACCGGGGCCGGTCCGGGCAACGGGCGGGTCCAGGAGTCGTCACTACCGGGCAGCCCCCAGACCTGGGCCAGGGCCGCGGCCATCCGCGCGTGCCCCTCGGGACCGGCGTGCAGACGGTCCTCGCTCCACAAACGGGCATCGCCCACCACCGGGTGGCCCTCCATCTCGGCCAACAGCACACCCTGGCGCCGGGCCGCACGGCGCAGGAGCGCATTGAGTTCCCGAACCCGCCCCGAGACCGGCCGGGCGACCGGTACCAGCGGCGCCGGATCGGGGAAGGTCATCGACTCCACATGTGCGGCCACCTGCGCAGCCTCGAAGCGGGGCCGCAGCAGGTCGTCGACCCCGCCGGCCACGACGGTGGCCACGTCCGGTTCCAACTCCAGAGCCGGGGCCAGCTGTTCGTGGTGGACCTGGTGTGCGCGCCGGCCCCGCACGGCGAGGTTGGCATGGAACAACGACGGGTGATGCCCGGCCGCCAGCACGGCGAACCGGTCGGCGAACCCGCGCCATCCGGTGAATTCGTGCCCGCCCCCACCCCTTCGGTCTGGCTGTCGCCCAGGGCCACATAACGCAGAGACGTGTGCTCAGCCATCACGGCACTCCTCCTGCCGGGCGCGCAGCACGCCCATCACCCGCTCACACCATTGCTGGTTGCCCTGTTCGAAGGCGCGCCCGCGCAGGCAGGTCAGATAGGGCCCGACCCGTTCGGCCCGAGCCAGGTGTTCCTCTTGTTGGGGCGGCCTCGCTGGACGATCTCGCGCCCGATGACCAGCCCTTGGCCCTCCAAGCGCTTGAGCTCGGCGTAGAGCTGTTGGGGGTGCGCGTGCCAGAAATTGGCCACCCCGCGTCGAAGGCCTTGGCCAGCTGGTATCCGCTGAGTTCGCCTTCCAGCAGGGCGGCCAGGACCGCGTGCCCGAGCGCCATCGTGCCCCTTTGCCCTCACCCGTGTGCGTGCCTGCGGCGCGGACACCGGAGGCACCAGCCATCGAACAGACTAGTCACGGATATGAGTACAAGGAAGGGGATCGGCCCAGTCCCGATCGCACCCCGGATGCGCGAACAGGGGCCCGGCCCCGGATCGCCGAGCACCTCCGCAGACCGACCTGCCCAGAGCCCCACCACCCGAACCCGGCCTACGATGCCCCCATGCCCCTGCCCTCCCACGAGGCCGCCACCGGCGCCGCCTACGACCACCAGGCCCAGCGCTACACCGACTTCGCCACGCACCACCACACCACCCACCCCCTGCACCGGGCCCTGATCCCGGCCTTCACCGACCTGGCCGACCCAGCACGCCCGGTCGCCGACCTGGGCTGCGGCCCCGGGCACGTGTGCGCAGACCTGCACACCCGCGGACTGCGGGTCCTGGGCCTGGATGTGTCCGCGCGCCTGCTCGCCCACGCCCGCCACACCCACCCCGGCCCGGCGTTCGTGCGCGCGAGCATGCGCCACCTGCCCCTGGCCCCGTCCACCCTGGGCGGCATCCTGGCCCACTACTCACTCATCCACACCCCGCCCGACCAGGTGCCCGAGACCTTCACCGAATGGGCCCGGGTCCTGGCCCCGGGCGGACCCGTGCTGGTCTCCTTCCAGTCCCAGGAACCCGGCACGCACACCGAACCCTTCGACCACGCCGTCGCCCCCGCCCACCGCCACAGCCCCGAGCACCTGGTCCGCGCAGCCGGCGCCGCAGGCCTGTCCGAGGCCGCACGCCTGCTCGTGCACCCATCCCAGGACCTGCGCCGCGGGTGGGCGCAGATGCACCTGCTGCTGCAACTCACCACGGTGAGCGGGCGCAGCCCGAACCGCTCCGTGCCCGCGCCCTCCCCTTCTTTCTTGACCTGAAGCGCGCTTGCTCACCGACCAGGCCCGCGCCCGCGCCGCCGAACTGGGTGTGGCCGACCGGCTCACCTTCGTGCACGGCGACACCGCCGGACACGTGGCCGACGAACCGGTCGATGTCGCCGCCTGCCTGGGCACCACCTGGATCAACGACGGGGTGGCCGGAACCGCACAACTGCTCGGGCCCAGCCTGCGCCCGAGCGGGCAGACACTGATCGGCGAACCGTGCCCGGACTCTCAGGTCGGTGCCGTGCAGCCGGCGTTCGATACTCACCACCCGGTCGCCGTCGCGATGCACGGCCAGGATGGGGTCCGAGTAGGAACGGAACGGTGAGTCCCGACAACTGTCACATCTGTTGACACTCGGTGGAATGGTCAAGTCGGTGGGGTAGGTAAGGGGGCGGATCTGGCGGGGGCAATGGGCTGGTCGGCGGGTAGGTAGAGGTCATGAGCAGGCACACCGAGATGGACAAGGACGCTGCCGCTCGCATCCAGTCCGCCGCGGCCAGGGAACCCGACAGCTCCTCGGCTCGCTCCGGGTTCGATGCCCGAGCCCAGTCGGCGGCCGACCGCCGACAGCACGAGCAGGGCGAGGACGACCACGAGGAGGCGCCGCCCCGCCGAGCCGCTGACTGCTGAATCCGCGCCTTCTGCTGCTACGCGCCGGTGTTCGTGGACTGGAGTTCGGCGTCGAGCCAGGTAATGAAGGAGAGCACGGAACCGCCGAAGTGCTCGCGTACCCGGGCCTGGATGGCGCGCAGCTCGTGGCCGGGGACGAAGTCGTGCGTGGTGCTCTGGTCGCACCCGCAGGCGCAGTCCCGGGTACGGAACTGCGCCTCCTCGGGCAGATCGCCGTAGGCGATGCTGTTGCGGGAGTCGTTGGCGAGCGGGTCGGGCTGGTTGATGTAGCGGTCGTACATCGGGTGCCCTGGACCGAGGAGATCCCCTTCGAGGGCCTTCTTCGGTCCGAGGCCGGTCATGTGGGCGGTCACGTCCGTGATCCCGGCGACAGCGCGAACGAGGTCCTGCCCCACGATGACCGCGAATCGTTCACGGCTCACCACTTTCAGGTTCAGCCGCCACAGCCCCCGGCCGGCCTCCCACGCCTCGGTCTCGGTCATGCGCGGGAAGTAACCGATCGCGTCGCGCCCGAGCGCATCGTCGGTCTGCCGCTCGTAGTCACCGAGCCTGATCCGGATCGCCATACCGCCTCTTAACTCTTGCATCCTGCTGCGAGCTACAACGGTTGTAACTATGCCGTGGCACCCATGCAAAGTAAAGATGCTTTCAGGAATCGACGGCAGGTAGACATTTCCGTCGCGTGGGGATGCCTTCAACAAACGATCGTTTTCTGAAGCCTGCGGCGGACGGGCGCCGAATGCCCCCACGGCCTTCAAAAACCCCTTCAGAAACCGAGGGGGTTCAACAACCTCCCCGGGCCGTTTTCTGAAAGGATCGCGGGCATGGACACCTCTCCGGACCTGTTCGCGGCCGAACCGGTCGTACTCACCGAGATCCGTATCGGCTACGCCCGTGTCTCCACCGGATCGCAGAAGCTCGACCGCCAGATGGACGCGCTCACTGCGGCCGGGTGTCGCCGGATCTTCGCCGACAAGAAGTCAGGGCGCACCGACGAGCGCCCCGAGCTGAAGGCGTGCCACGCCTTCCTCAACCCCGGTGACACCCTCGTCGTCCCTTCGCTGGACCGCTACGGCCGCTCCCTCCAGGACCTGGTGACCATGGTCGCCGAGCTGCGCACCCGCGAGATTGGGTTCACCTCCCTGCACGAGCGGCTCGACACCACCACCCCGGGCGGGCGGCTGGTCTTCCACGTCTTCGCCGCGCTGGCGGAGTTCATCCGCGAGCTGATCGTGGCCGGGACCCGCGAGGGTCTGGCCGCCGCACGGGCCCGGGGCCGGGTGGGTGGCCGACCGAGTGTGGTCGATGCCGACCTGATCCGCGCGGCCCGCGACATGCTGCCCAACCCCGAGTACTCGGTGACCTCCATCGCCCGCCTGCTCGGCGTCAGCCCGGGGACGCTGTACAACCACATCCCCGACCTGAAGGAACTGCGCGCCCAGAGCGCTCTGCGTACGGGTGGGAGCTGAAGCGGGGGTGCGCATCGCCGCCCTTCGGGCGGTTCATGTCCCGGGCGGGGGCGCCTGGCAGCGGGGCGTGGTGCCGATCAGGGCCGGCTGCGGGTCAGGCACCAGGCCGTCTCGGTGACGGCGGCCACGGCCAGGCCGAAGGCGAGGTGGGCGGCGAACCCGCGGGCATGGGTGATGAGCGGATAGTCGCGGTTGGGCGCGGAGAAGCCCAGTAGCGGGGTGAGCCCCTCGTCCACGATCAGTGACATGGCCGCACCCGAGGCCAGCCCGGCGCTGACCGGTCCGATCGGGGTGGTGCGGCGGATCAGGGCGTAGACGGGCGCCCAGGAGACGGCGAGCCCGTAGTGGAAGGCCATCCCCGCCCGCTCCTGCGCCTGGCCCTCCAAGTGGATACCGAACAGGGCCAGGGTCTTGTCGGCGGCGATGCCGAACGGCGGGCCGGGCCGCACCTCGTCCTCGCGCTGGCGGTCGGCGTCGCTCTCCCACTCGTACAGCTTCATGCTGACCGGTTCCATCACCTTGGTGGCCAGGTAGCCGGCCACCGGCGCGATGGCCAGGTCCTTGGCCAGCTCCGTGATGGGCTTCTTCATCGCTGTTCCTCCTGTTCCTGCTGCCGGATCGGACCGGGGAGTTCAAGGAGAGGGGTAGGCAGGGCCCGGCGGACGTGTGTTGCCGGGCCCGGGCCGGGTGTCAGCAGCAGCACCCGTCCTGGTCGGGGTCCTTCAAGGTGGTGGTGAACCGGAGGCCGAGCGCGAGGGCCTGCTCCACGGGTACGGCGGTGGCCTCGGGGTGCTCGGCCAACCAGGGGTGTCGGTAAGGAGCGCGTCACCAAGTGCCAAGTAACCCGCGAGTAACTTAGTCGACGCTTGCGGCGGATGCCCGTACTTCTGGAAATCAGCGTTCCCTGAAGTAGCCTGAGGACATGATTTCTGGAAACACACCTCCTGTCGGAGGACAGCCCCCGGTTTCCACTTCTGGAAACACACGCACCGGCCGGCCGAGCCGAACCCTCGACCTGCCCGACGACCTGGCGGATGAACACCGCGCCTTCGGCGAGAAGCTGGCCGCCTCCACCGATTTGGGGACGGCCACCCGCGACAAGTACCGGCGCAACGCCGCCCACTTCCTGGCCTGGCTCGCCCAGGCGCGCGAGGCCGGCGCCCTGGACGGCGACCCGCTGTGCGATGCGGCCGCGCGGGACTGGGCGGTGCGCGACTACCGCCGCACGTTGAAGAACACCCGCACCGCCCGGGGAACCCACCTGTCGGCGGCCACCATCAACAACCGCCTCGCCGCCATCGACGCCTTCTTCGCCCTGCGCGGCTCGGGACGGCCCGACGTGGTCCGCGAGCACCTGGCCCGCCCCAGCGCTCCACGCGCGCTCGAGGCCCGCGCCAAGCTGAGGTTCCTGCGCACCGTGGCCCGCGACGCCTCCGCCCGGGACCGGGTGATCTGCCACCTGGCCTACTACACGGGGTTGCGCATCGCCGAGATCGTCGCCCTGGACGCGGCCGACATCCGCCTGTCCGCGCGCCGGGGCAGCGTGCGGGTGCGCGGCAAGGGACGGTTGGGCGGCAAGGACCGCACCGTCCCGCTGCACGCCGAGGCCCGCGCCTCCCTCGAACTCCTCCTGGACGAGCTCGGCCGCCCTGCTGCCGGTCCGCTGGTGCGCAACCGCGACGGCCAGGCGCTGTCGACGCGGGCGGCGAACGCGGTGGTGTGCGAGTTGGGGTCAGCGGCCGGAATCGGACCGGGCGACGACGGGGAGGCGTTCGGCCCACACGTGCTACGGCACACCTTCGGCACCGACCTGGTGCGCGGCTGCGGCGACCTGGCGAAGGAGCCGGTGGACCTGGTGACCGTGGCCGAGTTGATGGGGCACGCCGACATCAACACCACCCGCCGCTACGCTCTGCCCACCGAGGCCGACAAGGCCGCCGCCCTGGAGGTGCTCACCGTCGACCGGTGAGGCCCGCAGCGCCGCACGATGCCTCATGCGTGCCCTAGGACAGCAGGAAGGCGCCGACGACCACCAGGGTGGCGGCGCTGATGGCCACGACGAGGACCAGCGCGATCGTGCCGGTGCGCTCTTCTTCGGGGGTGGGGTCCTGGTCGCTCGGGGTGCAGCAGCCGCTCATCGGGGTCCCTTCGTGGTGGTGTGGTCGGTGAGGCGGCCGATCCCGGGCAGGAAACGGCCGGTGCGCGCGGCGTAACCGGAGTAGGCGGCGCCGTGGATGCGCCGCAGGTAGGGTTCCTCGATCGCCCTGACCTGCATTTGAACGCCGATGAGGACGGCGGCTGCGCCGAGTACGGCGATGGGGTTGGGGACCGTCAGGGCCAGGCCCAGCGACATCGCGGTGTAGGCGGTGTAGATGGGGTTGCGGGCGATGCGGAACGGGCCGCCGGTCACCAGGTGCGGGCGTTCGGTCTCATCGGGTGTGGTTCGCCAGGCCTGGCCCATGGCGAGCTGGGTGGCGAAGGTCCCCGCCACGCCCAGGGCGGCCAGGGCCGCGCCGGCGGTGCGCAGGGCGGGCTGGTCGAGGCCGGGCAGCGGCGTGAGGCCGGCCAGTTCGGCGATGGGTGCGGCGACGCCGGTGGCCAGGCTGCCCAGTGCGAGCGGGAGTCGGGCGGCCCAGGCCAGCGGGCTGGCCGGGCGTCGGATCCCGGTGTCGGTGCCGTGGCGTCGTTGGAGTTGCGTCTTGGTCGCGGTCAGGACGATGAAGACGCCGTAGAGCACCAGTGCGGTGATGGCCATCGTGCTCACCTGCCCTTTTGGGTGCGGGTGGCGACGCCGAGGAGGTAGTCGCTACCGATGCGGGTGCGCCAGTTCTCGCCGATGTGCAGGCCGTGGCGGGGCAGCTCGGCGAGGAACTCGCCCGCGCTGAACCGGTCGGCGGTGGGGTGGTCGAACAGGGCCTTGTAGGTGGGGCGGGCCAGGGCGGTGGCGGTGACCTCGTCGAAGAAGAACCGGCCACCCGGTGTGAGAACGCGGGCGACCTCGGCCAGGGCCTCTCTCCAGTTCGGGATGTGGTGGATGATCGCGAAGTCGAACACCGCGTCGTAGGAGGCGTCCTTTCCGCCGTCGATGGGGCCGAAGGCGGCGGCCAGGTCGGTGGCCGAGCCGCGCGCGAGGTAGACGCGCTCGCCGTGGCGCTGAAGGCGGCGCCGTGCTTTGGCCAGCATTTTGGGGTCCAGGTCCACGGCGTCCACGGACGCGGCGCCGAAGGTGTCCAGGATGAGTTTGGTGCCGTATCCGGGTCCGCATCCCAGCTCGGCGGTGTGGGCGCCTGGCGTGCGCCCGCCCAGTTCGACCAGCACTGCGGCCTCGTAGTGCTGCAACCAGCGCCGGGGCGGTGAGTCGATCAGCGCCGACTCCACGCGGTTCATGAGCATGCCCACACCTTTCAACATCGCCAACATGGGATATGATCGCTATATGACGATGAATAGCACGGATGAGTGCGTAGCCACAACTACGGGCTTGGGCGCTGCCGAGGCGCTCTTCCACAGCCTCTCCGACGGCACCCGGCTGGCCATCGTGCGCCGCCTGGCCCAAGGTGAGGCGCGGGTGTCCGACCTGGTGGAACAGTTGGGACTGGCCCAGTCCACGATCTCCAAGCACGTGGCATGCCTGCGCGACTGCAACCTGGTCGACGGGCGTCCCGAGGGACGGCAGGTGTTCTACTCCCTGACCCGCCCCGAGCTGCTGGACCTGCTGGCCTCGGCCGAGATCCTGCTGGCCGCGACCGGCAGCGCGGTCGCACTGTGCCCCAACTACGGAACCGACAGCACGACGATGACGGAGGTGCGCGGTGAGTGACGCGTGCGGATGCGGTGGCGACGAGCCCCGCGCAGGGGAAGCAGCCGAAGAGCACGAACCGGAGGCGTTGTGGCAGGTGAGCGAGATCCGCTTCGCCGCCGTCGCCGCGGCGCTGCTGCTGGCCGGGTACGGCGCGGGCTGGGTCGGCGCCGGCGACCTGGTGGGGTTGGTTCTCAAGGCCGCCGCGCTGGCGGTCGCGGGGTGGACGTTCGTCCCCTCCACCGTGCGCCGCCTGGCTAAGGGCAGGATCGGCGTGGGCACGCTGATGACCATCGCCGCCGTTGGCGCCGTGCTGTTGGGTGAGGTGGGCGAGGCCGCGATGCTGGCGGTGCTCTACACCATCGCCGAAGGGCTGGAGGAGTACTCCGTGGCCCGCACCCGCCGCGGCCTACGCGCCCTGCTGGACCTGGTCCCCGACCAGGCCAGAGTGCTGCGCGACGGAACCGAGCGCACCGTCGACCCGGCCGAGCTGGTCGTGGGCGACACGCTGGTGGTGCGCCCCGGGGAGCGCCTGGCCACCGACGGCCGTATCGCCTCCGGGCACACCAGCCTGGACACCTCGGCCATCACCGGCGAGTCCGTCCCCGTCGAGGCCGGACCCGGGAACGAGGTGTTCGCCGGCTCCATCAACGGCACCGGCGTCCTGGAGGTGACCGTCACCTCCACCGCGGCCGACAACTCCCTGGCCCGCATCGTCTCCATCGTGGAGGCCGAGCAGTCCCGCAAGGGCGCCGGACAGCGCCTGGCCGACAAGATCGCCAAACCGCTGGTGCCCGGGGTGATGATCGCCGCCGCCCTCATCGCCGCCCTCGGGGCGCTCTTCGGTGACCCGCTGATGTGGATCGAACGCGCCCTGGTCGTGCTGGTGGCCGCCTCCCCCTGCGCGCTGGCCATCTCCGTCCCGGTCACCGTGGTCGCCGCGATCGGCGCCGCCTCCAAGCACGGCACCCTGGTCAAGGGCGGCGCCGCCCTCGAAGCCATGGGCCGGGTCAAGACCGTCGCGTTGGACAAGACCGGCACCCTGACCCGCAACCGCCCGGCCGTCATCGAACCCGCCCCGGCGCCCGGCCACACCGCAGAGCAGGTACTGGCGGTGGCCGCCGCGCTGGAGGAGCGCAGCGAACACCCCCTCGCCCGCGCCATCCTGGCCGCCGCCCCCGCACCCCAGCGGGCCGAGCACGTGGAGGCGGTCACCGGAGCCGGGCTCACCGGAACCCTGAACGGCCGCAGTGTCCGGTTGGGCCGACCGGGCTGGATCGAGGCCGACCCACTGGCCGGGGACGTGAAGCGGATGCAGCACGCCGGGGCCACCGCCGTCCTGGTCGAGGACGACGGCGCGCTGCTGGGCGCCATCGCGGTGCGCGACGAGCTGCGCCCCGAGGCGGGCGAGGTCGTGGCCTCCCTGCGCGGTGCGGGCTACCGGGTGGTGATGCTCACCGGCGACAACCACGCCACCGCCACCACCCTGGCCGCCCAGGCGGGCATCGATCCGGGTGACGTGCACGCCGAGCTGCGCCCCGAGGACAAGTCCCGCATCGTCGGCCAGCTACGCGAACACGGCCCGGTGGCGATGGTCGGCGACGGCGTCAACGACGCACCCGCCCTGGCCACCGCCGACCTCGGGATCGCCATGGGCGCCATGGGCACCGACGTGGCCATCGAGACCGCCGACGTCGCTTTGATGGGCGAGGACCTGCGCCACCTGCCCCAGGTCCTGGGCCACGCCCGCCGCTCTCGGGTCATCATGTGGCAGAGCGTGGGACTGTCGCTGGCCATCATCATCGGCCTGATGCCCCTGGCCCTGTTCGGCATCCTGGGCCTGGCCGCGGTCGTGCTGGTGCACGAGGTGGCCGAGGTCGTGGTCATCGGCAACGGCATCCGCGCCGGACGCACCCGCCGCCTGGGACTGGCTCCCGGTGGTCCCGCCACCGCCGCACCACGCGAGCGTGCGGGGGCGACGGCGTGAGGCCGACGACACCGACTGCGGCCGGCACGCTCCCCCGTTGGGGCGTGCTGGCCGCCGCCCTCACACTCACAGCCGCCGACCTGGCCCTGAAGGCCCTAGCCGAAGACCGGCTGACCGGCGGGCCCGGACCACAACTCCTGGGGCTGCTGGAGTTGCGCCTGACCTACAACCCCGGCGTCGCTTTCAGCCTGGGCGCGAGCATGCCCACATGGGTCATCGTGGCCCTCACCGGGCTCATCACCGCCGCCGTGGCCGCCTACGCCTGGCGCACCGCCCCTACCACCCCGCTCGCGGGCCGCGTCGGTCTGGCCGGGATGTTGGGCGGTGCGCTGGCCAACCTCATCGATCGCGGCCTGGACGGTGTGGTCACCGACTACCTGCACAGCGGCTGGTGGCCCACCTTCAACCTCGCCGACGCCTTCATCGTCGCAGGGGCGGTACTGCTCGTGCTCACGTCCGCCCGCCAGGGCGCACCGGCACCGCCCGGTAAGGACTCCGACCCGTGGACCTGATCATCATCGCCCAGGCGGCCGGCCTGTTCGCCCTCACCAACATCGACGACATCGTGGTGCTCGCGCTGTTCTTCGCCCAAGGCGCCGGGCACCGCGGGGCCACCGCCAAGATCGTGGCCGGGCAGTACCTGGGCTTCATCGCGATCTTGGCCGCCGCGCTGGCCGCCACCTTCGGCGCGAGTTTCCTGCCCGAGGAGGTGCGCGCCTACTTCGGGCTGCTGCCGCTGCTGCTGGGCCTGCGCGCGGCCTGGAACCTGTGGCGCGGCGATGACGACGATGAGGCCCCCGACAGCGACAACGGCCCGGCCCTGCTCACCGTCGCCACCGTCACCTTCGCCAACGGCGGCGACAACATCGGCGTTTACGTCCCCGTCTTCGTCACCGTCGGCTACGCCAGTCTGGCCGTCTACGCGACGGTCTTTCTGATCCTGGTCGGTGTGCTGTGCGCGGCCGGCAAGTTCCTGGCCACCCGCGCTCCCATCGCCCGCGCGCTCAGCCGCTGGGGTCACATCCTGCTGCCTCTGGTCCTCATTGTCCTGGGTGTGGTCATCCTCATCGAGGGCGGCGCCTTCGGACTGTAGGCACACCCACCGGTTCCCGCACCCGGTCCGGACACCGTCTCGGTCTCATCCACCCAGGGCCAGGCGGTTGCCCATGTTCAGACGGATGTCGCCATAGGGGCTCATGTTCGAGGAGAACAGCGGGGTGAGCCCGCGCCGGTCCTCGGCCGTCAGCGTGTTCTCCCACTCGGGTTCGGCCAGCACCTGCTGGAGCATCAGCGTGTTCACATACACCAGGCACGCCTGGAGGATGTGCAGGGCGAGCATGGTCAACTCCTGCTCCTCGCGGCGGTTGGAGGACAGCTCCCCCGTCTTGCCGTAGAGGATCTCGCCGTGGATGCCGTGGGAGTTCTCCACCACGTTCAGCCCCGACCCCACCTCGTACTGCAAATCGCGATCGCGCAGGTAGCGCGCCGCAAACGCGGTCTTCTCGGCCCGGCCCACCTCCAGCATCGCCGCGTAGGTGGGGTGGGAGGCGGCCCGGGTGAAGCGGCGCAGGATCGCCTCGGTGGAGGCGGTGCCCAGCCGGATCGCGGTGGCGTACTTGATCATCTGGTCGTACTGCTGGGCGATCAGGTCCCAGCGGATCGGCCGGGTCATCGCAGGCCGCAACAGCGGGTAGGTTTCCAGGTCGCCGCGGTCGGGCTGGTAGAGCTTGACCCGGTTGATCTGCTTGATGCGCGGCAACAGCTTGAACCCCAGCAACCGCGTGATACCGAACCCGATCTCGGACTGGCCGTGGGAGTCGACGTAGTTGGCCTCCACGTTCATCGAGGTGCCGTGCCGCATCGCCCCCTCCACCATGGCGTGCACCTCCGAGGCCGAACACGACAGCAACTGGGAGTGCACGGCCATCGACCGCTCCTCGATGTGCCAGTAGATGAGCACACCCCGGCCCCCGTACCGCGAGTGCCACTCGGTGAACAGGTTCTGGTCGAACGCCTTCACATGCGTGGAGTCCGACCCCACCNCCGCGGTCGCCCCCTGCCCCCAGAGCGCTTCGGAGCGGATGGCGAAGGTCGCGTTGGCGATCGCGCGGGCGGCGCCCCGGGCCCCCTCGATGGTGAAGTAGCGGCGCCGGATGTAGCGCAGGTCGTCCTCGGAGTAGGCGTGCTCGCCCGCAGCCGCCCGACGCAGCCCGGTGTTGGTGCCATAGGCGTAGATCACCAGGATCAGCCGCTCCCACAGCTCCTCGGTGGTGATGGCCTCGCGGGTGCCGACCCCGGTGAAGGCCTCCAGCATCCCGGTGCGCAGCGCGGTCTCCTTGAGCATGTCCAGCAAAGGGACCACACCCCACTTGGCGCGCACCGCCTTCTTCAACCTGCGCAGGTTGCGCGGCTCAGCACGCGCCTCCAACGGCGTCAGGCTGATCGCCCCCGCCTTGCGCTCGGCGACCTCCACCCACCCCAGGCGGGGCAGCGCGTCGTTGAGGTGGGCCAGCTCGGTCACCATGTCGCCGCGCAGGCGCGCGATGAACTCATCCGGATCCAGGGGCTGGTTCAACTTCCGGTAGTTCTCCACGCGCTTGTCCGCGAAGTCGGCGGGCAGGTCCTCATCCGGATTGCGCCACCGGTCCGCGCCCACCACCCAGATCTCCTTGCAGCGCAACTGCTCGCGCAGGCTCTGGAACACCCCGCACTCATAGACGGTGCGCAGCACCCGCACCCGGCCGCGCTGGTCGGTGCGGTGCAGCAGCTCGCGCAGCTCGAAGGGGATCACCCCGTCGACGGGGACGTGCTCACCGGCGTCGTAGTAGGGGCGGTTGTTGGCCACCTCCCGGTAGCGGCAGATCAGCTCCAGGGCCTTGACCAGCGGGCGGTGCACGTCGTTGGAGGAGTGGAACTCCAGCACGTCCAGCAGTTGGAGCAGCCCCACGCGGTAGTGGTTGGAGTAGGAGGACTTGAACACCCGCTGCTTGTGCTGGCGGTAGCTGGTGCCCTTGGACCGGAACTCGGCCAGCAGGTCCTTCAGCGTCTGCTCACCGCCGGCGGCCGGGTAGACCACCTCGCGCACCAGCGACTCCGGCGAGCCCACGGACGCCTCGGCGATCCGGAAGAGGATGTCCTCCTTGCCCGAGACCCGCTTGAGGTCGCGAACGAACTCGGCGGTCACGACCTTCTCCGCGCGGGCGTTGATCTTGTGCACGGTCGAGATCACCAGATCGACCAGGGTGTCGGTGATCTCCCGCTCACGTGAGAACAGCAGCGCTCCCAGCAGGCACACCTTGATCTGGTGCGGGTGGCCGCGCAGGTGCGAGGGAGCCTCGGCCGCGGCCCGGTCCCGCCACGCGGCCACCATCGTGGCCGGGAGGCGCGCGAAGGCCCGGTGCGGCACCCCGACAGCGCGCACCGCTTCCAGCTTCGTCTTCTCCGCGATCAGCGTCTTGAGGCTGACATTGCCCGGGGCGTCCTTGATCCGCGCATACACCTCGGGGCCCTCCCCTGCCGCCGGCGCCTCGTCGGGGTCGTCGCTGGCCTGACCGATCAGCGTGAGCATCCGCTCCACGACCTCGGCGGGCACCTCGCCCACCGCGCGGGCCATCATCTGATCCTCGGCCTGGCTCAGCGCCGAGCGCACGATCCGCTCGATGCGGGTCTTCTCCGGCGGCTCGATCAGCTCCTCTTTGCAGTGCTCCAGCAGGCGCTGGCGTACCCGGTCGGGGTTGCGCTCCTGGTCGCACACGTTCTCGGCCAACCACAGCGTGACCTTCTCGGCGTCGGGAACCGAGCACTCGCCGAAGCCGGTGAACTCGCGGATCTCGGTGCGGTTCCGCTTGGCCGAACGCCCCTGCCAGTCGTAGAAGGCGATCTCGGAAGGCTCGACCTTGACCTGCCTGGCCACGTGGACGACGGCGTTGTCGGGCACCTCACCGCGGCCGCGCGGGAACCGGCCGCGCCAGAGCAGGAAACGCAGGGTCAGCGCGAACCCGAGCCGGGTCGCCCCGGACTTGTTCCGCAGCAGCCTCAACTCGTCGGCGGTGAGGGTGAAGGCGTCGAGGAGTTCGTCCAGGTCCAGATCACGCGCCACCCGACCGTCCCCTGCCCGCTCGTGTCCCTGGCCGAGCGGTACGCCCGGCTATCCACGATCTTCCGGGGCGCTGGGGCTGGTTGTCCGGAGAACCCGTAAGTTACTCGCGGGTTACTTGGCACCTGGTGACACGCTCCTTACCGACACCCCAACCACGGCCTGGTGGCCTCGATGGAGGCGAAGAAGTGGACCTGGTCGCAGAAGGAGGAGCGCACGAAGGTCACGTCGTCGGGGACCAGGAGGGAGACCACCGCGGTGGCGGGCTCCACGCGGGTGATCCTGTCCGGTTCCACGGTCAGCTGTACCAGGGTGCCGGTGGCGTGGCAGGGGGAGGCCACGTGGGCGGTGCGGCCCAGGACGGCCGGGAACATCAGGGTGTCCAAAGCGCACCAGGTGTACAGATGCCGTCCGTCGACCTCGAAGCGGTGCGGAGTGGGGTTGAGAGTGAGGCCGCTGCCGACGATGCGGCCGGCGTCGTCGTACTCGGTGTCGGGCAGCGTGGCCAGCGCCTCACGCACCTCCTCTCTGGAGGCGTCGGTGGCGGCGGAGAGCTGGCCGGTGGTGACGGGTCGGCCCTGGCTGAGGAGCCGGAGCAGGGTAGACCACAGCCAGGGGCGGGCCCGTGCGTGGTCGGCGGTGCTGAAGGCGGTGGTGAGGCGGTCGGCGATCTGGTCGGACGTGGTGTCCATGACGGGGTGCCTTTCGTGGCCGCGCGTCAGGAGGCGCAGCAGGAGAGCAGGGCGACGTCGCGGGTGAAGGTCTGGGCGGCCAGCTTCAACCCCTCGGCCATGGTCAGGTACGGGCACCACGTGTTGGCCATCTGCTCCACCGTCATCCCCGCCTGCACGGCGTAGACCGCCGCGGCGATCACATCGCCCGCTCCTTCGGCCACCGCGGTCACGCCCACCACACGGCCGGTGTCGCGCTCGGCCACGATCTTGACCAGGCCGCGGGTGTCGCGGTTGACGATCGCGCGGGGGACGTTCTCCAGGGGCAGGACCCGGCACTCGCAGTCCAGGCCCGCCTGCTCGGTCTGGGCGTCGGTCAGCCCGACACCGGCGATGGCCGGGCCGGTGAAGGTCACCCGCGGCAGATGACGGTAGTCCAGGACGCGGTCGGCGCCGTCCAGGGCGTTGTCGGCCACCACCGCCCCGTGCGCTCCGGCGACGTAGACGAACTGCGGGTGCCCGGTCACGTCCCCCGCCGCCCAGATGCGGGAATTGCCGGTGCGCAGGTACGCGTCGACCACGACCTCACCCCGCTCACCCACTTGGACCCCGACCTCCTCCAGCCCCAGGCCGCCGGTAACGGGGCGGCGGCCGGTGGCGATGAGCACCTCGCCGAACTCCGACTCCTGGCCGTCGATGGTCGCGATGACGCGGTCGCCGGTGCGGCGGATGGCGCTCACGGTGGCGCCGGTGCGCACGGTGATGCCCTCGTCGGCGAAGATGCCGGCGATGGCCTCACCGGCCTCGGGCTCCTCGCCTGGGGCCAGGCGCTCCATCATCTCCACCACGCTCACCTTGACTCCCAGGCGGGCGAAGAGCTGGGCCTGTTCCAGGCCGATGTAGTTGCCGCCCACCACCAGCAGCGAGGACGGCAGTGCCTCCAGTTCCATGGCGGTGGTGGAGGTCAGGTATCCCGCCTCTTCCAGGCCCTGGATCGGGGGTGCCCAGGGGGCCGAGCCGGTGGCGATGACGTAGTGGGCGGCCTCCACCCGCTGTGTTCCGCCGCCGGCCAGCTCCACTTCCAGTGCCGGGCCCTGGGTGAAGCGGGCGTGGCCGGCCACGATCTCCCAGCCGTACTCGGCGGCCAGGCCGGTGTACTTGTCGGCGCGCATGCCCTCCACCAGGGCGCGCTTGCCGCCGATCAGCTCGGCGAAGTCCACCTCCTCGGCGCTGGTACGGATGCCGGGGAACCGGCCTGAGGACAGGGCGACGTGGCGCGCCTCGGCGGCGGCCAGCAGTGCCTTGGAGGGCACGCACCCGGTGTTGACACAGGTCCCGCCGACAGTGCCGTGCTCGACCATCACCACCGAGCGGTCCTTGCGCCGCGCGGCGATCGCGGTCGCGAACGCCGCCCCGCCCGAACCGATGACCGCCAGATCAAAAGCCATGACCATGCCTCCCTGTACGTCGGCTACCCAGCCGACCTCGTCTTATTCGCTTTGACGGATGTATTCTGCCAGCATAGTATCCGCCCAAGCGAATAGATCAAACGATGTGGAGGGACGTGTCCCCCGTGGACGACACCACGACCCCGACCCAGGCACCGACCACACCACAGGCGCTCTTCCCCGACCCGGGCACGGGTGTGGAGGTGGTCGCGAAGTTCTTCCGAGCCCTGGGCGACCCCACCCGGCTGCGACTGCTGGAGTTCCTGCTGCACGACGAGCACACCGTCACCGAGTGCGTGGCCCACGTGGGCCTGTCCCAGGGCCGGGTCTCCGCCCACCTGGGATGCCTGGCCGACTGCGCATACGTGTCCGTCCGACGCCAGGGCCGCCGCGCCTACTACCGGGTCGCCGACCCCCGGGTGGCCGACCTGGTAGTACTCGCGCGCGCCCTGGCCGCCGACAACCGCACCGCCCTGGCGTGCTGCGAACGCATAGACGCCCACCACCACTAGCAAGGAGGCCGACCATGCGCTCCTACCTGGGAGTGATCGGCGCCGTCGCGGCCATGGCCCTGTGCTGCGCCGCTCCCGTGCTGATCGCCGCCGGAGGGCTCGGGCTGCTCGGCGCCGCGGCGGCCAACCCCTACCTCATCGGCGCCGCCCTGCTCACCCTTGCTGCTGGGGGCTGGTT
>NZ_ANBF01000003.1 GCF_000341025.1 Nocardiopsis salina YIM 90010 | reverse complement strand
AGCCGCCGCCGCAGAAGCGATGACGCCGACTGCTGCCAGCCCCCCTCCGCTCCGCACCGCAAGGACCCCTACCAGTGACGACACTTTCCTCCACGACACGTGGCCCGCGCCGCGCCGCCGCCACGATCGCGCTACTCACCGCTGTTCTTGTCGGCGCCGCCGCCTGCGCGACCTCGGAATCGGCCGGGTCCGACGGGCCCTCTGCTTCGCCGGCCCCAGCCCAAGCCGAGCCCGTCACCCTGGCCACCCTGGAGGGGGAGGAGGTCACCGTGCCCGCCGACAAGCCGGCCGTGATGTTCTTCTTCACCGTCAACTGCGGAAGCTGCGCCCAAGGCGCCGCAGCCCTGGGCGAGGCCCACGCCCAAGCCGCCGAGCAGGCCGATTTCCTGGCCGTGGACATCGACCCGAACGAGCCCGCCGAGTACATCACCGAACTCCTGGACACGGTCCAGGCCGCGGACGTGCCCGCCGCCACCGACACCGACGGCGCCCTGTCCAGCACCTACGAGGTCACCGCGCTGGGCACCCTGCTCATCGCCACCCCTGACGGGCAGGTCGCCTACCGGGCGACCGACCCCTCGGCCGAGCAGATCCTGGCCGCGCTCGAGGAGGTGGGCGCCTGATGGGTGCACTGCTGGCCCTGGCCTTCGGCGCGGGGGTGATCGCACCGCTCAACCCGTGCGGGATCGCGCTGCTGCCCGCCTACCTGACCTACCACCTGGACGTGGCCACCCGCTCCGGCCGCGGTGGCCCGCCCGCCGCCGGACTCAAGGCCGGGGCCGCCCTCACCGTCGGCTTCGCCGGAACCCTGGCCGTCCTGGCAGGGGCGGTCAGCCTGGGGGCCCGCTCCCTGCTCACCCTCGCCCCCTGGGCGGGCCTGGCCACCGGCACCGTGCTGGCCGTGCTCGGCGCCCTGATGCTGATCGGCATCCGCGTGCCGCTGCGCCTGCCCGGCCTCGCCGCAAAGAGCGGGAACGCCCCCGCCGGGACCGGCCGTCTGGCTTTGTTCGGCGTTGGTTACGCGGTCGCGTCCATGGCCTGCACCTTCGGGGTGCTGCTGGCCGTCATCGCCCAGGCCAGCGCCGTTTCCAGCATCACCGCCCTGCTGGGGGTGCTGGCCGCCTACGTCGCGGGGGCGGCCGTGCTGCTGATGCTGTTGGCGGTGNCCGCCGCATCACCGGCCTGGCCCGCTACACCGGCCGCCTCAGCGGCGGTGTCCTGCTCCTGAGCGGCCTCTTCCTGGCCTACTACTGGTTCCCGGCCGCCACCGGGCGGCCGTCCAGCACCGGGCTCGGGGTCGAGCGGTGGGCAGCACAGCTGTCCGGCTGGGTCCAGGCCCACCAGACCGCCGTCGTCGTCCTGGCCGCCGTTGCCGTCGCCACCGCGGTGGCCTCGTCCTTGGTGACGCGTCTGCGTCACCGGAAACAGGGACCCGAGGACTGCTGCACACCCACCAACCCCGGCTCTGACGCCGAACAGCACCAGTAGTCCCCGGTCACCGGCAGCACGGCGACGCCGCCACCGAAAGGCCAAGGCGAGCTCTCCCGCGCCGCCCCCGTATCCGGCAGATCACGCCGAATCGGACCCAGACAGGTCCCGGCCTGGGACAATCCCCGTGCCGAGTCCGCCCGCCGCCCCACGGAGGTGGCCCGTTCCACGGAAGACACCCCCTCATGCCGGTCAACTTCCTCACCACCGCCCAGCGCGAGCGCTACGGCCGCTTCAACACCGTCCCCGACGAGTCCCAACTGGGCGCCTTCTTCCACCTGGACGCCGACGCACGCCGCCTGGCGATGGGCGCCTACGGGCCGCGCAACCAGCTCGGCCTGGCCCTGCAACTGACCACCGTGCGTTTCCTTGGCACGTTCCTGGACGATCCCACCGAGGTGCCCACCGCCGTCGTGGACTTCGTCGCCGAACAACTCGGCCTGACCGCTGATCACCTCAAGGGGTACGGGGAGAAGAAGGGCCGCTGGGACCACCAGAAGCTGATCCGCGAACGCTACGGCTACACCCTCTTCGGCCCCCACCAGTGGCTGTTGCTGGGCATCTGGGCCTACCGGCGCTCCTGGTCGGGCAACGAGCGCCCCAGCGTGCTGTTCGACCTGGCCACCAACCGCCTGGTCGAGGCCAAGATCCTGCTGCCCGGCGTGACCACCCTGGAACGGCTCATCGCCGGTGTGCGCGAGCGCGTGGCCCTGCGCCAGTTCAAACTCCTGTCCGCCGCCCCCACACCCGAGCAGCGCACAACCCTTCAGGCCCTGGTCAACGTGGCCGAAGGAGGGCGCGTCTCCCAGCTGGACCGCTACCGCAAGAGCCCCACCGACATCAGCGGCAAGGGCGTCGTCAAAGCCCTGGACCGCTACGCCGCCATCCGCTCCCTGGGCGCCTCCGCCTGGGACCTGTCCTCGGTTCCACCGGGACGGATCGTGGCCCTGGCGCGCTTCGCCAAGGCCGCCCGCGCCCAAGCCGTCGCCCAACTCGCCGACGACCGCCAGATGGCGACCCTGGTCGCCTTCGCCGCCACCCTGGAACCCGCCGCGGCCGATGAGGCCGTGGAGGTGTTCGACCTGCTCATCGGCGATCTGATCCGTACCGCCGCCCACCGCGCCAACCGGGCCCGTATGCGCTCCATCAAGGACCTGGACGCCGCCGCCCTGGTGCTGCGCGAGGCCTGGCTCAAGGTCGTCGACTCCTTCAAGGACCCCGACAGCGACGTGCGAGCGATCGTGGCCTGCATGGACACCGCGCGCGTGGACAACGCCGCCACCACCGTCGGCGACCTGGCCCGCGAGCCCGACGAGGACGCCCAGGCCGAACTGATGGAGCGCGCCGCCACCATCCGCCGCTTCCTACCCAAGCTGCTGCGCACCCTGGATTTCGACCACGGCGAGAGCCCCGCCGGCGCCGACGTGATCGACGCCTTGGACTTCGTGCGGAGCCTGCCCCGGCGCCGCACTCGCGTCGACCCCACGATCGTGCCCACCAAGTTCCTCACCCCCGCCTGGCAGCGCCGCGTCTTCCCCACCAGCGGACCAGGCGCCGGTGAGTTCGACAAGGA
>NZ_ANBF01000002.1 GCF_000341025.1 Nocardiopsis salina YIM 90010 | reverse complement strand
CGCTGCGCCGCCACGAGGTGTTCGTGCCCGGACTGGGCAAGTGGGGCGACCCCACCGCCGGGCTGCTGGCCGGATCCGCGTGGGAGGCCGCCCGGGACGGCCTGTGCCGCGACCTGGGCCTGGCACCCGAACCCGGTGTGGACCTTCCCCGGTGGGCTGATCGGCTGGACGGCGCCTACCGCCAGCTCGCCGATGGCCTGGCGGCCAACCCCTCGGTGCGCATCGAGCAGCGCGAGGGCCGCGACCACCTCGTGCTGTCCGGCCTGGACGCCCTGGACGAGCCCGCCTCACTGACTGCCCTGAGAGAGAGCGTGGCTGCCCGCATCCCCGTCGTGGACTTCCCCGAGGTTTTGTTGGAGGTCCACTCCTGGACCGGGTGCCTGGACCGGTTCACCCACGTGGGCGGCCAGACACCCTCCCGCAAGGACGACATGATCACCTCCATCGCCGCCGTGCTGTGCGCCCAAGCCATGAACGTCGGCATGCGCCCGATGGTCTCCGAGGCCAGCGAAGCCCTCTCGCTGGACCGGCTGTTTTGGACCGAGCAGAACTACATCCGCGCCTCCACGCTCACCCCGGCCAACGCTGACCTGGTCGACTACCACTCACGTCTGGACATCGTGGCCGCCTGGGGCGGCGGCGAGCTGGCCTCCGCCGACGGGCTGCGCTTCATCGTCCCGGTCAAGACCATCAACGCCGGTCCCAACACCAAGTACTTCGGCAAGGGCAAGGGCGCCCGCGGGGTGACCTACTACAACTTCACCTCCGACCAGTTCACCGGCTTCCACGGCATCGTCATCCCCGGCACCCCCAAGGACTGGTACTACATCCTCGAAGGGCTGCTGGAGCAGGAGACCTCGTTGCGCCCCACCGAGATCACCTCCGACACCGCCGGGGCCTCCGAGATCGCCTTCGGCATCTTCCGCCTCATGGGCTGGCAGTTCTCCCCCCGCTTGGCCGACGCCGGATCAGCGACGCTGTACCGCACCGACCCCGCGGCCGATTACGGCCCGCTCAACAACCTCACTCGCACCCGGATCAACACCGGCCTTATCACCGACTCCTGGGACGAACTGCTGCGGGTGGCGGCCTCCCTGCGCTCCGGGGCGGTCAAGGCCAGCGAACTGTTCCGCTACCTGGCCGGAGGCGGCACCCCCACCCCGATCGGCCGGGCCCTGATGGAGCTGGGACGCCTGGACCGCTCGATCTACCTGGCCTCCTACTTCGACGACGAACTCCTCAGGCGCCGGGTCAACACCCAGCTCAACCGGCAAGAATCCCGCCACACCCTGGCCCGTAAGATCTTCCACGGCCAAAAGGGCGAGCTGCGCCAGCGCTACCGTGAGGGCATGGAGGACCAGCTCGGCGCGCTCGGCTTCATGGTCAACGTCGTCATCTTGTGGAACACCGTCTACACCGCCCGCGCTATCGAGCAGATCCGTGCCGAGGGCACCCGGGTGCACGCCGCTGACATCGCCCGCCTCAGCCCTCTGGGCAGCGAACACCTCAACATGCTGGGCCGCTACAACTTCAAGCTCGCTCCCGAGATCGGTGCCGGGCGGCTGCGCCCGCTGCGCGCACCCCGCCCCGGCCAGTAGGGCCTCTCATCCCGCGGTGTTCTCGCCCGCTGCTGCGAGGGTGCGCCGTACCTGCTCGTGGGAGACGGACGAGAACGCCGCGATCCGGCGCAGCCCCCACCCTTCGGCCCGGGCGTCGCCCATCGCCGCGACCGTCGCCTGATCGAGGGCCCCATCCAGGGCGGCTCGCAGCTCGGCGAGCTTGCGCAACCGCACCGCCGGGGCCAGGTGGGCGAACTCCGCGCACACCCGTTCCACGTCGGCTCTGACGAAGGCCACCGCGTCACCGTCCATGCCGACAGGGTGGTGTGCCCCGCCACGGGTGTCAACAGATGTGACAGTTGCCGGGACTCACCGTTCCGTTCCTACTCGGACCCCAGGATGCGGGGGCTGTCCCAGGGCAGGTCCTGGGCGGCCGGCTCCTCGTAGAAGACCGAAAGGGTACGCAGTTCACCCCCGGTGCGCCAGAACCAGGCCTTGCCCACCCGCCCCTGCCCCAGGTGGTGGACCTGGCCTTCCATGCCCTGGCCCCGCGCCCGCACGCTCGCGTATCCCAGCCGGTGGTAGAGGTCCTCGATCGCTGTGCCCCCGCCGCCCCCCTGTTCGGTGCACGCTGCCCTGACGTGCACCGATGCCGCTACGGTGCGCGCCGGGGCGGAGTCTACGCACCCCGCGCCCGGGCCGGCGAGCGGTTTTCCCCGCCCGCGTTCCCTCACAGGAAGGTGGGGCCACTGGTGTGCGTGTGGCCTGATGTGGCCAACGCCTGTGGCCAGGGCGCGTGTGCTGGTACCCCGAGAGGATCCGTGTCCGCAACGATGTCTGAGAGGTGCCATGGGTGCACGCGGCCCCGAGTGGGCTTCGACCGCCTTCTACCTGTTCGTGCTGGTGTTGTTCCTGGCCTGGCTGGCCGAACGCTGCTGAACCCCCTGCGCCGCGGCCCCGCACCACTGTGGCCCCGACGCCGCATGTCAAGGCCACCAGAACCACACACAGGGTGTTTCACGTGGAACCCTGCGTGAAAAGGGGTAAAACTCACTGGCCCAGCACGTACTTGACCGTGGGCCCGCTGCTCCACCCGCGCACACCCCACGTGGAGGCCCCGTATCCGGCCATCAGCACCAGGCCCATCAACCCCGCGGCCGAGGAAATGTTGACGATCGAACCCGCACCGCCCTCACGCATCAGCGGCGCCACCGCCTGTGCCAGGATGCAGCCCATGTCGGTACGAGAACTCCTGGTCCTGGGCACCTCCAGCGCCGTGCCCACCCGC
>NZ_ANBF01000001.1 GCF_000341025.1 Nocardiopsis salina YIM 90010 | reverse complement strand
CCAGATGCCCCCCGCCGGCGTCTCGGCCACCGACATCACCCGCATCCTCATCACCCACTTCCACGGCGACCACAGCCTGGGCCTGCCCGGAACCATCCAACGCATCGCCCGAGACCAGGTCCCCCACACCGTGCGCATCGCCTACCCCGCCCAGGGCCAGGACCACTTCGAGCGCCTGCGCCACGCCACCGCCTTCGTCGACACCGACCGCATCACCGCCCAACCCGTGGGCGGCCACGGCACCTGCCCCACCGGCGAACCGAACCTGCACATCAGCGCCCTGCCCCTGCACCACTCGGTGCCCACCTACGGCTACCGCATCGCCGAACCCGACACCTGGCGCCTGGACCCCCACGCCCTGGCCCACCACGCCATCACCGGCCCCGACGCCGGACACATCAAGACCCACGGCCACCTCACCCGCCCCGACGGCACCACCGTGCACCTGGAACAGGTCGCCCACCCACGCCCCGGCCAGGTCGTGGCCCACATCATGGACACCGCCCCCTGCCCCCAGGCCGAAGAACTGGCCGCCGGAGCCGACCTACTGCTCATCGAATCCACCTACCTGGACAGCGAAGAACACCTGGCCCACGCCTACGGCCACCTCACCGCCCGCCAGGCCGCCGGCATCGCCGCCCGCGCCGGGGTACGCCACCTGGTGCTGACCCACATCTCCGAACGCTACGAACACGGCGACGACCAGCGCTTCCTCGACCAGGCCGCCCAGGCCTACCCCGGCCCGACCACCCTGGCCGCGGACCTGGACCGCATCCCCCTGCCCCCGCGCCGCTGACCGGCCACGACGCATGCGCCCACACACGCCCGGGTAGACCCACCACCGCCACAGACCCACGGGCGAGGGGCCGCAGCCTGGGCCACGCTGGTCGGCGACCCCTCCCCCTGCTGGCCCTGGCCGTCCTTGCCATGGGTGCCCGGAGCGCCTGGGCACGCGAGAGCGGGGCCTCCACCGCGTGCCTGATCCACGCCCCGGGCGCGGCCGCGCTGGTCCCGGCCGGGTGCGCGGTGTGCGGGGCCGTGCTGTGGTGGTGCTGGCCCCTCGCCCGCACCGGGATCCGACACACCGAGGCCGGGTGTTCACGCCCTGCCCCCAAAAGCGCGCTAGATTCCCCAGGCCCGCTCCCCCGCACGAAAGGCACCCCGCGCCCATGCGTGCACCCGCCCGCAGAACCCTGGCCCGCTCCGCCGCCGCACTGAGCGGCCTGACCGTGGCCACCGGCCTGTTCTGGCTCGCCCCGCAGGCCCTGGCACAGGAGGCGCCGCCCGACCGCATCCTGCTCTCACCCACCGCCGACCCGGCCACCTCCCAGACCGTGACTTGGCGGACCACGGACCAGGCCCACACCCAGCTACACATCGCCCCCGCCTCCGACCCCGAGCAGATCACCACCGTGGCCGCCTCCGCCACCGGCCAGGCCCAGGGCACCTTCTACACCGCCACCGCCACCGGCCTGCAGCCGGACACCGACTACCGGTACCGGGTCGGCGACGGCGCCGACCAGATCAGCCCATGGCAGCACTTCACCACCGCCGCCCAGGGCGCCGAGCCCTTCACGTTCTTGTCCTTCGGCGACGTGCAGACCGACATCACCGACGGGGCCGGACCCGTCATCGAGGCCGCCCTGCAGGCCGAACCCGACGCCGAGGTCGCCGTGCACGCCGGCGACCTCATCGACGACGCCAACGACGAACAACAGTGGAACCAGTGGTACGGCGCCTTCGGTGAAGCGACCGGGACCATGAACCACGTGGCCGCCCCCGGCAACCACGAGTACTCCTTGTTGAACTTGTCCCAGTACTGGCCACTGCAGTTGCCCGGCCCCGGCAACGGCCCCGACACCGGCGGCACCGACCTGGCCGAGACGGTCGGCCACACCGACCACCAGGGCGTGCGCTTCATCGCCCTGAACTCCAACTACCGCGACGCCGCACCCCTGTCCCCGGGCAGCTGGTTGGACGAGCAGGCCCAGTGGCTGGAACAGACCCTGGCCTCCAACCCCCACCCCTGGACAGTGGTGACCTTCCACCACCCCCTGCTGTCCAACAACCCCGGCCGCGACAACGCCCCCCTGCGCGATGCGTGGTTGCAGATCCTGGAGGAACACGACGTCGACCTGGTCCTGGCCGGCCACGACCACTCCTACAGCCGCGGCAACCTCACCGAGCACCGCACCGACGAGCAGGACGTGCACACCGGCCCGGTCTACGCGGTGACCGTCACCGGGCCGAAGATGTACGAGGCCGGCCAGGACAACTGGACCGACCACGGCGCCGAGGTGCGGGTGCAGGCCACCGACACCCAGACCTTCCAGAGCGTGCAGGTCGAGGACGGGCAGTTGGACTACCGCGCCCTGACCGCCTCCGGTGAGGTGGTGGACTCCTTCACCATCACCAAGGACGACCAGGGCCAGGACAAGCAGGTCACCGACGGCCCCGGCCTGGACTGACCCGCAGCACGCGCCGGCCGCCGGGCTCAGGGGTGGCCCGCGTGCTGGGCGTCCCCGGTGCCCCGGGCCGGGCCCGCCAGGCATCGCGCACGCTCCAGGGTGGCCCCGGCCCGCTCGAGGTGGCCGGGGCAGACGCCGAACTCGCCGCGGGCCAGGTCGCGAGCGCGCGCCAGGGCCACCACCGACCGGCCCAGCCGGCGCCGCTGGTGGGGGCCCTGGCCCTGTGCGAAGCGGGCGCAGCACACCTCGCACTCGGCGCGGGCCTGTTCCAGGTGCTCGGCCGCGGTGCGGTTGGGCAGCAACGCGCACACCACCAGCCCCACCAGCGCTCCCAGCACCGTGGCCCACAGGCGCTCGCCGGCCAGGTCCTGGGCGGCGGCTGCCGGGTGGGCCAGGCTGGACAGCGCCAGGGTCAGCGGGGTCACGAACACGATCGCGTAGGAGTAGTTGGTGCCCACCACCAGCTCGGCGGCCATCTGCAGCACCACCACCAGTGCGATGGTGCCCAGAACCGAGTAGTCGGTCCAGAACAGGGCCGCGGCCAGCACCACCCCGGCCACGGTGCCCGCGGCGCGCTGCAGGGTGCGGTGCCAGGTGGTGGTGACGTTGGTGGCCTGCAGCACCGACCCGGCCGAGACCGCGGCCCAGTACCCGTGTCCCATGCCCAGGGCCCAGGCGGCGGCGCCCGCGACCAGGGAGGCCACCACGATCCGCACCACCGACACCCGGGTGGGCGAGGGCCGCCGCCAGGCCCGGCGCAGGGCGCGGCCCATGGCGGGCACCGGGTGGTGGGTGCGCATGCGGTGGGCCCGGTCGGTGAAGGTGCGGTGCTCGCCGCTGCTCAGGGCCGGCTGGGGGCGCACCTCGCGGCGCGCCCGACGGGCCATCTCGCCCAGTTCGGCGCCGGCGCGGGCGCGTTCCAGGTCGCTGTGGGCCCCGGTGAACAGGTCCTCGGCCCGTGCGGTGAGCAGCTCCAGGTCACGGTGGAGCGGCCCCGGCTCGCGCGCCGACAGCAGGGTGGACCAGGCCGTTTCCAGGGCCTCCTCGGCCCCGTCGGTGGTGGCGGGGCCGGGCGCGCGCAGGTGGCGGGCCACGGCGTGCAGGGCGCGGGCGGTGGCCAGGCGTTCGGGTGCGTGCGCCCAGGCCAGGGCTCCGACCTGGGCCAGGGACCAGGACAGGGCGGCCGCGCCTGCGGTGGTGGCCACCACCAGCGGGACCTGGGCCGCCTCCAGGGGGTTGTAGGCGGCCACCCCGGCGGCGAAGACGAACATGAGCCCGCCGGGCGGTCCGAAGGCCAGTGCGTCGGCCAGGTACTTGGCGCCCCCGGCCACCAGCGCTCCGGTGACCACGGCGGCCAGGGTGTGGGCGAGCAGGACCTGGGTGAGCGCGCCCGCGGCCACCGATGCGGTCAGGGCGGCGCCGACCACGGCCAGCAGCCGACGGCGCCGGGCGTAGGTCTCGTCGCGTGCGTACAGGGCGGTGAAGCAGCCCATCGCCGCGTACGGGATCAGGTCCACGCGCCCCAGCGCGTACAGGGCGCCCAGAGCCAGGGTGACGCTGAGTCCGGCGCGCAGGGCGGTGGCCCAGACGTTGCCGTGCACGGTGCGGGGAGTCAGGGCGCCGCGGCCGGTGAGGGTGCGGGCCACCCGACCCCATAAAGACCACAAGTAGTTCACAAGTAAATTATTGTAGGGTGTTTCCCCACCACCCACAACCGACCGACCAGGAACCCCACGTGAGCGACGCCCTCTCCCGCTTCCGCGACAGCTGGGCCCACCTGCGCCCCGACCTCGACCTGTCCAGCATGGAAGCCATCGGACGCGTCCTACGCCTGGCCGCCCTCATGCACCACATCACCGACACCGCCCTGACCGACGCCGAAGTCACCCGCCCCGAATTCGAGGTCCTGGCCGCCCTGCGCCGCTCACCCCACGGCCTGCGCCCACGCCAACTCACCCGCGAAACCGTCTCCTCCAGCGCCGCCACCACCAAACGCCTCACCCGCCTCGAACAAGCCGGCCTCATCACCCGCACCCCCCACCACCGCGACCGCCGCGAAATCCAGGTCACCCTCACCGACCGCGGCGCCCAGCTCGCCGAAGAACTCTTCACCGGCCAACTCCAGCGCGAGAGCGAACTCCTCACACCCCTGGACCCCGACGAACGCGCCCAACTCGCCCACCTGCTCCAGCGCGTCCTGACCCCCATCGACCGCGCCTGACCCCGCCCCCGTGGACCCCTCCACCCGCCTGGCACACGCCGTGCGCGCCCTGACCGGAACCGACGCCCCCCTCACCGGCGTGCACACACTCACCGGCGGGCACCAAAAAGCCGTCCGGCGCCTACACCTGGACCACCGCGCGCACTGAACACACGACAAGGGCGGCCCCGCGCGCTCACCGCGCAGGTCCGCCCCCATCGCCGACCAAGCTCAAGCCCCGGCCCGGGCCCCGTCCAGGAACAACCCCACCAACTCCTCGGCCGCCGGGCCCGGCTCACCCATCATGTCCACCGCACGCGCCAGATGCAGGAACGCATTGCACAACACCCGGGGCTCGCGCCCGGCCAACTCCCCCTCCCGCACCGCGCGCGCCAAACGCTCGGTCATCGGCTCCAACAACCGCCGCGCGTAGGCCTGCTCGATGCGCTCACGCGCCCCGGGATCCAGCTCCGGCAGGGAGTCGAACAGGTGCTGCTCGAAGGAGGTCGTGGCCCCGGTGGGATCGGCCACCGCCTCGGTGATGACCGCGCGCAGCTGAGCGGCCAGACCACCCTCCACCTCCAGCGCGCGGGCCAGGTCGGCGCCCCGGCTCTCGATCGCCGCCAGCGCCACCTCGGCGTGCAGAGTCTCCTTGCCGCCGGGGAAGTGGTGGTACAGGGAAGGTTTGCGCACCCCCACCTCGCGCGCGACCGCGTCCAGGGACGTACCGCGGTAGCCGTGGGCGGCGAAGTGTTCGGCGTAGACCTGCAGCGCCCGGGCACGGGTGGGGGTGGAAGTGGGCATCGGTTCGGGCTCCTCGCGGCCGTGGGATCGTCGAACGGCCCGAGCGAGAACGCCCCGGCCTGCACACCCGAAACTACCTACCGGACGGTAGAGACACAATCGCACCCCCAGGAGCCACCCATGCCCATGCCCCCACCCACGGCCACACCATGGCCTACTACACCACCGGCAACCCCCACGCCCGCCCCACCCTGGCCCTGCACGGCGGCCCCGGATCCGGCGCCACCCCCGGCTACGCCCACTTCCTCGACACCACCCGCCACCACCTCATCCAGTACGACCAACGCGGCTGCGGCAACTCCACCCCCGACGCCGCCCACCCCCACACCGACCTGACCACCAACACCACAACCCACCTCATCGACGACATCGAAACCCTGCGCACCCACCTGGGCATCGACACCTGGCACCTGCTCGGCGCCTCCTGGGGCACCACACTCGCCCTGGCCTACGCCCAGACCCACCCCCACCGCGTACGCGCCCTCACCCTGATCTCGGTCACCACCACCTCACCCCACGAGATCCACTGGCTCACACACCAGATGCGCCACGTCTTCCCCGAAGCCTGGCAACACTTCCGCGACGCAGCAGGCCCCGAAGCCGACCCCCACCACCTCGCCCACGCCTATGCCCAACTCCTCCACGACCCCGACCCCACCACCCGCGACCGCGCCGCCCGCGCCTGGTGCACCTGGGAAGACACCCACGTGGCCACCCACCCCCACCACCGGCCCAACCCCCGCTACCAGGACCCCACCACCGCTACCGCTTCGCCCGCCTGGTCACCCACTACTGGTCCCACCACGCCTTCCTCGAGCACGACCAGCTCATCCACAACGCCCACCGCCTCCACGGCACCCCCGGCGCCCTCATCCACGGACGCATGGACATCTCCTCACCCGCCTCCACCACCCACACCCTCGCCCGAGCCTGGCCCGACGCCACCCTGACCATCTGCGAGGACGCCGCACACATCAGCGCACAAACCGACATGCTCGACGCCGCACGCCGAGCCACCGACCGCTTCACCTGAGACCGAACACACGAAGCGGGGGCCGGCACCACCACGCCCACCCCCGCAACCGGCGGCCTCACACACCCACGCGCTCGGCCACCGCCCCCACCAACACCGCCAACTCCTCCTCGGTGTTGTAGTAATGCACCGACGCACGCACCACCTCCTCGGGCAACCCCCGGTGCTCCCACACCTGGTTGTGCACCCGCGCCACACTCACATTCACCCCCGCCCTTGCCAACGACGCACGCACCCACTCAGCACCCACCCCCTGAACCGAGAACGTCACGATCCCCGACCGCTCACCCACACGCCCCCGATCCCACACACGCACCCCCGGCAACACCCCCAACCGCTCACGCAAGACCTCACCCAACCAGGCCACACGCTCACCCACCGCCTCCATCCCCAACGCAAAGGCATAATCGGCCGCCACCGCCAACCCCAACTGCCCCGCCACACTGCGCTCGAACGACTCGAACCGGCGCGCATCCTCACGCACCCGATACGACTGCGCCCCCACCCACTCGGCCGAGGACACATCCACCACCGCCGGCTCACCCACACGCGCCCCCGCACGCGCATACAACAAACCCGTCCCCCGCGGACCCCGCAAGAACTTACGCCCCGTCGCCGTCAGAAAATCGCACCCCACACGATCCACATCCACATCCACCTGCCCCACCGACTGGCACGCATCCAACAGCAACAACACCCCCCGCCCACGGCACAACCGCCCCACCCGCTCCACCGGGTTCACCAACCCGTTGTGCGTGGGCATGTGGTTGAGCGCCACCAACACCACACCACCGGCGTCCAAGGCCCGCTCCAACGCCCCCACATCCACCACACCATCGGCGTCATCGGGCACCACCGCCACCCGCGCCCCCACCGCACGCGCCGCCTTGACCAACCCCATCCCGTTACTGGAGTACTCACTGACCGTGGTCAACACCCGATCCCCCGCGCCCAGCGGCACCGACCCCAACGCCAACTCCCACGCCCGCGTCGCACTCTCGGTAAAAGCCACCTCCTCGGGCCGCGCACCCAACAACCGCGCCACCGAGGTGTAGAACCCCTCCACACGCGCCTCGGCCATCTCCGCGGCCTCATAACCCCCCACCCGGGCCTCCAACCGCAAGTGCCCCACCACCTCCTCCACCACCTGGTCCGGCATCAACGCCGCCCCCGCGTTGTTCAGGTGCACCCGCTCCTCCACGCCCGCCGTCTCCGCACGCACACCCGCAACATCGAAACCCACAGCACACCCCGTATCCACCAGAGCAACACCAATCCAGACCCCACCTACCCCGGCCTGCCCCGCCCCAAAGAAACACCAACAAAAAGCAGGGGGCGCCCCCACCGGGCCACCCCCTTCCATGCGGCGCGCAGAGCTCTCAGGCCCAGACCACCTCCTGGCCGTGCTCGCCCGCATGGGCCACCACACGCTCGTCCAGGGCCACCGTGAACATCCCCTCCCTGGGCGGTCGCGCACCCTCCCACCACGGGAAGACCTTCCACCCCTCGTTGGAGACCCAGTGCCCGGGCAAGGACCGCACCACGTCGACGAACGCGTCCCGGTCCGCCTCCGGCAGGTACGCCGCCACCGCACTGTGAAAGACCACCAACGTCGCCTCCGCCGGAACCTGCGAGGCCAACTCCGGCAACACCTGCACCAGATCCCCGGCCACCACCCGCGCCGGCTCGGCCGCCGCCACCGCAGCCGCACCCCGCAACCGCTCGCGCCGGGCTGCTTCCTGCGGCCCCGGCCAGATCAGCGACTCCAACCAGCGCACATCGTCCCCGCGGCCCGGATCCAGCGGGTTCAGGTCCACCCCGCCCCGCCACACCACCTCGGGGACGCGTTCGGGCACCGGAACCGGACCCGAGACCGCACACTCCAACGCCACACCGCTGCCGGCCGGCCCCACCCAGGGCCCATCACCGAACCGGTACCGGTAGCGATCCGGGTACAGGCACAACCCCGCCGAAGACCCCACCTCCAACAGAGCCAACGGCCCCGGCAACTGCGCCAACACCGGCAACAACACCGCACACCGGCGCGCCTCGTTGGTCTGGGTCAACCGCTCCAGCACCACCGAGCGCACCCGGTCCCAGTGCTCGACCACGAACGCCCGGAACCCGGCCCACTCACCCACCGGCCCGCCCAGGAACCGCACCGCACCCAACAACAGGTTCGGCTGACGCTTGTTACCCGCCGGCAACGACGCCACCAACCCCACCAGGTGCGCATCGCCGGCCACACCCCGGGCGATACGCGCATAGTCCTGCGCACCCACCGAAGCAAAATGCTCGGCGANNNCCCCCCCCACAGCAGCCACGTGCTCCACCGAGCCCACACACCTTCCCATCGGGGGGGAACGAAAAGCACCCACCACCTACCCCCACCCCACTCGCCACCACCCAAGCCCCGCACGAGACCTCCCCCACACACCCGACCCCCGCTACCGACAGAACCGCGACCGCTCCCGCGCCCACGCCACCACCGACCCCGGAGCCCGCCCCGGCGACCCCGCATCCCACGGCGGCGCCGGATCGTACTCCGACATCAACTGCACCCGCTGAGCCGCCTCCACCCCCACCAGGCGCCCACCCAACGCCAACGCCACATCAATGCCCGCACTCACCCCCGCACCCGAGGCGTACTTGCCGTCGAAGACCACCCGCTCCTCGACCACCTGCACACCCCACGCACCCAACTCCCCCCGCGCCAACCAGTGCGTCGTCGCCCGCCGCCCCTCCAACAACCCCGCAGCCGCCAACACCAACGCGCCCGTACACACCGACACCGTCCACGCACTGCCCTCATCCACAGCACGCACCCAGTCCACGACCGCGTCCCCACCCATCAGCGCCTCCTGACCCGGCCCACCCGGAACACACACCACGTCCGGACCGGTCACCTCCTCCAACCCGTACTCGGCCACCACCGAACCCCCGCGCCCATCACCGACCACACCGGGACGCTCAGCCACCCACACCACCTCCACACCCGGCAAAGACCTCCACACGTGATACGGACCCACCGCATCCAGCAACGTCACACCCTCGAACACCACCATCGCCACCTGCACCACAACACACCCCTTTTCAACTCACACACCACGAAACCGCTGCCTGTACTGCGAAGGCGCACACCCCACCACCCGCACGAACACACGCCGCATCACCTCCTCACCCCCGAAACCGCACCGACGCGCCACCGCCGACACCGGCGCATNCCCCCCCCCCACCCCCCGCCGCGCCGCCTCCACCCGCACCCGCTCCACATACCGGCCCGGCGTACACCCCACCTGCGCCGCAAAAACACGCGAGAACTGACGAACCGACAACCCCGCACGCCCGGCCAAAACCCCCACCGACAGATCCGCCTCCGGATGCTCCACCACCCAGTGCTGCACCGCCCGCACCCCCGAACGCTGCGCCCACTGCCCCGACAACGCCGCAGAGAACTGCGCCTGCCCACCCGGACGCCGCAGGAACACCACCAACGACCGCGCCACCTCCAACGCCACCGCCCGCCCCCGGTCCTGCTCCACCAACGCCAACGCCACATCGATGCCCGCACTCACCCCCGCCGACGTCCACACCCGCCCATCACGCACGAACACCGGATCGCACTCCACCACCGCCCCCGGGCACACCCGAGCCAACTCCGCACCGTGCCGCCAGTGCGTGGCCACCCGCCGCCCCGCCAACAACCCCGCAGCCGCCAACACGAACGCCCCCGTACACACCGACACCACCCGCTCCGAACGCGCCGCGACCCGCCCCACCTGGCCGGCCAACACCGCATCAGCGCGCCGCGCACCCGGCCCACCCACCACCAGCAGCGTGTGCGCCCCCTCCACCTCCTCCAACGCCACATCCACCCCCACCCGCAACCCGTTGGAGGCCCGCACCCCGTGCCCGCCCAACGACGCCGTACGCAGCCGGTAGAACCCCTCACCCCCATCAGCAGCCGCAAAAACCTCCAACGGCCCCGACAGATCCAGAGCCAACATGTCTTCGAAACAGACCAGAACCACCTCGTGCGCCATGGCCCACATCCTCACCAAGCCCCCACCAAGGCCACAAGGTCGCACACCCCACCACAACAGCCACCCCACCCACGGGCACCCACACCCACACCCACACCCACACGTTGAACCCACACACCCCCACCAGCCCCGACCCCCGCCCCCAGGACACGAACACACAACAAGAACTCTCACCCTCCCGCAGTGATCCAAGCACCCAAGAGGCACCACCACCAGAACGGAACACCCGTGAGGCTCACCCACCGACACACACTCCGCACCCACCCCGCACCCACCCGCCACACCCCACCCCTGGTGGAACTGGTCGACCTCACCCTGCCCCCACACCTGCACCACCTCGACCTGACCCTGCACCCCGGCGAACGCCTGGCCCTGGTCGGCCTCCCCGACCCCACCGCACTCCTCCGACTCCTCACCGGACACACCCGCCCCACCACCGGCCACCTACACACACCCCAACCCGCCCACATCCGCACCCTGAACCCCACCACCGCCCTCATCACCACCACCCACCACCGCGCACACATCACCGCCACGACCCACCCCACCCACACCCGCACCACCGACCGCATCCTCTACCTCGAACAGGGCCACCTCACCGAAACCGGAACCCACCGGCAACTCCTCCTGCGCGGCGGCCGCTACGCCCGCGCCTACGCCCTCACCGGACCCCACACCCACCCCGCATAAACTCGGCCCCGTGGCACCCATCACCAAGGAACTCACCGTCGGCCAGGTGGCCGAACGCTCCGGCGTGGCCGTCTCGGCCCTGCACTTCTACGAACGCAAAGGCCTCATCCACAGCCGCCGCACCAGCGGCAACCAACGCCGCTACCGCCGCGACACCCTGCGCCGCGTCTCCTTCATCCGCATCTCCCAACGCGTGGGCATCCCCCTGGCCCGCATCCGCCAGGCCCTGGACCAACTCCCCGACAACCGCACACCCACCCGCACCGACTGGGCCGACCTGTCCGCCCAATGGCGCGACGAACTCGACGCCCGCATAGACCAACTCCCCCGCCTGCGAGACGACCTCAGCGACTGCATCGGATGCGGCTGCCTGTCCCTGAGCACCTGCACCCTCTCCAACCCCGACGACCAACTCTCCGAGGACGGCACCGGCCCCCGCCGCCTCATGGTCGAACGCTTCCGCGACGAACAGGACCACGACCACCGGGCCGACCACACCTGAGCCCCGACACGAAAAAGGCCCGCACCCCCTTTCGAAAAAGGGGCACGGGCCCACACCGGTGGCCGGCCGCCGGACTCAACCCACCGCGGCCTCGTCCCGACCGCGCCGCGCCAACTCGTCGGCGCGCTCGTTGCCCTCGTCACCGCTGTGGCCGCGTACCCATCGCCACTCCACCTCGTGACGCTCACGGGCCGCATCCAGGCGCTGCCACAGGTCCACGTTCTTGACCGGCTTCTTCGCCGAGGTCTGCCACCCGCGCTTCTTCCACCCCTGAACCCAGGAGGTGATGCCGTTGCGCACGTAGGAGGAGTCGGTGTGCAGCACCACCGGCATCGGACGGTGCAGCGCCTCCAACGCCTGGATCGCCGCCATCAGCTCCATCCGGTTGTTGGTGGTCTCGCGCTCACCGCCGAACAATTCCTTCTCGTGGTCGCCGTAGCGCAACCACACGCCCCACCCGCCCGGGCCGGGGTTGCCGCTGCACGCCCCGTCGGTGTAGATGACCACCTGCTGTGTCGGCTCACCGCCGCCTGAGTCCCCGTTCTGCATGCCGGGCAATCTACCGCCCCCGCGCATCACAACGGGATCACAACCCCCCACGTCAGAGCCAATGGCAGAGCCAATCCACCCCATTGGCACCCTCGTGAGCCCACCAGTGGACCACACACCCCCACAAAGGCTCCCACGGGCCCGACCTGGCCCGAACACGACAAAAGGGCCCCGACCCGCAGGTCGAAGCCCTCGAACCAGCCACAGCAGGCCCCTCAGGAGACCGCAAGCTCCTCACTCAGCTCCCCGGCACGCTCCTCACGCCGCTCCAGAACCCCCTCGCGCATCTCCTCCATCCGCTTGAGGACCCGCTTGCGCTCACGCTTGGACAACCGATCCACATACACCCTGCCGACCGTGTGATCGGTCTCGTGCTGCAGGCACCGAGCGAAAAAACCGCTCCCGGACACCACCACCGGCTCCCCGTCACGGTCCACACCCCGCACCGTGGCATGCTCGGCCCGCCCCAGATCAGCGTGCGGCCCCGGAACCGACAGGCACCCCTCGGCCTCCACCACGACCGCATCGTCCACATCACGCTCGTCCAACACCGGGTTCACCACATGACCCACGTGCCGCACACCCTCGTCATCAGGGCAGTCGTAGACGAACACCCGCAGATCCACACCCACCTGGTTGGCCGCCAACCCCACACCCTCGGCCGCATACATGGTCCGGAACATGTCATCGACCAGAGCCCCCAGCTCCGAACCGCCCAACATGTCCGGCCCCACATCAGCACACCGCCGGTGCAAGACCTCCTCGCCCGCCTCGGTCACCCGCAGGACCCCACCCCGCACCGCCTCCGGGGCGAACTCACCGAACTCCGACACCTGGCGGCCCTGCACCACAGCGGCCACCTGCGAGGCCGTGGACTGCTCCGACATGGTCCTACTCTCAAACGTGCTCAACCTCGGTCAACACCGAAAAAGTAGCACGAACCGGCAGGTCAACCCCCCACTCACCGGAACCACGAATTCCCCTGGATCAGACACCGCGCCAAGTAGTCCCGCAACGACACCACCACCAACCGGCGCCGATCCGTCTCGTGATCCCACACCACGATCCCCGGACCGTAATCGGTGTGCACGTACGCGAACTGCGGCCCCATGTCCGAATCACCGAAGAAGATCATCTCGCCGAAGGGCGCANAACCCGCCCCCCGCCGCATCCCCAGGTTGTCCTCCACCAGACGACGCGCACTCCACACCACCGCGTCCCCGTACTCATTGGCCACCCCGTCCACCTCGCGCAACAACGACGCCAGCTCGAACGGCAGAGGAAGCTGCAAGTGCTTCTCCACCTCGGACAAGGTCACCTCGTCGACCGGATCGGCCAACACGGCCTCCGGATACATCTCCCAGATCAGTTCACGCCACACACCCCCGATCATCACAGGTCGGGCCAAGACACGGGAAATCGACGACGGCGAGTCGCACCAGAAACCCCCAACAAACACCCACCCCGAATGCCCCACAACCTCCCAACACCCCACCTGCGTGCCCCACCCCACACCCCCGCGCTCAACTGGACCCCATGCACCACACACACCTGACCACCACAGCCACCACAACAGCAGCCCTACTCACCCTCACCCTCGCCACACCCGCCACCGCCCACCCCACACCCCGACCCGACTACCCCGGACACACCACCAGCCACTACGCCCCACTCCCACAAACCAACGACCAAGCCCACACCAACGGCTGCTCCCAAGCCCAAGCCGACACCAACGGCCTCACCATCGTCTTCTTCGGCACCCAAGAAGACGACGACACCCTCCGCCAACCCGGCACAAGCCCCGACACCACCACCGAACGCACCCCCACCACCGACGCCCTCGACTACGCCCACCACTGGGCCCAAGGCTTCACCGAATGCGCCACCGCCGACACCACCACCCACCTCGCCCTCGGCGTCAACAACAAGGACGACGGAGGACCCACCGGAACCCACGCCGGAACCACCTGGGCCAACACCATCCACACCGCCCAACAACGCTCCACCACACCCAACGTCACCATCACCGGCGCCATCGACGCCGAACCCGCCTGGTCCACCCCCACCTGGGCCCACGACTGGCTCGACGCCTACACCTCCACCACCACCGCACCCCTCTACGCCGCCAACTCCGCCGACGGCTGCCCCACCGACGGCGACGGCCCCTGCAACAACAACTGGACCCTCCAAGACGTCCACACCGCCGCCGGCGCCACCCACGACAACGTCCACCTCATCCCGCAGATCTACCGAACCGACGGCACCCAAGCCCACCAATGGGCCAACATCCACACCCACGGACAACACGGCCACCTCGACTTCGCAGGCGCCATGAGCCAACACACCGCCTGCGACCAACGCACCTGCGACGGCACCGACAACACCCCCGAACAAGCCTGGACCCAACTCAAAGACGCCCTCGGAACCGACGAACTCGGCCCCGCAACCGACATCCGCTGGCCCTGACCCCACACACGAACAAGAACCCACACCGCCCCACAGCCCCGGCCACCACCACCGGCCGGGCCCCACCACCCCCACAATGGAAAGGACACCCACCCACACCACCCACGAGCAGGAACCATGACCACCACACCCCACCACCGCACCCGCCACCCACCACACACCACCCTCGCCTACCTCATCCTCCTGCTCTCCCAACACATCGCCGCCTTCCTCCTCCTGCCCCTGGTCATCGCCTCCGCCCTGCTCACCCTCATCTGGATCGGCCTGCCCTTCGTCATCCTCACCGGCACCCTCCTCCGCACCCTCGCCAACAGCCAACGCCACACCCTCACCCACCTCACCCACCAACCCCTCACCCCCACCTACCGCCCCATACCCCCCACCGGCATCAACCGCCGAGCCAGCACCCTCATCACCGACCCAGCCACCTGGAAAGACCTCCTCTGGCTCATCTCCGCCCCCCTCAGCCTCCTCATCCTCGCCACCCCACCCACCCTCGCCATCCACGCCCTCCACCAAGCCACCACCGCCCTCACCCCCACCCCCGGAACCATCTACGACCTCCCCATCCCCCACACCCTCAGCACCCGCCTCCTACTCATCACCATCGCCACCACCCTCCTCTACCTCGCCCACCGCCTCACCCACCCCGCACTCACCCTCTACACACGCCTCAACCACCTCCTCCTCACCCCCACCGCCAAAGCCCGACTCACCGCCCGCGTCCAACACCTCGCCACCAGCCGCGCCAACACCATCGACACCCAATCCGCAGAAATCCGACGCATCGAACGCGACCTCCACGACGGCGCCCAAGCCCGCCTCGTCGCCCTCGGCATGCACCTGGGCATGGCCGAACAGATCGTCACCCAAGACCCCCACACCGCCCGCACCATGCTCACCGAAGCCCGCGAAACCACCCGCCACGCCCTCACCGAACTCCGCGACCTCGTCCGCGGCATCCACCCACCCGTCCTCGTCGAACGCGGACTCCACGGCGC
The DNA here is from genome assembly GCF_000341025.1 of Nocardiopsis salina YIM 90010. GTDB lineage: Bacteria > Actinomycetota > Actinomycetes > Streptosporangiales > Streptosporangiaceae > Nocardiopsis > Nocardiopsis salina. The sequence continues at coordinate 49,307 of NZ_ANBF01000001.1, read as the reverse complement.
CGTCCACGCCCTGGCCCTGACCCACCAACTCCCCGTCACCGTCACCGTGCGCCTGGACGGACGCCCAGCCGACCCCGTCGAATCAGCCGCCTACTTCGCCATCGCCGAACTACTCACCAACGCCGCCAAACACGCAAACCCCACCCACGCCTGGGTCCACATCAACCACGGCAACAAACGCCTCGTCATCACCGTCACCGACAACGGCCACGGAGGAGCCACCACCACCCCCGCCAGCGGCCTGGCCGGCATCGAACGCCGCATCGACGCCTTCGATGGCACGATGAACATCACCAGCCCACCCGGCGGACCCACCATCATCACCCTGGAGATCCCGTGCGCGTTGTCATCGCAGAAGACCTTGCCCTCCTCAGGGACGGCCTGATCCGCCTCCTGCAGGCCCACGACTGCACCGTCGTGGCCGCCGTCGACAACGGCCCCGACCTCCACACCGCCCTCACCCACCACCGCCCCGACGTCGCCGTCGTCGACGTCCGCCTGCCCCCCACCTTCACCGACGAAGGACTCCAGGCCGCCATAGACGCCCGCACCCAGATCCCCGCACTCCCCATCCTCGTGCTCTCCCAACACGTCGAACAGCTCTACGCCCGCGAACTCCTCTCCGACGACCACGGCGGCGTCGGATACCTCCTCAAGGACCGCGTCTTCGACATCGGCCAATTCATCGAATCCATCCGCCGCGTCGCCGAAGGCGGCACCGCCATGGACCCCGCCGTCATCTCCCAACTCCTCGCAAGCCAGGACCAGAGCGGCCCCCTGGCCGACCTCACCCCCCGCGAACGCGAAGTCCTCGCCGAAATGGCCGAAGGACGCTCCAACCCCGCCATCGCCCAACGCCTGTTCATCACCGACAAAGCCGTCAGCAAGCACATCAACAACATCTTCACCAAACTCGACCTCGCCCCCTCCACCGACGACAGCCGCCGCGTCCTCGCCGTCCTCGCCTACCTCAACGGGACCGACAACCCCACCTGAGCCCCACAACCCCACCCCGACCACCCACCGAACACACGAAACGGGCGGCGCCGGCACACAACCGACACCGCCCGCACCGACACGTCCTAGGGCCGAGAGCGGTACAGACCCTCGATCTCCTCCGAGAAGGCCCGCAACACCGCCTCACGCCGCAACTCCCCCGAGGCCAACACCAACCCCGACTGCGCCGTGAACTCCTCCGCCAACACATGGAACGAACGCACGGCCAACCGCCGCGGCACACTCCGATTGGCCTCATAGACCAACCCCTGTACCTCACGCAACAGATCCGGGTCCCCCGCGATCTCCTCCGCCGCCATCGACAACGGCCGCCCGTTCACCAACCGCCAGTACTCCAACTGGTCACGCACCAACGTCACCAACGCACTCGCGAACGGCCGCCCCTCCACGATCACCATCACCTGACTGATCAACGGATGCGCACGCAGCCGCGCCTCCAACCCGGCCACCAGCTCCCCGTCAGAGGGCTCCGCCGCAGCAGCAGCCCCACCACCGGCCCCGGAACCGGCCACCACCGGCAGCTCCACCGTCGCCGCACCATCAGAGGCACCCTGCCCAACCGCCGGGGACGGACCCGCAGCACGCCGCTCCACGGCACCACCGCTCGCCTCGGAACCCGGCGCCGGACCCACCTGAGCCGGCCCGCGCACCCCCGGACCCGACCCCACCGAACCGGCCACGAAACGCCCCGGCACCGCAGCCGACGCCGACTGCACCCGCTCCCGGCCCCGAGGCCACACCACACCATCACCGTCGACCTCGGCCGCCACCCCCGTAGCCAGCCAGCCCTCACGAAACGCCGAACGCGACCCCTCGGCGTCGTCCCAGTACCCCGAGAAGACCGCACCCCCGCGCACGAACAGCTCGCCCTCCCGCGAGGCCCACACCTCACGCCCGGGCAGAGCAGACCCCACCGAACCGGCCACACGCCCCTCAGGACCGTTCGCAGCGAAGACCCCCGCCGTCTCCGCACACCCCAACACCTGCATCACCGGCATCCCCACACCGGTGTAGAAAGCATCCAATTTCTCCGGCAGAGCACCGCCCCAGCACACGATCAGATGCACACGCCCACCGAAGACCTCACGCACCTTCGAGAACGACCAGTCGTACATCGACCGCGACAGCCGCCGCCAGGCACCCTTCTTCGGAGACCGGTCGAACTGGACCGCGGCATCCACCGACGCGTTGAAGGTCCCCAACGAGTCCCACCCCGTCGACTTGGCCGCCGACCGCTGCGCGTCGTAGACCGAGATCAACAACGACGCCCCGCACACCACCACCGTGGGCCGGAACCCCATCAACGACGCCCGCAACGAACCCGGCCGACCCACCCCCACACGCACCCGGCCCACCACACACGCCACCAACGAGGCCAGCCCCTGCGCCTGCGACAACGGCTCGTCCAACAGCGCACTCGCCGCCCCCGGCTCCAACGCCGACAACCGCGGCCACATCCGGTCGATCACATCGGCACCGGCCGCCAACAACGCCCCGTGCGTGAGCACCGCACCGCGCATCGTCCGCGACACCGTACTCATCGGGAACGCGATCACCGCCGCATCCTCCGACGAGGCCGCCTCACGCCGGAACCGCACCGCGGACGCATCCATGTACGCCCCCAGCGAGACCACCTCGGGCAGGCCCGGCGTCAACCGCCACACACGGCCCAGGTCCGGCAACTCGCGCTGCATCCCCGCCACCACACGGTGCGCACGCCGACCCTCGACCACCGCAGCGGCCGGCCGCGTACTGCGCACCACGTGCGCCAGCCGCTCGGCCGAGGCCACCGCCGGCAAAGGCACCAGAATCGCACGCACCGTCCACACCGCGAAGGCCACCCGCACCCAGTCGTGGTGGTTGTCGGCCACCAGCAGGACCCTGTCGCCCTCACCCACACCAGCGGCCACCAGGCCCTTGGCCACACCACTCACATCCGTGGCGAAGGCCCCCGCGGTCACACGCTCCCAGTCACCGTCCTCACCGGAGACCACCGACCATGTCTGAGCGTGAGCGTCGGCGGTCGCCACCTCGTAGACCAGCTCGCCCAACCCGGACAACCGCCGGGCCCGCGTACCAGGGGTGACACTCGCCTCGCCCATACCACTCATTCCTCTGCCGCGTCCAAGAGCGGACCCGGAACGGACCCGCCCACATCGGGGAAGTCGGCCCTACTGTGCCCGCAACCCCCACACCACGGCAACCCGGACCCCACCACCCACACCGCCCATACTCAGGCACATCGGCCCCGCGCACACCGCTCAGTCCGCCACCGAAGCCCGCTTGGCACGCAGCAACCACACATACGCCACTGCCGACAACGACGCCGCCCCGACCATCACCACCGACATGCTCACCAACGAGGCCTCACCCGAAGGCGTCAGCCCGGCCAACGCGGCCACACCACCACCCATCGCGAACTGCAATGACCCCATCAACGCCGAGGCCGTACCGGCAACCGCCACCGGCTGGCCGTCCAACGCCGTCACCGTCGCATTCGGCATGATGAAACCGACGCTGAACATCATCACCGCCAGCAGCCCCACAGCCGTCCACAACGAGGCCACCCCCGCCAACGACATCAACGTCAGCACCGCCACCGACGACAAGGCCAAGGACAACCCCACACCCAACCGGCGCAGTGTCTCCACCCGGCCCACCAACAACCCGTTGGTCTGCGTACCGGCCATCATCGCCAACGAATTCACCGCGAACAGCCACGCATAGGTCTGCGGCGAGGCACCGAACTCCTGCTGAGACACGAACGAGAACGCCGACACGTACGTGAACAGCATCCCGAAACTCAACCCCAGCGTCAGCACCGGACTGATGAACCGCGGCTGACGCACCAGACGCCCCACCGTCGCCACCAGCTCCCGCGGCCCCCGCCGCACCCGCGCGGCCTCGGGCAACGACTCGGGCAACCACAGCAGCGTCACCACGAAACTCAGCGCCGCCATGCCCGCAAGCACCCAGAAGCTCAGCTGCCACGGCCCCACCAGCAACAGCTGCGCCCCCAACAACGGGGCCAACAGCGGAGCCAGCATCATCACCAGCGCCAACCGCGAGAAGAACCGCACCGCCTCGTCACCACGGAACAGATCGCGCACCACAGCACGCGCGATCACCGCACCCGCAGCACCGGCCATCCCCTGAATGAACCGCAACACGATGAACGCCGTCACGTTGGGCACGAACACACACAACACCGAGGTCACCGTGAACACGGCGATCCCCACCAACAACGGCTTGCGCCGACCCAGCGCATCGCTCATCGGCCCGATGATCAGCTGCCCCAACGACAGCCCCAACATCATCGAGGTCAACGTCAGCTGCACCTGAGCCTCGACCGTCCCCAGATCCTCGGTGATCTGCGGGAACGCGGGCAGGTACATGTCGGTGGCCAAAGGACCGGTCGCCGTCAGCAGACCCAGCACCAGCACCAGGAGCACGACCGACCGGCGCGACCTCGGACGCGCCTCGTCGGGGGGCTCCACACCCTGTTGGTCTGCGACCGGGTCGGGGGAGTTCGGGGACCGCACAAGCACTCCAGTTCACACGAGACGAAGAGCCGGCGTACACACCCTGGGAGCGCATCCACCGACAAGGGGCCACTCCATACCAACACCGCCCACACCGGAAAAGCTGCCCCGTCCCACCCGGAAAGAATGTGACCTCGGTTACCCGTACGAAACACNCGGCGGGCACCACACCCGCCGCCACACGAGCCCAGAACCTCAGCGCACCAGACGATCCAACAACCGCTCCACCTCGGCCGCCGGATCCTCGGTCAACCCCCCGTGGATCGGCCCGGGCTGCACGACCGTGCTCCGCGGCGCCGTCAACCACCGGAACCGCTGCCCAGGACGCTCACGACCGGCGGACCCGGCCTCGGCACCGCCCCGACACATCGCCGCAACCGACTCCAGGGCACGGCGCACACCCTCGACATCCACCTGCGGCGCCAGAGCCAGCAACCGTTCCTCCTCCAGCGACCAACGGGCCGCCAGGAACCCCTGCTCCTGTGCGTACAGGATCACCCCGGCATTGACGCACTCACCCCGCTCCAGGCACGGCACCACCCGCAACAAGGCATACTCGAACACCACAAGATCGCGCTGCTCACCGACCCGTCCGGTCGTCACCGCATCGCTGTACCTCTGCAACTGGTTCACTGCGCCACCTCCGGCAGCCAACGACGATCGGCGACCCGCGCCAACAGGTGCCGAACGTAGGCCTCACGCACCTCGTCGGCCGAGGCGAACCCCGGCTCGTCCACCAGCCACTCGTCAGGCACCATCGCGACCACACCGCGCAGCCTCTCCTCGGTGACCAGCGGGGCAAGCGCGGCATCGGCGGCCTTCAGATCGGGAGAGGAGTCGATGAGCGCATGGTCCTCGGCGGCGTAGGGCCGGGTGACGAACCGGTCGGCATTGGCCCAGCTGTGGTGGAAGATCAGGCTCGCACCGTGGTCGATCAGGTACAGCTTCCCGTGCCAGAGCAACATGTTCGGGTTGCGCCAGGAACGATCCACGTTGCCGGTCAAGGCGTCGAACCACAGGATGCGCCCGGCCAGATCGGAGCCGATGTCGAAACCGAGCGGATCGAACCCCAGCGCCCCCGGCAGGAAGTCCATACCCAGGTTGAGCCCGCCGCTGGACCTGAGCAGCTCCTGAACCTCCTGATCGGGCTCGCTCCGAGCGATGACGGCGTCGAACTCCACCTCCGCCAGTTCGGGAACCGGCAATCCGAGCACGCGACCCAGCTCACCGGTGACGACCTCGGCCACGAGCGTCTTGCGCCCCTGGCCGGCGCCGATGAACTTGACCACGTACGTCCCGAGGTCGTCGGCCTCCACCAAGCCCGGGAGCGATCCTCCTTCGCGCAGCGGCAACACGTACCGCGTCGCGATCACCTTTTTCAGCACGCCGACCAGCATAGGCACCCGCGGAGCGACGCCCGCCCCCGCATGCACCGCGGTTCTGTCACACCCCCGTCCCAGGGATCGCGGCACATCTCACCGTCCCCCTCCCGGACGAGGTGTCGGACCTGCCCGAGGCCGTCGCCGATTGCGCTGGTGCACTTCCGCCGTGCAGAGGGCCGCGCGAAGTAGTACGCACCGACGAATTGGAGGGACGAATCCGAGGTGGCGTTGTCGAGGGGCTGTGGAAACCCACCGTCGGCCGCTCCGGGACAAGCGCGGCCGATGCCGTGTCCATCCCTGCCCCACCCGCCACCGACGCCGCAACGAGACGCTGAACGCGTTCTAGCNGTGTGGCGGAGCCATGGAAAGGGTGTGCGGCGTAGCCGCACACGAATTGCTGTAAGGTTTTTCTTTGAAAAGCCAGAGCACCTTTACGTTGTAGATCTAATACTGAACCGAGCCGTGAATTTTCCAGGCGAAAGAGGCCGTTCCCTCAAGGGACAGGAGCGCGCCCGCCGCTATCCCGGAAAACCACCACCGACCAGCAGAGACACGCTCCCCTGGCCGACACCGGGGCCGTCGGAGAGCACCCCACTCCCGGTCCGGGTACTCCACGATCAACCATCAGAGGTTGTCCTCGGGCCGGTCGCCCCAGTCGTCGCCCTCTTCCTCACCGGTGGTGGGCGCGGGGACCTCCTCGTCGCCCTCGTCGCCCCCCTCGGGCTCGCCCTCCTCCCCCGGTGAGGGGCTCGCATCCTCACCAGGGTCCTCGGGTGGGCCGGACTCCATGTCGGGGCTGCCGTCCATCGACATGTCCGGCTGGGGGAACTGCAGCATCCACCAGTACAGGAGCGTGATCACCAACAGCAGGAACAGCAGCAACAGCGCCAGGGCCAGGATCAGCCCCCAGTTGCCAGGGCCGGCCGCGGCACTGCTCCCCCGCCGGCCGTCCCAGGCCGTCCACCGCACCGCCCCCGAACGTTCGCCGGCCCAGTGCGGCATCACCACGGGGCCCGCGGCCATCACCGGACCGCCCTGACCTGCCTTGCGCAGGTACTCACCCGCCCCGTGGCCCTCTTCGTCGTGGGCCACCGCGACCCACAGGGGAGCGCGCCCGCGCGTGCGCGCCGAGAGCACGTCCTCTCCCCCAGCGACGGCGTCGACGAATCGTCGTCGCGAGCCCGGGTCGATACCCGCACCCGCGTTGAGGACGGCCACGTCCACCGGCGCGCCGGTGTTGTCCCGTCCCAGGTAGACCACCCCGAGCGAGGAGGTGTCCAACCGGCCCTCCAGGCGGTAACCGCCCAACTGGGTCGGGTCGGTCTCGGTCAGGCCCGACGTGGGACCGGCCATCTCGCGCCCCCTCTCGCGCTCGCCCGCCCGCTGTGGTCCCGGCGTTGTCCACCCGACGGCCGCCGCGCCGAACGGGTAGTGTCGCCACAGGTGGGTGATCCACACCCTATTCGCGTCCCCATGCCAACGGGGTACCCATGTCGGGAAGGCGGAACATGGCAGAGACCGGCAACGGCTCCGCTCCCTCCCCGGGGCCGGAGAGCACACCGGGAGAGCCGACCAGACTGCTTCGTGCAGCGCTGCACGAAGTCTCGACGGTCATCGTGGGCCAGGAGTCCATGGTGGAGCGGTCCTTGATCGCCCTCGTCGCCCAGGGACACTGTCTCATCGAAGGGGTTCCGGGCATCGCCAAGACGTTGGCCGTGTCGACCCTGGCCAAGGTCACCGGGGGCTCCTTCGCCCGGGTTCAGTTCACCCCGGACCTGGTGCCCTCCGACATCGTGGGCACCCGGATTTATCACCCCTCCACCGAACGCTTCGACGTCGAGCTGGGGCCGGTCTTCGCCAACTTCGTGCTGGCCGACGAGATCAACCGCGCCCCGGCCAAGGTCCAGTCGGCGCTGCTGGAGGTCATGGCCGAACGCCAGGTCTCCCTGGGCGGGACCACCTACCCGCTGCCCTCGCCCTTCATCGTCATCGCCACCCAGAACCCGGTGGAGTCCGAGGGCGTGTACCCGCTGCCCGAGGCGCAGCGCGACCGCTTCCTCATGAAGGTCGACGTGGGCCACCCCAAGGCGCACGAGGAGATGGAGATCCTGCGACGGATGTCGGCCGCACCGCCCACCGCCCACCAGGTCCTGGACCCGGTGACCCTCGGCGAACTGCAGACCGACGCCCAGAAGGTGCACGTGCACCAGCTCATCTCCGACTACGTGGTGCGCCTGGTCATGGCCACCCGCGAGCCGGAGAACTACCAGATGCCGGACCTGCGCCAGGTGCTGGAGGTGGGCGCCAGCCCGCGCGCCACCCTCGGACTCGTGGCCGCCGCCCGCGCACTGGCCCTGCTGCGCGGTCGCGACTACGTCCTGCCCGACGACGTGCGCACCCTGGCCCGCGACGTGATCGCCCACCGACTCGTGCTGACCTTCGACGCTCTGGCCGACGGCATCACCGCCGGGCAGGTCGTCGAGCGCATCCTGTCGACCGTGATGGCACCGCGGGTGATCTGGGACGAACCACCCAGCGGGGAGAGCGCCTCCTTCGCCCCCTCGAGGTGAGCGGCGTGAGACCACCGGCTATCGGCACCGACCCCCGCCTGCGTGCAGCACTGCGCCGTCTGGACCTGAAGATCGTGCACCGGCTGGACGGTCTGCTGCACGGCGAACACCTGGGACTGCGGCTGGGGCCGGGCTCGGAGGCGGCCGAGGCACGCCTGTACCAACCCGGTGAGGACGACGTCCGACACATGGACTGGGCGGTGACCGCACGCACCGACGCCCCGCACGTACGCGATCTGGTCGCCGACCGCGAGCTCGAGAGCTGGACCCTGCTCGACCTGTCGCCGAGCATGGATTTCGGTACCCAGACCCGGACCAAGCGCGAGGTGGCGGTCGGGGCCATGGTGGCGGCCAATCTGCTGACCCAGCGTGTGGGCGACCGGTTCGGGGCGCACTTCCTGCACCGGGGCGCGATCCGGCGCTGGCCGGCCCGGTCGGGCAAGGAGGCGTTGCTGTCGTTGCTGGCGACGGTGGCGGCCGCCCCCACCGGGGACGTGGAGAACCCCGATCCGCGCGGGGCCACGCTGGCCGACGCGCTCGACGACCTGGCGCGCACGCGGCGGCGCCGCGGGCTGCGTGTGGTCGTCTCCGATTTCCTGGACACCCCGGCCTTCGGAGGTGAGGCGACGTGGGAGCGCCCGTTGAGGCAGTTGTCCACGCGCCATCAGGTACTGGTCGTGGAGATGTTGGACCCGCGCGAGCTCGATCTGCCCGAAGTGGGGGACGTGCCGCTGCGGGATCCGCGTACGGGGCGGGTGCGCGATGTGCGCCTGACCCGTGCGGTGCGGAACAAGTACCGGCAGGCGGCCGCCGCCCAGCGCGAGGCGGTGCGCGGGACGCTGCGGCGTTGTGGTGTGCACCATCTAGCTCTGCGCACCGACCGGGACTGGGTCCTGGACATCGCACGTTTCGTCATCCACCAGCGGCGCACCGCCCGCCACCTGGCCCGCCACACTCCGGGGGCTCCCAGGTGACCGAAGCGAGAACGAGCCGAACGAGGCACGGGGGGTACAGGCCATGACCTTTCTGGAACCCCAGCGGCTGTGGTGGCTGCTGCTCGTGGTCGCGGTGGTGGCCGCCTACGTGCTGGCCCAGCGCCGACGGCGCCAGTACACGGTACGTTTCACCAACCTCGATCTGCTCGACCAGGTGGTCCCGCACCGCCCTGACGTGCGCCGGCACGTACCCCCGGCGCTGTTCGCCGCCGCGCTCGGTGTGCTGGTGGCGGCGGTGGCCCAGCCCGCGATGCCGGTGGAGCAGCCCCGGGAGCGCGCCACGATCATGGTGGCGGTGGATGTGTCGTTGTCGATGGCGGCCGACGACATCGAGCCGGACCGGCTGGCGGCGGCCAAGGAGTCGGCTCAGGGGTTCGTCGAGACACTTCCGGACCGGTTCAACGTGGGGTTGGTTTCCTTCTCCTCGACCGCGACGGTGGTCTCCTCCCCCACCCATGACCACCAGGCGGTGATCTCCTCGGTCGAGAACCTGCGCCTGGGGCCGGGAACGGCCATCGGCGAAGGGGTGTTCGCGTCGATGGAGGCGATCCGCGGGTTCGACGAGGAGTCGGCCGAGGATCCCCCGCCCTCGGCGATCGTGCTTCTCTCGGACGGGGAGAACACCAGCGGCCGCGACATCACCCAGGCCTCGGCGGTGGCGGCCGAGGAGGAGGTCCCGGTCTCCACGATCGCCTTCGGTTCGGGGGCGGCGATGATCGAGATCGACGGTTACCAGGTGCCCGCCGACATCGACAAGGACGCCCTGCAGGGGCTGGCCGACGACACCGGGGGCCACTTCTACGAGGCCGAGAGCGAGGAGGAGCTCGACCAGGTCTACGAGGACATCGGTTCCTCGCTGGGCACCGAGGTCGTGCACGAGGAGATCGTCACACGATTCGTGGTGGTCGCGATCCTGTTGATCCTGGGTACCGCTGTGACCTCATTGCTGTGGTTCCAGCGGATGCCGTGACCCGACCGCGGTGCGAAGCGCTGCACCGACGGGCCGTACAGTGATCTTGGACACATCCCTTTCAGTGGGGTTTACACCTTTTCCATCTGATCAACGGGTTAGCGTTGGGTTGTTTGTCCTGCCCATCCATAGAGGAACGATGCCGAACAATCCCGCAACCCCGGCCGCGATCTGCTTCGATCTGGACGACACTCTCATCGACGACGCGGGCGCGTCCTCGGCGGGACTGCGCGCGGTCATGGAGCGGCTCGGCCACCCCGACTTCGGTGCCGCACGCAGCCTGTGGGACGTCCAGACCGAGATCTCCTTCGGTGCCTACCTGCGCGGGGAGCTGAGCCTGGACCAGCAGCGCCGCGAGCGCATCCGGGCCCTGGCCGTGCAGGCCGGGCACTCGGAGATCTCCGACCACCACTGCGACGAGCTCTACCGGCTCTACCTGGAGACCCACCGGAGCTCCTGGCAGGTCTTCGCCGACGCGCACCCCGCACTGCAGGCCCTGGGGTCGGCCGGGTTGCGCCTGGCCGTGGTCACCAACGGGCCCGAGCAGATGCAGCACCCCAAGCTCCAGAGCATGGAACTGGCCGGGTACTTCCACACCGTGGTGTGCGCCGACACCGCCGGCGCCGGCAAGCCCGAGCCCCGCATCTTCGAGGCCGCCGCCCAGCGCCTGGGGGTGGACCCCGCCGACTGCTGGCACGTGGGCGACCAGGTTCAGGCCGACGCCGTGGGCGCCGTGGCCTCGGGCATGCGCCCGGTCGTCATCGACCGTCAGCGCCGTGCCGGCGACGAGGGCCTGACCACCATCACCTCGCTCGACGAACTGCTCTCCATGACCGGCGTCTCCGGCCCGGCCCCCGCGGGGACCCTGTGAAGTCCGACCCCCGAGGGGGGACGACTAGGCGCGTGACCGCGCACCTGATCACTGCGGGCGCCCACGGCCCCGAGCTGCGCGGCGAACGTGTGCTGTTCGGCCAGGACCCGGCCGTGCTGCTGCGCGAGAGCAACGGCCTGGCGCCCGAGGCCCCACTGACAGCAGTGGACGTGATCACCGAACTGGTGCCGCGCCCGGGCGGTCGGCGGCTGCACATCGACCGGGTGGTCTTCGCCGAGCCCGCACACCGCCACAGCTGGGCGCAGCTGGCCGGTTCGGCAGCCCTGGCCCCGGGCCCGGCCGAGCTGGAGGCCGAGGAGGATGTCGCGGGCGAGGAGGCCGAACGCCCGCGCCTTCGACGGTTCGCCTCCTACGGCATCGTCACCGACGCGTCCGGGCGCATCATGCTCAGCCGGATCTCCGAGGGGTTCCCCGGGGCCGGAACATGGCATCTGCCGGGCGGAGGGGTCGACGACGGCGAGGACTCCCGTGCCGCCCTGCGCCGCGAGGTGCTGGAGGAGACCGGCCAGCACGGTGTGGTCGGTGAGCTCATCACCGTGACCAGCCACCGCAGGGCCGTCCAGAGCGGCACCGACATCTACTCCGTCTGGGTCTTCTCGCACGTGTTCGTGCCCGAGCCCCGGCCGGCGCAGGTGCTGGAGAGCGGTGGCTCGACGTGTGAGTGCGGCTGGTTCACGCCCGAGGAGCTCTCGGGACTGCACCTGTCCACGACAGCGCGGCGCGGGTTGGAGTTCCTGGTCGGCCGCCCCTGAATCGGGGGCGGTCTCGCCTCAGCCCGCGCGGTGGCCCATCCGGTCACGCACCCACCACAGGCCCGCACCCGCGCCCAGGACCAGCACACCCAGCCCGATCACGGGCAAGGGCAGGCTGCACACCAGCACCACACAGCCGACGAGCCCGCCCAGTGGAGCCACCAGGGGCGGGCGGTTCTCGTCCGGGCCCAGGCGCAGAGCCGAGGCGTTGGTGACGGTGTAGTAGACCAGCACACCGAAGGCCGAGAAGGCGATGGCCGATGTCAGGTCGCCGAAAAGGATCAACACGATGACCACCGTGCCCACTGCGGCCTCGGCCCGGTGGGGCACGCCGGAGCGCTCGTGCACGATGCCCAGGGCGCGGGGCAGGTGCCCGTCCGAGGCCATGGCGGCGGTGGTGCGCGAGATCCCCAGCAACAGCGACAGCAGCGCTCCCAGGCTGGCCACGGCCGCGCCGGCGACCATCACCGGCACCAGTGAGGGCTGGCCGGAGACCAGGACCGCGTCCACCAACGGCGCCTCGCTGGTGATGAGGCGCTCACGCCCCAGGACGATGAGCAGCCCGGTGCCCACGACCATGTAGACCACCAGCACCGTGACCATCGACAGGTTGATCGCACGGGGGATGGTGGTACGCGGCTCGCGCACCTCGGCGCCCAGGGTGGCCACACGGGCGTAGCCGGCGAAGGCGAAGAAGATCATCGCAGCCGAGCCCAGAAGACCGAAGGAGCCGGGCCAGGGCCCCAGCCCGTCGACCTCAGCGACCGCGGCCAGGCGCCCGCTCATGAGCATGGCGACCACGGACACCGCCAGCACGCCCAGCACCAGCAGTACAAGGACCTTGACCACCAGCGTGGAACGTCTGATGCCGCGGAAGTTGAGCGCGACCATCACCACGACCGCGGCCACGGCAGCCGGTCTCTCCCACCCCGGAAGCACGTAATGCGCAAAGGTCAGCGCCATGGCGGCGCAGGAGGCGACCTTGCCCACCACGAACGCCCACCCGGCCAGGAAGCCCCACAGCTCGCCCAGGCGCTCGGTCCCGTACACGTAAGCGCCGCCCCACTCGGGGTGGCGCGCGGCCAGCCGTGCCGAGGAGACGGCGTTGCAGTAGGCGACGAGACCGGCGATGGCGATGGCGACCGGGAGCCAGGCGCCCGCGCCGACCGCTGCGGGCGCGAACACCGAGAACACCCCGGCACCGAGCATCGCACCCGCACCGATGGCGGCGGCATCGATGGTGCCCAGGCTCCGGTGCGGTCTGGCCTGCGGTCCGGAAGAGGTGGTCAACGGGGTCTCCTTGTATGGTCAACCCCGGCGTGCGTCCGGGGCGGCACCGGGCCCTCGCCCTCACCGGCCGGGCCGGTCAGGGTCTGTACGGTGCCTCGTGCCCGTGGATGGGAGTGACGGGTCCGTCCTCCGAGTGTGCCCGATACGGGTGACCGGCGGGTGCTGGCCTCCGTGTCGTGCGGGTCTCGCTCGGCCGGGCCGGGCGGGACCGGCACAGGTCGGGGGCACGATCGGAGGGTGCCCCGCACCAGGCCTGCGGCGGGGCACCCTCCGATGTGGTGTGCGGGACCCGGGCGCTCAGGTGGGGCGCCAGGGGTTACCGGTGTTGTCGTTGATGTCCTCGGCCGCGACCTGACGGAGTTGGCGCGACAGGTCGGACAGGGCGCGTGAGACCGCCAGTTCCTCGCCGATCTCGGGGACGTCGCCGTCGTAAGGGTGCTTGCGCGCCATCCCGTGCCCGCGCAGTGCGGTGCCGTCGTCGGCCATGAGGCCGACCTCGGCCCAGGTGCGTGCGTTGTCGCCCTCGTTCTCCTCGGCGACGACGACGTCGACCTCCCAGCGCTTCATCGTCTGCATGGCATCGGTCCCCTCACGCGTCGCGGACTGCTCCTACATCCATCTTCCTCAGGATGGTGGACATTCCACCGTTGTTGGCGTTTCGTTTCCGCACCGCTGTGAGGTTTTTGCAGGTGTGGCCGTGCCCCCGGCCTGGTAGCGTCACGGCGTGGCCCAGCACTACTTCGACTCCGACCCCGACAGCACCAGTCGGCCCTCGACCGCCGACCTGGTCCTGCCGGATGTGCACCTGCGTCTGCACACCGACCGCGGTGTCTTCTCCCCCGACAAGGTCGACCTGGGGACCCGCGTGCTGTTGGAGAGCGTGCCGCCCCCACCCACGCACGGGCGCCTGCTCGACCTGGGCTGCGGTTACGGACCCATCGCGCTGACCATGGCCTCCCGGGCCCCGCAGGCCACCGTTCTGGGAGTGGACGTCAACGCCCGCGCGGTCGCCCTTGCCCGCCGCAACGCCGCAGAGCACGGGCTCGGGGCCCGTTTCGCCGTCGTGGCACCCGAGGCCGGACTCGCCGTCGAGCAGGAGCCGCTGCCCGAAGCCGTGTCCGAACCCTCCGCGCAGGAACTGCAGGGCCCCTTCGACGCTCTGTGGTCCAACCCGCCCATCCGAGTGGGCAAGGCCGTGCTGCACGGCATGCTGCGCACCTGGCTGGGCCGGCTCTCCACGGAGGGCACCGCCCACCTGGTCGTCCAGCGCCACCTGGGCTCGGACTCCCTGCACAAGTGGCTCACCGGTCAGGGGTGGCACGTCGAGCGCACCGCCTCGCGCGCGGGCTTCCGTGTCCTGGCCGTCCGCCACAGTCCGTCCTGAACCGCCCCGCCCGATGTGTCCGGCATCATACGTGCACGTCAGGCACCCGGCCGGTAATCTGTTCCGCACACTCTCGTCGCCGGTCCCTCCGGCTACCCGATCCATCGAGGAAGCGTTGAGCTCGCAGTTGCGCCCCACGGACGTCAAACGCCTGAACCGCCAGTGGCGCAGGCGCACCGAGGGGCGCCTCGCCCTTCTGGTCGAGTCCGTCACCCAGCCCTACAATCTGGGCTCCATCCTGCGCACCTGCGCCACGCTGGGCGTGGACCGCCTCTGGCTGAGCGGTAACAGCGCCGACCCCGAGGACCCCAAGGTCGGAAAGACCGCCCTGGGCACCGCCGCCAAGGTCGAGCACACGCGCCTGTCCACCACGGGCAAGGCCATCGAGGCCGCACGCGCCGACGGCTACAAGGTCGTGGCGCTGGAGCTGGCCAAGAACGCCGTCCCCCTGCACGCCGCCCCGCTCGAGGGCGACGTGTGCCTGGCGGTGGGCGCCGAGGACCACGGTTGCTCCCCTGCTCTGTTGTCGGGGGCTGACGCCATCACCTACATTCCGCAGATCGGCCGGGTCGGATCGCTCAACGTGGCCGTGGCCACCGCGATCGCCCTCGCCGAGATCCGCCGCCGCGAGTGGGCCGGCTTCGGCGACGAGGCCGACGCCCCCGTCGGCGCCTGAGCCGGGCGCGGGAACTTTCTGCCCGCTCCCGACGTCATTGACTTCACCTGGACCACTCCAGTCACACAGCCCACGCGCGCGAGCGCAGAGAGAGGAACAGTGGACCCGTCCCGAAGTACCGGCAGCATCCCCGCGGGATGCTGCGACCCAGACTCCGACGAACCCCCTTCTCGCAAGGGTGCGTACCGTTCGCCTGACCCCGTAGGCTCCGGGGTCCTCCCCCGCATGGCGGTGCGTGCCCGATGATGACCGTCCTCGGTATCGCCTTCGGCGCCCTGGTGGTCTTCCTGATCACCGTCCTGACCGGCTACTTCGTCGCTCAGGAGTTCGGATACGTGGCCGTGGACCGCTCGCGTGTCCGCGCCCGCGCCACTGCCGGTGACCATGGGGCCCAGCGGGTGCTGAACATCACCAACCGCACCTCCTTCATGCTCTCCGGTGCCCAGCTGGGCATCACCGTCACCACCCTGCTGGTCGGTTACGTGGCCGAACCGCTGATCGGTGACGGTCTGGCAGAGCTCCTCGGCCTGGCCGGGGTTCCAACCGGCACCGGCCTGGCGATCGGTATCGCCCTGGCCATTCTGTTCTCGACCGTCGTGCAGATGGTCTTCGGCGAGCTCTTCGCCAAGAACCTGGCCATCGCCCGGCCCGAGCCGGTCGCACGCTGGCTGTCGCTGTCGACGCAGATCTACCTGAAGATCTTCGGGCCCGTCATCTGGCTGTTCGACCAGGCCTCGATCCGCCTGCTCGAGCTGGTGGGCATCACCCCGGTCGAGGACGTCCAGCACGCGGCGACCCCGCGGGACCTGGAGAGCATCATCGCCGAGTCCCGCCAGAGCGGCGACCTTCCCGCGGAGCTGTCCACCCTGTTGGACCGCACGCTGGACTTCCACGAGCGCACTGCCGGGCACGCCATGATCCCCCGCCCGGAGGTCACCACCGTCGAGGACGGCGAGCCCGTCAGCCGCGTGGTGGAGCTCATGGCCTCCGACCACTCGCGTTTCCCTGTCCTGGGCGAGGGCGTCGACGACATCGTGGGCGTGATCTGCCTGCGCGACGTCCTGGCCCTGGGTGAGCGCGACCTGTCGGGCGTGGAGGTCAGGGAAGTGGCCCGGGAGACCGTGATGGTCCCGGCTTCGCTCCCGCTGCCCTCGGTGCTGGCGCACCTGCGCGAGGCCGAGGACGAATTCGCTTGCGTCGTGGACGAGTACGGAGGCCTGGCCGGGGTGGTGACCACCGAGGACCTGGCCGAGGAACTGGTCGGGGAGATCGCCGACGAGCACACGCCCGAGGAGGAGTCCCCCGCGTCCCTGGACGGAGAGGGCACCTACCTCATCCCCGGGGCACTGCACATCGACGAGGTCGAGCGCCTCATCGGGCACGACCTGCCCGGGGGCGACTACGAGACAGTCGGCGGCCTGGTCATCCACGAACTGCACCGTCTGCCCCAGCCCGGTGACAGCGTCGACCTGGCGCTGCCGCGCCCGGCCAGTGCCCACGACGGCGACCCGGACATGGCTCTGACGATGGTGGTCAACACCGTCCAGCGCCACGTGCCCCACACGGTGGAACTGCGGCTGCACGAGATCGAGAACGGTTCCCAGGAGGTGCGCGCGTGAGTGACATGAACCTGTGGTTGGCGATGGCGCTGACCGTCGTGTTCATCGCGTTGAGCGGTTTCTTCGTGGCGATCGNCCGGTTGGAGCAGGCCGCGCACGCCAGCGTCTCGGCGCGGGCGGCGCTCAAGAGCGCACGCGACCTGTCGCTGCTGCTGGCCGGCTCCCAGCTCGGTATCACCCTGGCCACGCTGGCTCTGGGTGCGGTCTCCAAACCGGCCTTCCACCAGATACTGGAGCCGCTCTTCGACTCGCTGCCCGGCGCGGTCGGGTACATGCTCTCGTTCACGTTCTCGCTGATCATCGTGACGTTCCTGCACCTGGTCGTGGGTGAGATGGCACCCAAGTCCTGGGCGATCTCGCACCCGGAGAAATCGGCGACGCTGTTGGCGGTCCCGATGCGGGCCTTCATGTGGGTGACCCGTCCGGCGCTGCTGATGCTCAACGGCATGGCCAACTGGGTGCTGCACCGGTTCGGGGTCCAGGCGGTCGACGAGCTCTCCAGCGGCCACAACCCGGAGGACGTGCGCGAGCTGGTGGACCACTCGGCCAAGGCCGGTGCGTTGGACCCGGAGCGCCGCGACCAGCTGGCCACGGCGCTGGAGGTCAACTCCCGCCCGTTGGACGAGATCCTCACCCCGCGCGAGGAGATCGCGTGGGTGCACCCCGACGGGGACGTGGAACGCATCAAGCAGGTATCGCGCGAGTCCACGCACCTGCGCCTGGTGGTCGCCGACCCGTACGAGACCGTCCCGGTCGGGGTCCTGCACGTGCGCGAAGCGCTGGCGAGCCCGGCCGGGACCACCGCCGCGGACCTGATGCGCCCGGTACTCACACTGCCGGCAACCACGCCGATGTATGCGGCGATGGGCATCATGCGCGACAGCCGCAGCCACCTGTCGTTGGTGGAGCAGGAGGGTGAGCTGATCGGGCTGGTCACCCTGCAGGACATCCTCGACCGCCTGCTGCTGTTGGAGGCGGCCGCCTGAGGCAGGAACCCCGTGGTTCCACCGGGGTGCAGGGAGCCCGAGGGCTTCCTGCACCCCTCGTTCCTTTCCGGGCGGCGATTCCCCACCGAAGGAGCGGGAAAGCGCAACCGGCCCTGGCCCTCTGCGGCCGGCCGCGTTGGTGGAGGACACCGGAGACCTGTGCCCGGCGTGCGGGACCGACGGGTCCCTGGAGTCGGTCACCCGCGGAGAGGGTTCCGGGTCGGCTGTTGCCGGTCCGCCGGCGAACCGCTACGGAGCGGTGAGGAACGAACGAGGGTCCCCGCGACCCGCTCCGAAACTTCACTTTTCTGGCATCGTTCCGGGTGTCAGAAATTTTTTTGCCTGAAACTTCGCAGCGGGATCGGGCAGACTTGCATTCGAGGCCTGCAGAAGCTCGCAAGGCCTGGCGAAGTTCCCTCCGCCTCCACTCGGACCGCACCAAGGTCCCGACCACGACATAGACCGCTGGTTGCACCGGCATGCAGAAGTGGAGAGGCCTGTACACCCCATCCGTCGATTGTTAGGTTTTCCGCATGGCCACGCCGCCAGAAGTCCGGATCGTCGACCAGCCGAAACTCCTGGTCAGCGTACGCAAAGCTGCGGAGTTCCTGGATGTGTCGGAGCGCATCGTATACGAGCTGTGCTACGCCCAGGAACTCGAATCGGTGAAAATCGGGCCGAAGAAATGGATCCGGCGTATCACCTGTGAATCGTTGAACCGATACGTCGAGGAGGCACGCAACGAATCACGAAGAAAGACCCAGAGAACTACCCCCGAATCAAGGGAATAGAGAATGCGTTCCATCATGCCCACCCCGGGCGGGCCCCCGCATCCCACGAATCGGAAGCAGAGTCGGGAA
Organism: Nocardiopsis salina YIM 90010; assembly: GCF_000341025.1. Taxonomy (GTDB): domain Bacteria; phylum Actinomycetota; class Actinomycetes; order Streptosporangiales; family Streptosporangiaceae; genus Nocardiopsis; species Nocardiopsis salina. The sequence continues at coordinate 30,372 of NZ_ANBF01000001.1, read as the reverse complement.
AGAGTAACCGAACCCACACCAAGAGGTCCGGAGAAGGCGATCACCTGCACACAGAATGTCACCGAACTTCTCGAACGAGAACCCGGCCTCTGGCCGTGCCTGACCACCTGCGTGGTCGACGTGGAGGGGCTGACCGCAGTGCACTACGCGGCCGGCGCGGGAAGCCCGGAGGCGTCGGCGCTCTTCGGCCCCGACGGGGTGCTGGCCCGCTGGCGATCCGTCCTCGAATCGGGCCAGGAGACCCACCACGAACGCCCGGACGAGCGCCTGGTCACCGTCAACGGCACGTACGGAGAACTGCCGATCACCGTGCTGCTGACCGTGGCCGGGGCGGCCACCCCCGCCCCGGAGACAGCCCCCGCCCCCGGCATCGCCGCAGCCACGACCACAGAGTGAGGAGGACGGCGATGCAGCCCACGCCCTGCACGTCCTACCCCGATGCGAACTCCACCCCTTGGCCGCTGAACCACCACGCCTACATCCACATGTGCGTCCGGCGCCTGGCGAAGGAGCTCGTCCACCCGCCCCACCTGTACCTGCCCGAGTGCCATGTCCAGCGGCACGACGTGCGCAGCGCCCTGGTCAGGGTTCCGCGCACGCAGTCCGAACGGGGGCTGCTGCTGTGCTGGGACGAGCAGCGCGGCTGGGGCCGCATCGGCCCGGCAGGACGCCGCCCCCTGGCCCTGGGCGCCGAACCGGTCCTGGCCCCGGACACCTTCGCCCTGGCGGTGACCTCGCTGCTGCAGGAGCCGTCCACCGCAACCGTGGTCGTCGTCGACCGCTCCAGGAAGAGCTCGCACCCCGTGGACCCCGGGTTCGAGCGAGCTCTGGCCGCCTATCGAAGGGGAGAAAAGGCCTGAAGACGGCACACACGAAGGGGCCGGGCACGCACACTGCGTGTCCCGGCCCGATGATCGTGCTGGTTGCGCCTAGCCGGCCTTGGCCGTCAGGTTCACCTCGATGTTGCCGCGCGTGGCGCGGGAGTACGGGCAGACCTGGTGCGCGGTCTCGACCAGCTTCTCGGCAGTGGCCTGGTCGACGCCGGCGATGGTGACGGTCAGGTCCACGGCGATGTCCAGGCCCTCGTCGGACTTGCCGAGCCCGACCTGGGCGTCGACGGTGGACTCGCCGATCTCGGTCTTGGACTCGCGGGCGACCTTGCGCAGGGCGCCGTGGAAGCAGGCGCCGTAACCCACGGCGAAGAGCTGCTCGGGGTTGGTACCCGGCCCGTCGTCACCGCCCACGCCGGCCGGCACGGACAGGTCGACCTCGAGGCGGCCGTCACTCGTCCTGCCGTGGCCCTTGCGGCCTTCGCCGGTGACGGTGGCGTCTGCGGTGTAAAGGGTCTGGCGTGCCATAACTACCTCTCTCGGCCCTCGGCGGGGCCTGGGTCGGGTGTGTTCGTGTCCTGTGCGGGCAGGGATCCTTCGCCCCGGCCCTCCACCGCGCGGGTGACCGCGTCGAGGCTCTCGCGCAAGGCACGGGCCCGTTCGGTGGACAGTTCTGCGGCGCACAACAGGGCATCGGGGATGTTGTGCGCACGCTCGCGCAGGCGGACCCCGTCCTCCGTGGGGGCGACCCTGACGATGCGCTCGTCCTCGTCGGCGCGCTCGCGAGTGATGAGCCCGGCCCCCTGCAGGCGGCGCAGCAGGGGTGAGAGCGTGCCGGAGTCCAGGTGCAGGGCGCGTCCCAGTTCCTTGACCGTGAGCGGGCCGCGTTCCCAGAGCACGAGCATGACCAGGTACTGGGGGTAGGTCAGCCCCAAGCCCTCCAGAAGTTCCCGGTAGAACCCGGTCAGGGCCCGGGAGGCGGTGTAGAGGGAGAAGCACAGCTGATTGTCCAGGGCGAGCCGGTCCCCTCCGGCCTCGTGTGCCACGGCTTCCCCCTCTCCCTCGTTCCCTCCTCACGCTAACAATATTGATTGCACCCAACAAGGTTGTGGGCAATCATTTTGACCCCGGGGGTCCCCGGCCCTCGCGGCGAGGGGACCCGATCAGGGCCTCAGAGGAAGCGCACCCCCTGGGCCAACGGGAGCTCGCCCCCGTAGTTGACCGTGTTGGTGGCCCGGCGCATGTAGGCCTTCCAAGCGTCCGAGCCCGACTCGCGTCCGCCGCCGGTCTCCTTCTCACCGCCGAAGGCTCCGCCGATCTCGGCGCCCGAGGTGCCGATGTTGACGTTGACGATGCCGCAGTCCGAGCCCGAGGCCGCCAGGAAGCGCTCGGCCTCGGCCTGGTCCTGGGTGAAGACGGCCGAGGACAGCCCCTGGGGCACGCCGTTGTGCAACCGCAACGCTTCGTCGAAGGTGCGGTAGGTCAGCACGTACAGGATCGGCGCGAAGGTCTCCCGGCGCACGGTCTCGGTCTGTTCGGGCATGCGCACCACGGCAGGCTCGACGTAGTAGGCGTCGGGCGCCTCCTTCTCCAGGCACCGCGCGCCGCCGGCCAGGACCTGCCCGCCCTCCGCCTCGGCCTGTTCCAAGGCCTCGCGCATCGCACTGTGGGCGCGCTCGGCCACCAACGGGCCCACCAGCGTCTCGTCCTGGTACGGGTCGCCGATGCGCTCGCGCAGCTGGCCGTAGGCGCCCACGACGCCGTCCACCACCCGGTCGACCACGTCCTCGTGCACGATGAGCCGGCGCAGGCTGGTGCAGCGCTGGCCGGCCGTGCCCGCGGCGGCGAACACACTGCCGCGCACGACCAGGTCCAGGTCGGCCGAGGGGGCCACCACGGCCGCGTTGTTTCCGCCCAGCTCCAGCAGGTAACGGCCCATCCGAGCGGCCACCTTCGGTGCCACGGTGCGACCCATGGCGGTCGAACCGGTCGCCGACAGCAGCGCCACCCGCTCGTCCTCCACCAGGGCGTCGCCGACCTGCGCCTCACCCAGCACCAAGCGGTGCACGTCGGCCGGGGCGCCAACGTCCTCGGCGGCCCGGCGCAGCAGACTGTGGCAGCCCAGCGCGGTCAACGGGGTGAGTTCGGAGGGCTTCCACACCACGGTGTTGCCGCACACCAGTGCCACGCACGTGTTCCACGACCACACGGCCACGGGGAAGTTGAACGCCGTGATCACACCGACCACACCCAGCGGGTGCCAGGTCTCCATGAGCCGGTGCCCGGGGCGCTCGGAGGGCATGGTGCGCCCGTACAGCTGCCGGGACAGCCCCAAGGCGAACTCACAGATGTCGATCATCTCCTGGACCTCGCCCAGGGCCTCGGAACGGATCTTGCCGACCTCGATGGTGACCAGCTCGGCCAGGTCGGCCTTGTGCTCGCGCAGCAGCTCTCCGAAGCGGCGCACGAGCTGTCCGCGCTCGGGGGCGGGCGTCTCGCGCCAGGTGGAGCCGAAGGTCTCCTGGGCGGCGCCCACGGCACGCCCGGCGGATTGCGGAGTGTCGTACTCGACGGGGAACAGGTACTGCCCGGTGATGGGCGTGCGCGCCATACCGGCCGCCCCGACCGGTTCGGGCAGCCGGGACAGGCCGCAGCGCTCCAGGGCGGTGCGTGCCCGCTGCGCCAGGACCTCGGTCTGGGGGAGGGCAGCAGTGCTCATGTGCTTCTCTCTTCGTTGAGAGGGACGATGGACACACCACACCCTGCCAAGTCCGGGCCTGCCGGTCCAGACCCGGCCGCGCCCGTACGTGAGGATCCCCTCTCCCCCGCCACGGCGCGGATCCGCGCGCACGAACAGGACCCGGCGACGTTAGGCTGTGCTGTCGGACCGGCGCCCCGACCGCCCCACGACCCGACCCCGACAGTCTGCGACCCCGTGCACCACGACACCACGCCCGAAGAGGCCCGCGTCGACCTCCCCGAGCCCCGTCGGATCCTGGCCCGCTCCGGCTTCGGTGCGGCCGAGCCCCTGTTCACCGCCGAGCTCAGGGACGCGAAGGACCTGGCCCAGGCGCACGAGGTGGTGGCCGCGCACGGCTCGCGCCTGTGGACCGAGGCCACCCGCACCGGTCTGGACGAGCTCGACGACCGGCCCCTGTACTGGGCGCGCCTGGCTCTGGCCGGGCGGCTGCGCACCTGGCGTCCCTCCTTCCCCCTGGACCCCGCCGGCCGCGCCGATCTCATGCGGGTACTGGAGGTGGAGTCGCGTGGGATCACCGACCTGGACTTCCCGCCCGGTGAGCGGTGGGTGCGCGTGGTGGTGACCGGGTTCGACCCCTTCCACCTGGACCAGGACCCCTCCCGCTCCAACCCCTCCGGCACCGCGGCCCTGGACCTGAACGGGTGGACCTTCCCCGTGGGCCGTCGCACGGCCGTGGTGCGCGCGGCCATCTTCCCCGTGCGCTGGGCCGACTTCGACGACGGGCTGGTGGAACAGGCCCTGGCCGAGCAGCACGAGCGCGCCGAGGCGGTGCTCACGCTCAGCCGCGGGCGCAGCGGCCGTTTCGACCTGGAGGTGTGGAACGGGGCCCGCCGCGGCGGAGGCGCCGACAACCTGGGCGTGCGGCGCAGCGGAAGCATCCCTGCGCCCGGCGGCGGACCGCAGTGGACCCGCACTTCACTGCCGACCGAGCAGATGGCTCTGGCCGCGCCCGGTCCGATCCCGGTACAGGTGAACACGCACGTGGTCGAGGGCCACCCGCAAGTGGAGCGGCCCGACGGACCCACGCCGGGTTCGGTGGCGGTACGCGGCAGCGGCGGCGACTACCTCTCCAACGAGATCGCCTACCGCAACACCCTGCTGCGCGACCGTTCGGGCCGCGGCCTGCCGTCCGGGCACGTACACCTGCCCGAGGAACAGGGGCCGGAGGTGTTGGCCCAGACGCGTGCTCTGGTCGCCGCCGCAGCCGAATCGGCCCTGCCCCTGTGAGGTCCGCGGCGTCCGGAAGCCCGGATGCACACGCCCGGACACGTCCTGGGCAATTACTCACCCAGAGTAGCCAATCGGCTGCGGCGTGCCTCACCTCGGGCCGGGTCGCTCCGCTATGGTCCCCCCGTGGCTGACACCTCACTGCGCCGAAAGTTGTTCGTTACCGCCGCTGCCGGACTGCTCCTGACCTCTGCCTGCCAGGCGACCGAGGAGCCCACGGCGCCCACGGAGGCGATCCGTACTCCGCTGGACGCCTTCGAAGGGGTCACGGTCGAGTCCACGACCGTCGAGGCCGGACACAGCACCGTGGGCACCAGCTACCCGCGCGTGGCCGCCTCGCACCCGCTGATGATGGAAGTGCGCACCCGCATGGCCCAGCGCCAGACCGAGTTCCTGGAGGGGCTGCCGGACCGCGGCGGCTCCGAACTGCAGCAGGACGCGAGCTTCCTGGCCGTCTCGTCCCAGGTGGTGGGCGCCCGGATCACCTCCGCGGTCTCCTCGGGTGTGCAGGACGACGACGAGCACCAGACCCTTTGGTACGAGGCCTCCTCCGGCGAGGTCCTGCCCTGGACCTCCTTGTTCGCCGACGAGGCCGCGCTGGAGCGGGCCCACCTGTCCCTGGCCGGGGCCCTGCAGGAGGAGTACGACATGACCTCCCAGCAGCTTCCCGGGGTGCTGGGCGAGGTCGCCTCCCGGGCCGACGAGGCACAGGAGACCGAGGAGGCCGCGGCCGAGGGCGAGGGCGAGAATCAGGAAGCGGCCGCCCCGGACGACTCCCTCGACCTTTCCGACCCCGAACAGGCCGACGAGGCCGCCGAGAACTGGGCCGGCTCCCCGCTGGAGGACCTGGCCTTCAGCACGGCCGGGGGCCTGGCGGTCAACATGCCCCCCGGCGAGGTTCCCGAGGCCTCCGGCGGCCGGGAGGCCGTGCTGCCGGTCAAGGCCGAGGCGAGCGAGGAGATGCTCTCCGAGCTGGGCCTGGCCGCGCGCGACGCCGCCCTGGACAACGAGTCCGGCGCCGGGGAGTTCCCACTCGGGGACTCCCCGGACCACCAGGGGGTCAGTATGGACTGCGCACGGCTCAAATGCGTGGCCCTGACCTTCGACGACGGCCCCGGCGAGCACACCGACCGGCTCATGGACATCCTGGACGAGTACGACGCCCGGGCCACCTTCTACGTGCTGGGCGAGCTGGTGGGCGAGCACCCCGAGGCCCTCGAGCGCATGGACGAGGAGGGCCACGAACTGGGCAATCACACGTGGCAGCACGACGACCTGGCCGAGCTGCCGCCCGAGGAGGTGCGCCAGGACATCGCGCGCACCAACGACGCGATCAGCGAGATCACCGGGGCGGAGCCGCCCACCATCCGCCCGCCCTACGGGTCGGTCGACGACACCGTCAGCGGGGTGGTCGACCAGCCGATCATCCTGTGGGACGTGGACACCCAGGATTGGCAGAGCCGCGATTCGGACAAGGTGGCCGAGCACGCCCTGACCAACGCCGAGACCGGCAGCGTGGTCCTGTTCCATGACATCCACGGCAAGTCGGTCGACGCCGTTCCGGACGTCCTGGACGGCTTGCACGAAGAGGGTTACCACTTCGTGACCATCACCGACCTGTTCGGTTTGGGCGGCATGGGGTCGGGTGACGTGCTCACCGACGCCCGGATCGGCTGACCCGCAAAGGCCGCCGTCGGCCGCCGGAGCCCGCGATCCGACCGGGATCGCGGGCTCCTTTGCGCGTGCAGGGAAAAGGTTGAGCCGACCCGGTGTCGCCCATCCCACCGATCGAGCGTGACCTGCCCCACCCCACACAGGTCACCCCGTCATTTACAGTGCATGCTGTGAACGTTACGAGATCGATACCAAAGTTCGGGTTTGCTGCAACTTCCACCCTCCTGCTCTCCGGAGGGCTGTTGCTGGCCGGACCCGGTAGTGCCGCCGCCGAGACCGAGCCCCAGCACCAGGAGCCGGAGCCCGACTGCTCCGTCGAGCGGTGCGTCGCGCTGACCTTCGACGACGGCCCGGACGAGTTCACCGAGGAACTCCTGGACACGCTGAACACACACGGGGCCGCCGCGACCTTCTATCTGCTCGGTTCCAAGGTCGAGGACCACTCCGCCACGGTCGAGCGCATGGCCGCAGAAGGCCACGAGGTCGGCAACCACACATGGGACCACCCCGAACTGCCCGAGCTCTCCACCGAGGAGATCCAGGAGCAGGTCGGGCGCACCGACGAAGCCATCGCCGAGGTCACCGGCGAGGCCCCCCGGACCATGCGCCCGCCCTACGGCGAGCTCGACCAGACCGTGCGCCAGACCGTGGACCACCCCATGCTGCTGTGGGACGTGGACACCCTCGACTGGCAGAGCCTGGACCCCGAAGCGGTGACCGACGTGGCCGTGGAGGAGGCCGCCCAGGGCAGCGTCGTACTCTTCCACGACGTGCACGAGACCACCGTCGAGGCCGTGCCCTACGTGCTCAAGGAGCTCGACAAGCAGGGCTTCACCTTCGTGACCGTCGACCAGCTCTTCGACGGCCAGGAGCTGGAGCCGGGCGCGTCCTACAACCACGCCCGGCCCGACGGCGGGCCCGAGTACGGCGACGACACCGAGCTGGAGGAGGCCCCCCGGCCCGGTGACGGCACCGAACTGCAGGACACGCCCGAGCCCGGCGATGACGACGGGCTCGAAGGTGACGACGGGCTCGAGGGCCAGCCCGAAACAGGGGACGACCCCTGGCTCCAGTGAAGCCAGGGCACCCCGGTCTCAGAGCATGCGCCGCAGCACCTTCTCCTTGAAGGAGTCGATGGGCGCGTAGGCAACCCGCATGGTGTCCATGGCCAGCGACTTGTCCAGCACCGACTTCACGTGCGAGAAGGTGTCGAGCGAAGCGCTGGAGTGGTACGCACCCATGCCGCTCTCCCCGACACCGCCGAAGGGCAGCCCCGGCACGGCCAGGTGCGCGATGGGCAGCCCGAAGGCGAGACCGCCCGAGGAGGTCTCGGCGGTCAGGCGTCGCTTGGTCTCGGCCGAGTCGGTGAAGGCGTACAGGGCCAGGGGCTTGTCCCGCTCGTTGACGAACCGGATCGCCGCGTCCAGGTCGGGCACGCTGATCACCGGCAGGACGGGGCCGAAGATCTCCTCGGCCATGACAGGGGTGTCGGGTTCAACGCCGCCGAGCACGGTCGGGGCGATGTAGAGGTCCTCACGGTCGGTCTGCCCGCCCGTCACGACGGTCCCGCTCTCCAGCAGGGCGTTGAGGCGTTCGAAGTGGCGCTCGTTGACGATGCGCCCGAAGTCGGGGCTCTTCTGGGGCTGCTCGCCGAACATCTCGGTGATGGCGGCGGCCAGTTCGGTCTGCAGCTCCTGGGCGGTGTCGCCGATGGCCAGCACGTAGTCGGGGGCCACGCAGGTCTGGCCGGCGTTGGTGTACTTGCCCCAGGCCAGGCGGCGCGCGGTGGTGGCAAGGTCCACGCCGGGTTCGACGATCGCAGGGCTCTTACCTCCCAGCTCCAGCGTCACGGGGGTCAGGTGCTTGACCGCCGCGGACATGACGATGCGCGCCACTGCACTGTTGCCGGTGTAGAAGATGTGGTCGAAGCGCTCCTCCAGCAGGGCGGTGCTCTCGGGGATGCCGCCCTCGACCACGGCGACCGCCTCGGTGTCCAGGTAGCGCGGCAGCAGTTCGGCCAGCGCACCGGAGGTGGTCGGTGACAGTTCGCTGGGCTTGAGCACGGCGGCGTTGCCGGCCGCCAGAGCACCGACCAAGGGTGCCAGGGACAGGTTCACCGGGTAGTTCCACGGCGCGATGATGAGCACGGTACCCAGGGGTTCGCGCACGGTGCGGGCCTTGGCGGGGGCCAGGGCCATGGGCACGCCCACACGCTTGGGGCGCAGCCACGCCGACAGGTGGCGCAGCGTGTGGTCGATCTCGTTGATCACGAACCCGATCTCGGTGGTGTGCGCCTCGACGGGGCTCTTGCCCAGGTCGTCGTGGAGCGCGCGCTCGATCACCGGGCGCTGTTCCACGAGCATGCGGCGCAGCTGGCGCAGCTGGGCGCGCCGCCACCCGAGGGGTTTGGTGTGCCCGGAGGCGAAGGCCGAGCGCAGGCGGGCCACGGTCGGTGGGATGTCGGTGGTCAGTGTCAGGGGTTCGCCGGGGGTTTCGGTTCTCGTCATGGACCGATGGTAAACGAAAGTGTTTCGTTTCCAACCCCCTGACGGGACCCGCATAAGATTTCCGTCATGACCACCGAGCACCTGCCGGAGGCCGAACCCGCCTCCACCCGGGGACGGCCCCGCGACACCACGCGGGACCGCGCACTCATGGAGGCCACCCTCTCCGTCCTGCAGTCCCACGGCTACAGCGGGCTGACCACCGCCGCCGTCGCCAAGGAGGCGGGGGTCTCCACCGCGACCCTCTACCGCCGCTGGCGCTCCAAGGAACACCTGGTCGTGGGCGCTGCCCAGACCTGGGCCGAGGACCTGGGCCCCGACCGCGACACCGGCGACCTGCACGGCGACCTGTCCACGCTCCTGCACGACAAGGCACGCGCCCTGGACGGGGCCTCCGGGAGGCTACTGCGCGCCGTGCTCGGCGAGGCCGCACACAACCGCGCCCTGGCCGACGTGCTCTTCGACGACTTCGTCGTGCCCCTTCAACAGCGCGTCTCGGCCCTGCTGGAACGCGCCGCAGACCGCGGGGAGATCGATCCCGTGCAGGACCCCGACGTGGTCGGGGAGATGGTCATCGGCCCCATGGTCAGCCACACCTTCCTCATCCCCCACACCCCCGGCCAGGAGCCCGGCCCCGGACACCAGATGGCCGACCAGCTCCTGCCCTACCTGTTGCGCTCCCTGGGCGCGCACGGCGGTCCCGGACCGGACCGTTGACGCGGCCCCCGCGCGGTGGGAGCGTGACCGGCGTGAGCCGGCCACGACGACCGAACGGGGTAACAGCGTGCACGACGACCGGCGGCCGACCGAAGCACGACTGGACCGGGCCCTCGAGGAACGCATCCGGCCGGCCGTGCACACACCACCCTCCACCCCCTGGACGTGGCCCGCTGGGACGCACCCGGCGAACCCGTGCCCGCCTCCGAGGCCCTCGCCGCACCCCACTCCCCCGCCCGCGTCGGCGACGCCTGGGGACCGGCCTGGGGCACCACCTGGTTCCGGCTTCGCGGACAAGTGCCCCGGGACTGGGCCGGGCGCACCGTCGAGGCGCTGGTCGACCTCGGTTTCAACGACGCCAACCCCGGCTTCCAGGCCGAAGGGCTCGTCCGCCGCCCCGACGGCAGCATCGTCAAGGGCCTCAACCCCCGCAACGCCTGGATCCCCGTAGCAGGATCCGCTCGCGGCGGCGAGGACGTGGCCCTGCACGTGGAAGCCGCCGCCAACCCCGTCATCCTCGGACACCCGCCCTTCCGCCCCACCGACCGCGGATCCGGACGCGGCCCCGAGGACGAGCCCCTCTACCGGCTCGCCCGCGCCGACCTGGCCGTCTTCGAAGACCAGGTGTGGGAACTGGTCCTGGACCTGGAGGTGGCCGGCGGACTCATGCGCGAGCTCGACACCGGCGACCCGCGCCGCTGGGAGCTGCTGCGCGCCATCGAACGCACCCTGGACACGCTCGACCTGCAGAACGTCCCCGCCACCGCAGCCGACGCACGCCGACACCTGGCCCCCGCCCTGGAATCACCTGCCTCGGCCAGCGCCCACCGGCTCTCGGCCGTGGGCCACGCCCACATCGATTCCGCCTGGCTCTGGCCCGTGCGCGAGACCGTACGCAAGGTGGTACGCACCAGCGCCAACGTCGTCTCCCTTGCCGAGGAGCACCCCGGGTTCGTCTTCGCGATGAGCCAGGCCCAGCAATGGGTGTGGCTCAAGGAGCACGAACCCGAGCTGTTCTCCCGGGTCACCGAGGCTGCACGCCGCGGCCGGTTCGTGCCCGTGGGCGGCATGTGGGTGGAGTCGGACACCAACATGCCGGGGGCCGAGGCCCTGGCCCGCCAGTTCAGCTTCGGCAAACGCTTCTTCCGCGACGAACTGGGCGTGGACACCCAGGAGGTGTGGCTGCCCGACTCCTTCGGGTACTCGGCCGCCCTGCCCCAGCTGGTGCGGCTGTCCGGGTCACGCTGGTTCCTCACCCAGAAGATCTCCTGGAGCCAGACCAACGCCTTCCCCCACCACACGTTCTGGTGGGAGGGTCTGGACGGCACCCGCGTGTTCACCCACTTCCCGCCCGTGGACACCTACAACGCCGAACTGACCGGCGCCGAGCTCGCCCACGCATCGCGCACCTTCCGGGACAAGGGCGGTTCCTCGCACTCCTTGGTGCCCTTCGGCCACGGTGACGGCGGCGGAGGCCCCACCCGCGAGATGCTGGGCCGCGCCCGGCGCCTGAGCGATCTGGAGGGCTCGCCCCGGGTGCGGATCGAACACCCCGAGAACTTCTTCGCACGCGCCTGCGCCGAGTACCCGCAGGCCCCGGTCTGGTGGGGCGAGCTGTACCTGGAGTTCCACCGCGGCACCTACACCAGCCAGGCCGCCACCAAACAGGGCAACCGGCGCTGCGAACACCTGCTGCGCGAGGCCGAGCTGTGGGCGGCAACCGCGGCGGTGCGCACCGGCGCCGCCTACCCCTACGAGCAGCTCGAGGGGCTGTGGCACACAGTGCTGCTCAACCAGTTCCACGACATCCTGCCGGGCAGCTCCATCGCCTGGGTCCACCGCGAGGCCGCCCAGTCCTACGCCCGGGCCGCGCACGAGCTCACCGAACTGATCGAGACCGCCCAGCACACCCTGGCCCGGGACTCGGCCGGACCACAGGAGGACGGCGAGGCCGTCTTCAACGCCTGCCCGCACCCGCGCGAAGGGGTCCCGGCCCTGGGCGCCCTGCCCGTGGACCAGACCCGCCCGTCCGTGCCCGTGCCCGTCACCGGGACCGGGGACGGTTTCGTCCTCGACAACGGGCTCCTGCGCGCACACGTGGACCGGAACGGGCTGCTCACCTCGGTCACGGACCTGGTGGAGGGACGTGAAGCGCTCGCCCCGGGACAGGCGGGGAACCTGCTCCAGCTGCACCAGGACCTGCCCAACCAGTGGGACGCCTGGGACGTGGACCACTTCTACCGCAACACCGTCACGGACCTGACCGAAGCCGACAGCGTCGAGGCGGTGCACGAGGCGGACGGGGCGGGCGCCGTACGGGTGCTGCGCTCCTTCGGCTCTTCCCACCTGTCACAGACCCTCACCCTGGAGGCGGGGGCCCGGCGCCTGGACGTGGAGACCACCGTCGCCTGGCACGAGCGAGAGAAGCTGCTCAAGACCGCCTTCCCCCTGGACGTGCGCGCGCACGCCTCCTCCTCCGAGATCCAGTTCGGGCACGTGGAACGCCCCACCCACACCAACACCACGTGGGACGCTGCCAAGTTCGAGATCTGCGCGCACCGGTGGGTACACGTGGCCGAACCCGGATACGGGCTGGCGGTGCTCAACGACTCCACCTACGGCCACGACGTCACCCGCGACGTACGCACCGACGGGGGCACGACCACGACCGTGCGGTTGTCGCTTCTGCGCGCACCGCGCTTTCCCGATCCCGACACCGACCAGGGCCAGCACCGGTTCCGTTACGCCCTGGCCCCGGGTGCCGGCATCGAGGACGCGGTCCGCGAGGGGTACCGCCTCAACCTGCCGCAGCGCCGCACCGCGGGCGGGGCCGTCGAACCGCTGGTGAGCGTGGACGACCCGGGGGTGATCGTGGAGTCGGTCAAGCTCGCCGACGACCGCTCCGGAGACGTGGTGGTCCGCCTGTACGAGGCCCGGGGCGGGCGGGCGAGCGCGACCGCGCGTGCGCACTTGCCCGTCTCGGGCATCGAGGCGGTGAACCTGCTGGAGGAGCCCTACGACGAGGCCCCGCACCTGGACGTGGACCTGCCCGGCGGCCCGGGCGGCGCCGAGGGCGGGGCGGCCGTGTTCGCCCTGCGGCCCTTCCAGATCCTGACCCTGCGCTTGCGCCGCTGAGCCGCCCCTGGATGGACCAGCACTTGTTCGGTGCCCCCTTTGCGGCTTCGACGAGTACTGCCCCGCAGGCGTCCGTCGAGGGCGATCTCCGCCGACCGCTTCGGCGGCCTCACCGAACAACACAACTACCCCTTGAGCGCCCCGCCCAGGGCGAAGCGCCCGCCCAGGGCGCGGGAGACCAGGAGGTAGAGCACGACCACCGGGACGGTGTACAGGAGCGAGTAGGCGGCCAGCTCGCCGTAGCGCACCGACCCGTACTGGTCGAAGAAGGTGAAGACCCGCACGGCCGCCGGCATCTTCTCGGCGCTGGTCAGCAGGATGAAGGGCACGAAGAAGTTGCCCCAGGTGGTGACGAGGGTGAAGATCGCGACCACCGACAACCCAGGGGCCAGCAGCGGTGCGACCAGGTACCGCATCGACTGCCAGGCCGAGGCACCGTCCACCCAGGCAGCCTCCTCCAGGGTGATGGGAATGCCGTCGATGAAGTTCTTGGTCAGCCAGATCCCGAACGGCAGCGTGCTCGCCGACAGGAACAGGGTCGTGGCCGTCAGAGAGTTCAACAGGTCGGCCTGCACGAACATCCCGTAGACCGGCACCATGATCGCGGTGATGGGCAACCCCGTCGCGAACAGGACCGTGTACAGGAACGGCTTCTTGAAACGCAGCTGGTAGCGCGAGAGCGGGTAGGCGGCCAGCATCGAGCACACCGCGGTGATCAGCGCCGCTCCCCCGCAGGTCAGGATGCTGTTCCAGATCGGGACGTAGACGATCTCCGGCGTCATGATGGCTGTGAAGTTCTCCAGCGTGAACCCCGAGGGCCGCCTCGCTCGCAGCGACGCGTCAGGGNCGCAAAGACCATCCACAGCAGCGGCAGCAGGAAGACCAACCCCAGCCCGGCCAGGATCAGGTGGGCGAGCAGGCTGCCACCGGCCCGGCTCGGGCTGCTCACCCGCAGGCGCCGCCCCCTGCTTCGACCACCGCTCACCGTGCCTCCTCCTTGCGCAGCATCCACACGTACACCGCCGAGAACAGACCGGCCACGACCAGCAGGGCCAGCGCGATCGCGGTCCCATAGCCCAGGTCGCCCATCTGCAGCGCCTCCTGGTACATGAGCAGGGGCAGGGTGGTACTGCGTGCGCCGGGACCACCCGAGGTCATGACGAAGATCAGCGTGAACACCTGCACCGTCTGCAGGGTGATGAGCAGCAGCGTCGTGGCCAGGGTGCGGCGCAGCAGCGGCAGGACCACGTACCGCAGCACTTGGAACCCGGAGGCCCCGTCCACGCGGGCAGCCTCCTTCAGGTCCTCGGGTACCTCCGCCAGCCCCGCCGAGTAGGTCATCATCGAGAAGGCGGTGCCCTTCCAGACGTTGGCCAGGACCACCGCCAGCAGGGGCGCGGTGAACAGCCAGTTCTGCTCGGGGGCGCCGAAGCGCTCCAGGATCGCGTTGAGGGTGCCCTCGCGCTCCAGGAACGCGTACCAGACGAACCCGGCCACGACCTCGGGCACCACCCAGGCGCCGACCACCACCGATCCGACCAGGCCCCGCACCCAGCCGTGGCGGTTCTGCATCAGCAGGGCCAGCGCCAGGCCCAGCACGGTCTGGCCGAGCACACACCCGGCAAGGAAGACCACGGTGAGCACCACGGCGGTGCGAAACCGCGGGTCGGCCAGCATCTCTTCGAAGTTGGCGGTGCCCACGAACCGGGTGTCGGCCGCCTGCGCCCCGGTCAGGGCCACGTCGGTCAGGGATGCCCACACCGTCCACAGGACCGGCCCGGCGAAGAAGGCCAGCAACAGGAACACCGCCGGGCCCATCGGCACCGCCCACCGTGCGGTGCGCTCCCAGAACGTGCGCGCCCCTGCCCCGGGCGTGCCGCGGCGGGGCGCGGGGGCGTGCGCCCGGACGGCCATGCTCAGGAACCCGTGACCTGGTCGGGTCCCACGATCCCCTCGACCTCCTCGGCGTAGGCCTGCGCGGCCTCCTGTGGGCTCGCCTCGCCGAGCATCACCGCCTCCATCGCCTCCTGGATCGCCAACGACACCTGCGGGTACTCGCTGTAGGCAGGACGGAACCCGGTCACCTCGACCAGTTCAGCCGTCTCCTCGGCCATGGGTGCGGCCTCCAGGAAGCCGGGGTCCTCGGCGACGTCCTCCCGTACCGGGATCTGGCCGCCCTCCACGGCGAACTTGACCGCGTGTTCCTGTGTGAGGGCGTGGGTCATGACCTCCCAGGCCAGGTCGGGGTCGGTAGCGTGCGCGCCCATCGACAGCGCCCACCCGCCGGACATGCTCGTGATGCCGGGGGCCTGGCCCTCCTGGGTGGGCATGGGCACGAAATCCATCGTCTCCTCCCACTCGGGCCATGGCTGGTTGGCCTCCTCGATCCAGGACTGGGTGGCCCAGGAACCCTCCAGACTGATGGCGAGCTCGCCCGAGGGGAAACGCTCCTCGTTGTTGAGGGTGCCGATGTTGGCGTCCAGGGCATCCTGCGCGTCGAGGGTGAGCTCCTCGTCGAAGAGGGTGTGCACGAACTCCAGGGACTCGGTGAACCCGGCGCTGTCGACGACCCACTGCTCGGAGTCCTCGTCGAAGAGAGTGTCACCAGTGCCGCCGAGCAGCATCTGGAACCCCTGCAGCGCGGCCATCTCCCCGGCCGGGGTGCCCGAGTACACGTTCATCGGGACCACCTCGTCACCCAGCTCGGCATCGACGGTGCGCGCGGCCTCCAGCACCTCCTCCCAGGATCCGGGTTCCCACGGCACCTCCAACCCCGCTTCCTCGAGGAGTTCGGTGTTGTACCAGAGCCCGCGCACGTCAGTGCCGAGCATGACCCCGTAGCGGTCACCGTCCAGGGAGGTGACCGCCTCGGCCTCCTGCTCGGTGAAGTGCTCGGCCTCGTCCCAGGAGGCGAAGTGATCGTCCAGGGGCATGAGATAGCCGGCGTCGGCGTCCTGGTTGATGGTGAAGGTGTCCTGGTAGATGAGGTCGGGCGCCTCGCTGGGCGAGCCGTTCATCAGGTTGACCTGGGTCTGGAAGTCCTCCGGCGGGGCCTCGACAGCGTTGAGCTCAACGGTGGTCCCGGGGTTGTCGGCCTCGAACTCCTCCTTGACCTTCTGCATCAGGGTGTCCATGGCGATGAACGTGCCGTAGTTCTGGTAGACCACGCGGACGGTGTCCGGGTCGCGGTCGCCTTCCCCCGAACACCCCGTGGCGGCCAGGAGCACCGCGGAGGCCGCGGCCGCCGCGCAGGTGGTGAAAGGTCGTTCCGTCCTCATGCTGCCCCTTGCGACGACGCCGTCGGAACACGTCCCGACCCGCGCGGCAGCGCCGCACCGGACAGTGACGTACCTCACCTGCTTACCGAAAGTCGTCCGCCGCGGCAATGGGTGAGAACGGCCCGCACATCGCGGCCGACCCGGGATCAGCTGCCCGGGCCCCGCGTACGCACGAGCGAGGCGACCGCGCCCAGCAGGGCCGACCCCAGCGCGGGCACCGCCACCACCCACGGGGCGCGCTCGACATAGCGCACCCCCTCCGCCAGCATCGCGCCCCACTCCGGAGAGTCGTGGGGCGCGCCCAGGCCCAGGAAACTCAACCCGGCCAGCGCCAGGGTGTTGTGGGGGATCCGCATCAGCGCGTGCCGGGACACCGCCGGAAGCACGGAGGGCACCAGGTGCCGACGGGCCAGCCACGAACGCCCCGCTCCCCCGGCCACGGCCGCCATGTGGAACCCCGAGGCACGCACCTCCGTGGCCAGTGTGCGCGCGTGCACAGCGACCGGGATCCAGGCGACCGCCGCCACGGCCGCCATCGCCCCACCCAGTCCGGGCCCGACCACCGCAGCCACCAACACACCCACCAGCACCGGCGGCAGCGCGTTGAGCACATCGGCCGCTCCGGCACGCGCCCGGCGCCCGCACACGCCCGCGGCGGTACCCACGGCCAGCGCCACCAGGCTCACCGCGACCCCCGCGCCCACACTGATCAGAGCGCCGTGGCCGAACCGGGCCCACACGTCGCGCCCCAGCGCGTCGGTGCCCAGGGGGTGGGCCGGCGAGGGTGCCTCCAGGCGGGCGGCCAGGCCGACCGCGTCCGGGTCGCGCAACAACCCCAGGACGACCACTGCGGCCAGCACTCCGCCCAGGAACACCGGCAGGGACCGCGGCGGTGCCCCCGCGGCCACGGCGGGGGACAGACCGGCCGATCCCAGGGCCGGCCCCAGCAGGACGCGATGCAGCACGATACCCGCACCGCCCACGGCGAGGCCCGTCACCACCAGCGCCGCCACCGCCCCCTGGACCCTGGGCAGGTCCTGGGCGAGCACCCCGTCCAACGCGGTGTGCCCCAGGCCCGGGACGGCGAAGACGCTCTCCACGATGACCGAGGAACCCATCAGCCCCGCGAAGACCAGCAACACCTGCGGCAGGG
Source organism: Nocardiopsis salina YIM 90010 (assembly GCF_000341025.1). Taxonomy (GTDB): domain Bacteria; phylum Actinomycetota; class Actinomycetes; order Streptosporangiales; family Streptosporangiaceae; genus Nocardiopsis; species Nocardiopsis salina. The sequence goes on along the minus strand of NZ_ANBF01000001.1, from coordinate 13,093 downwards.
CCACCGCCACGGTCCGCCGCAGCAACGACAGCGCCAGCACCGCCGGGGAGCAGCCGACCGCACGCCAGGTGCGCACCCAGGCCTCGGCCAGCGTCGCCGATAGCGCTCCGGCCAGCACACGGCTGACCAGACCACCCGCGGGTATCCCCAACGCCAGGGCCGGCAGCACCATGTGCGCCGGCCCCTCCCACCCCGAGGTGGGCGCCAGCCCCCACCCCACGGCCACCACCGACAGCAGCACCGAGGCGAGCAGGAAGTCGGGGGTCGAGGCCAGGGCCGCCCCGGTCACGTCGGCCCCGCGCCCGGGCCCCCGGTGCGAACGCACCGCCCGCACCAGAGCCGGAAACACCACGAGCAACCCGGTCACCAAGGCGGTCAGCGCCGCCGCGGCGGCCAGGGCGGCCGAGACCCCCAGGGCCGAGGCGATGGAGGGCGCCACCGGCGCACCGCTGACCCAGGACACCCCCAGGTCACCGCGCAGGGCCCCGCCCATCCATTCCAGGGTCCCGGCCACGGGTCCGGAGGGCAGGTCGAGTTCGCGGCGTACCGCCTCCAGCGCTCGGGGGTCGGCCTCGCGTTCGGCCGAGCGGGCGCGCAGCACCGTCTGTGCGGGATCGTTGCCGCTGAGCCAGGGCAGGGCACCCACCACGAAGACGACCCCCGCGCAGGAGGCCAGAACGGTCAGCGGGCCCCGGAGCCCGGACGCCGCCGCGGCAGCGGCCCGGCCGGAACGCTCTTGTGCCGACGCGCTCACGGGACCCGGGTCCGTTCGGTGATCAGGGTGCGCTCCAGCGGATCCTGGGCCACGCCCTCCACGCCCTCGGACACACCCACCCGGGCGCGTTCGGCCACCAGCGGTACGAAGGAGTCGGTGGCCAGCACGGCCTGCTCGATCTCCACCGCCGCTTCGTGCCGCTCCTCGGGCTCCGTGTGGCCGGCCGCCTCGGCGATCATCGTGTCGACGTCCTCCTCGCAGAAGCGGGCGAGGTTGTAGCTGCCCTCGCAGCTCCAGTCCGAGGCCAGGTAGTTGACCGGGTCGTTGGTCTCGACCAGGTAGGAGCGGGTTCCGATGACCGCGTCGTGGGCGCCCTCCATCAGGTCGGTCTCCATGGTCGCGAAGTCCTGAACGGTGACCTCGACCTCGAACCCGGCCGAGCGCAGGTCCTCGGCCACCGCGGAGGCGGCCTCGGGAAGTTCGGGGCGGTCGTCGTAGGTGGCCAGCGTGATCGTCTCGCCGTCCGGGTCCTCAGGGTCGGCGCCCTCGGGCCGGGCACGCTCCTCGGCCCAGTCGCTGACCGGACCGTAGAGGCCCTCCACGGCGTCGGCGCGACCCTCGTAGACCCCCTCGGCCACGGGTGCGCTGTCCACCGAGCCGGCCGCAGCGGCCCGCATCCCGGGGTCGGTGAAGGCACCGCTCTCGTTGTTGAGCAGAACCCCGACCGTGCGCGGGATCGGCACCTCCACCAGCTCGTCCTCGTCCATGGCCTCGGCCTCGACGATGGGCACGGCGTCGACCACGTCGACCTCGCCGGTGCGCAGCCCGCCCACCCGGCTCGCGTCGTTCTCCACGAAGTCCACGTCCACCCCCTGGGCGCTGGGAGCCCCGTTCCAGTAGTCGGTGTGGGCCTCCAGGGTGGCCGAGCCCCCGCCGACCTCGGTCAGTTCGAAGGGACCGGTGCCCGCGCCGACCGGGTCGGGGGCCGCGGGGTCCCCCTCGTAGGCCGACGGCGCCAGGATCGCCAGTTCGGGCGCGGACAGGCGCTGGGGAAGGATCGGGTCGCCGTCACCGGTCTCGACGCGCACGGTGTGCTCGTCCTCGGCGGAGGCATCCAGGTCGGTACCGACCAGGGCGCGCGGGCGCGGGCTCGCGGCGGAGGCGTGCTCGAGCGCCTCGACCACGTGCTCGGCCTCCATCGGATTGCCGTCGTGGAAGGTGACGTCCTCGCGCAGCTGCAGGGTCCAGGCGCCGTCCTCGTCCTGGTCCCAGTCCTGGGCCAGCAGGGGCTGGAGCTCTCCTTCCTCGTCCAGCCGGGTCAGGGGTTCGGCCGCACCGACCCGACCCAGCAGCAGGGCGTCGTCGCTGAAGGGCGACATCTGTTTGACCGGCGGGAAGGCCAGCGCCACACCGAGCCGGCCCTCGGTGTCCTGGCCGCCGTCGGTGAAGCAGCCGGTCACCAGGAGTACGAGCGCGGTCGAGGCACCGAGCAGGGCGGGCCCGCGTGAAGGGGAGACGGTCATGGGCACACTTTCTGTTCCGAGGGGGGCACTGAGGGGCACATCGATCGTAAATGAAAATCATTCCCCCAAGCGTGGCAGGGGTGTCCCCCACCGCGGCGCCGGGGAACCGGGCTCAGGCCGGTGCGTGCTCCGCGGCCCTGGCACGGCCGCGGGGCACCCTTGCCCGACGCGCCACCATCCACAGGACGAGCCCGCCCACGGCCGGCAGTACCGCCATGGCCGCCCACGGCAGGGCGGCGCCCGGCGCGGGTTCGTACGCCCGGTCCAGAAGGGCGCCCACACCGGCGCTGCCCGCCAGCACGGCCACACCACCGACCGAGGACAGAAACCCGAAATAGCTGCCCAGGCGCTGCTCGCCGGCCAACCGCGGCACCAGGTCCTGGGCCACGGGCACCGACAGCATCTGGCCCAGCGTCAGCAGCACCACCAGCGCCACCGCCGGGGCCAGCGCCCAGGGCCCGGGCAGCGGGTCCAGGGGTGCGCTCAACGCCACAGCCGTAAAGGCCGCCGCCAGCAGTCCGAACCCGAGCGGCAGGGCCCGGGCACGTCCCAAGCGCCCGCGCGCCCACGCGGCCAGGGGCAGCTGGCCCACGACGATGAGGACCGAGGCCAGGGCGAACATCCATCCCAGGGCGCCCTGGCTGCCGGTGGCGCGCTCCAGCTCCACCGGCAGCGCCAGGTAGAGCTGGTTGTAGCTGACCAGGTAGGCGCTGTAGCCCACCGCGAAGACGAGGAAGGCGCGGTTGCGCAGCACACCGGCCCACCCGGCCAGGACCGGCTCCCCGGAACTGCGCCCCGGGGTGCGCGGCAGCATCCGGTAGTGGCCGGCCCAGATCAGCACGAACACCGCCGCGGCGACCGTGCAGGTGAGAGCGAAGTCCACGCCGAGCAGCATCGCGCCCACCAGCGGCCCGGTCACCGACCCGACCTCGCCGAACACCGCGAACAGGGCGAAGAGCTCGGCCCGGGTCATCACGCCGCGCTCCTCGCAGTCCGTACCCTCTTCGGCCAGGGCCGCCTCCACGGCCGGGGAGAACAGCGCCCCGGCGAACCCGGTCAGCACCGCGCCCGCCAGCACGACCGGGAAGGTCGGGGCCACGGCCAGCACGAGGAACCCGGCGATGCGCACCACACACCCGGCCAACACCACACGCCGGGTCCCGAACCGGTCGGCCAGGGCACCGCCGACCACGAACAGCCCTTGTTGGCTGAAGGTTCGCACCCCCAGCACGACCCCGACCGCCCATCCGGCCATGGCCAGGTCCTGGGCCAGGTGCACCGCCAGGAACGGCACCACGAGGTAGAACCCCAGGTTGAAGGCGAGTTGGGTCAGCAGCAGCAGTCGGGCCACGCCGCCGAGTTCGGTGAACCTGCTCAGCAGGGACCAACGGCGCAGCGGGTTGAGGCGGCGCGCCACAGAGGCGGTCGTCACGGTGGTTTCCTCCGGTGTGGTTCAGCGGACCGGGGCGCGGTCCGCGGTGCGGGCGCCCGCACCTGCCGGGCGGGTGCGGGGGTCGTTCTCTTCTGCCTCCAGCGCGGGCAGGCGGGGCACGGCCTCGACCAGGCGCTGCGTGCAGGGATCCTCCGGGCGGTCCAGGACCCGGGCGGTCTCCCCCTGTTCCACGACCCGACCCTGGTGCATGACCATGACCCGCTCGCACAGACGGCGCACCACCCCCAGCTCGTGCGATACCAGGAGCAGGGCGAGCCCGTGCTCGCCGCTCAACCGATTCAACAGTTCGATGATCCTGGCCTGGGAGGAGACGTCGAGCGCACTCACCGGTTCGTCGGCGATCAGCACGCGCGGACCGGGGGCCAGGGCGCGGGCGACGGCCAGACGCTGGCGCTGCCCCCCGGAGAACTCGTGCGGGTGGCGGTCGGCCATGGACGCCTGCAGGCCGACCGCCTCCAGGACCTGCCCCACGCGTGCGCGGTGGTCGCCGCCGATACCCAGGCAGGACAGCGGTTCGGCGATGCTTTCGCCAACGCGCAGGCGCGGGTTGAACGATCCGGCCGGGTCCTGGGGCACGAACTGCACCTGGGAGCGGAACCAGCGTGTGCGCCGGGCGCTGCCGGCGCGCACCGGGCGCTGCTCGGGGCCGAAGCGCACCTGGCCGGCGTCGGGGCGTTCGAGCGCGAGCAGGACGCGCACCAGGGTGGACTTGCCCGAACCGGACGCGCCCACCACCCCCAGGCGCTCGCCCTCGGCCAGGGTCAGAGCGACCCCGTCCAGGGCGGTGGTGACCCGGCGCGGGGACAGGGGTGTGCTGCGGGTCCGGTGGCGCAGACGCAGGCCACTGGCCGAGAGCAGGACAGGGGAGGGCATGGGCAGGTTTCCTCGCGGTCGTGGGGGTGGACACATGCGTGGCGGGCGGTCGGCGTCAGGGGTGGGCCAGGGCCCAGGCGTCGGCCACCAGGGTGCGGGTGTAGCTGTGTTCGGGGGCGCGCAGCAGGTCCTGGGCCGGCCCCTGCTCGACGATGCGCCCCTGGTGCACGACCAGCAATCGGTCGCACACCCGCGAGACCACGGCCAGGTCGTGGGTGATGAAGAGCAGGGCGGGCCGGGGTTCGCCGACCGCGTCCAGGGACCGCTCCAGCAGACCGAGGATGTCGGCCTGGACGGTGGCGTCCAGCGCGGTGGTGGGTTCGTCGGCGATCAGCACGCGGGGCCGGCAAGCCAGGGCCATGGCGATGCAGACACGTTGGCGCTGGCCGCCCGACAGGCGGGCCGGGTGGGCGCGGGCGGCCTGCTCGGGGCGGGGGATCCCCACCTGGTCGAGCAGTTCCACGGCGGTGCGGGCGGCCCGGCGCGCGTCCATGCCCCGGTGGCGGCGCAGCGGTTCGGCGACCTGGCGACCCACGCGCACCAGCGGGTTGAGTGCGCTCAGGGCGTCCTGGAAGACCATCGTCATGCCGCTCCCGCGCACACCGCGCAGGTCCTTCTCCGCGAGCCCGAGAAGTTCGCGGCCCTGCAGGCGCACGCTGCCCCGGGCGGTGCACCCGGGCGGCAGCATCCCCATGAGGGCGAGTGCGGTCAGGGACTTGCCGGAACCGGACTCGCCGATCAGGCCGAGCCTCTCGCCCGCCCCCACGGTGAAACCCACCCCGTCGACGGGGGTGTGTTCCCCGGCACCGCCGGCCCGAACGGTCAGGTCCGCCACGTCGAGCATCCAGGCCTCCTGGACATAGTTCGCATCCACTCACATGAAAATGATTATCATATGCGGCGTGGTTGCGGCGACCCGAACCGGGGACCGTCGCGCCCAGACACACCCGACCCCAAAAAACCCATGCCACGACCTGCGCATTCACCGAAGGGATGCCCGTGACCGAGACACCCACCCGAGACCGCGCCCCCTCCCACAAGCCCTCCCCACCAGACCTCCTGGCCGACCTGCGCGCCCTCGAGTCCCAACTCAGCGCCACCGACCTGCGCCCCTGCCCCGAGGTCGACGCGGCCTTCGGACACCTGGTCGACCTGTGCACCGTCGTCGACGACCACCTGACCGAACAACTGCTGGCCTCCCCGTCCGTGGACACGCTCCTGGACTCGCTCAGAATCGTCAGCGCCCGCGGCGAGGGCGAACTCGAACGCGCCTGGGCCCGGCGCGTCATCGCCGCCGACAACCCCTGGGCGGAGCTGGCCCGCTTCCCCTACCTGGACAACTACCGGCGCCTGGTGCGCTTCGAACTCGCCGGCCTGGACGCCGTAGGAGCCGAGCACCCGCGCTCGGCAGTCGTGCTGGGTGCGGGGCCACTGCCCCTGACCGCCCTGGTCATGGCCCAGGACCACGGCGTGCAAGTCACCGCCGTGGACAACGATCCGCAGGCCTGCGACCTCGCCTCGGCCCTGCACGAGGCGCTCGGCACGCAGGTGCAGACAGTGTGTGCCGACGCCGGCTCGGCGGTGGACCTGCCCGCCACCACATCGTGCGACGCCGTCCTGCTGGCGGCCCTGGTGGGTACCGATTCACACGCCAAACGCTGCATCACGGGCGCCCTGTCCACCGCAATGCGCCCCGACGCCCTGCTCATCACCCGCTCGGCGCACCGGCTGCGCACCGCCCTGTACCCCTCGGTCTCACCGGACGACCTGTGCGGTTTCACACCGCTGGTGGAGATGCATCCCTGTGACGACGTGGTCAACTCCGCCCTGATCGCCCGCCCCGAACGCTGAGGCGGGACTTGCATTCACGGGGCCCGCGGACCGGAAGAGGCCTCGTCCGGTCCGCGGGCTGCGCACATGTGCCGCGCACGCCGGTACCGCTCAGGCGGGGTCCTGGCCCCCTCCCTCGGCGGGCTCTCCGGTGGCGTAGTCGTCCTTCGGTCGGGGGTCCTTCTCGGCCATGGGCATCCTTCCCGTTGGGGAGGGCTACAGTATCGGGCCCCTCCCCGGTCCACACCGTCCACGATCCGGGCCTCAGCGGGCGGGAAGGACCGTACCGCTGACGGCACCGAAGTGCACCCGTGCACCGTCCGGCCCCGGGGCGGAGGCGGTGATGGTGACCTCGTCGCCGTCCTCCAAGAACGTGCGCTCGGTGCCGTCGGGCAGAAGCAGGGGCTGCTGCCCGCTCCAGGTCAACTCCAGCAGGCACCCGCGCTGGTGGGGTTCGGGGCCGCTGACCGTGCCCGAGGCGAACACGTCCCCGGTACGCAGGCCGGCCCCGTTGACCGTCATGTGCGCCAACTGCTGGGCGGCGGTCCAGTACATGGTCTCGAAGGGCGGGCTCGCCACATGCTGTCCGTTCAGGTACACCTCCAGGCGCAGGTCCAGCCCCCAGGCCTGCGCACCCTTGAGGTAGGGCAGCGGCTCGGGGGCCTGTACCGGCGGTTCCACCCGGGCCGTCTCCAGGGCCGCGACCGGCACGATCCACGGCGAGACCGACGTGGCGAACGACTTGCCGAGGAAGGGCCCCAGCGGCACGTACTCCCAGGCCTGCAAATCCCTCGAGGACCAGTCGTTGAGCAGGAACACCCCGAACACGTGCTCGGCGAAGTCGTCCACCTGCACCGTCTCACCCATCGGGCTGGGGGTGCCCACCACGAACCCGACCTCGGCCTCGATGTCCAAACGCGCCGACGCACCGAACAGCGGAGCGGGCTCGGTGGGGGGCTTGCGCTGGCCGCTGGGGCGCACCACGTCGGTGCCCGAGNGGTGTTAGCCGATCGGCAGGTGCTTCCAGTTCGGGGTCAACGGCTCCTGCTCGGGCCGGAAGATGCGCCCCACGTTGGAGGCGTGGTGCTCGGAGGCGTAGAAGTCCACATAGTCGGCGACGGTGAAGGGCAGGTGCAGGCGTACCGAGGTGCGCTCGACCAGATGCGGGCGCACCGCCGCCTCGAACTCGGGATCTCCCAGCCAGCACTGCAGGTCAGCGCGCACCTGGTCCCACACCTGGCGGCCGGCGGCCATGAACGTGTCCAGGGTCGGGCCTTGCACCTGCTCGGCGAAGGATGCGTCCAGGGCGCGGGCCGCCGCGCCCAGATCGAGCACGTACGCGCCGATCGCCACACCGGTGCGGCGTTCGGCGCCCTCGGGGTCGGTGCTGAACACACCGTAGGGCAGGGTGGCCGGGCCGAACTCGGCGTCCGGGGCCACATCGAGCCAGGTCTGAAGCATGAAGGGTGTCGCTTTCCGTGTTCGCAGGGGTCAGGGACGACTCGCGGGGGCGGGCAGCAGGCCGAGCACCACCAGGTCCTCCAGGGGCTCGGTGATGCTGCACGTACCGAAGGAGTGGAAGGCGGTGCGCACGCGCTCGGCCTCAGCCTCGCCGATGCTCGCGGTCTCCCGCGCCAGGCCGTGACCGTCGCGCCGGGCCAGCACCTGCGCCGCCTCGGCGGCCGTGGCACCGTCGAGCAGGGCCGCGGTGGCCAGGAGCACGTTGAGGAACCCGTGCTGTTCGAAGCCCTGATCACCGGTGCGACGCACCGCGTGGTGCAGCCCGGCGGTGCACTTGAAGGCCACCGCCGCCCCCACCGCCGCATGCAGCGACCGGGCCAGTTCGGCCTCGTCCGGGTGCGCGTCGGCGCTCACACCCCCGGTCCGGAACTTGGCGTGGTAACCGGACCCGGCCAGTTCGGCCGGATCACCGGCGACCTCGCCCTCGCGGGAGAGCTCCACGTAGGCGCTCACCCCGGGCGGCAGGTGCCGCGCCAGCACCCCCGCCACCCGGCCCACCCCGCCGGGCGACGCGGCGACCTCCAGCCCCACCAGGCGCAGACGCGGGTCGTCGGCGGCAGCCAGCGCAGCAGGAACGTCAACGGCCCCGCCGGGCACGGTCACCACGACCTCCAACGGGCCGGGGGCCTCCTCCCGGGACAGCAGCGCACACAGCTCTGCCACCCGCGCATCGGAGACCAGGAAGGGGCCCACATGTTCGTCCCGCGGCCCGGAACGGTGGGCACGGTGCTCGGGCAGCGCCTGGCCCAGAGGCGCGTTGCCCGGCGGGAACAGCGCAGCGTCGTCGAACAGTCGTCGGTACAGCAGAGCGCTCACCGGGCGTTCCTCCCCCAGGTCCAGGCATAGGCCCCGTCGTCGACCGCACGTCCGCCCTCTCCCAGGTCCAGCGGCCGGAACGTGTCGACCATGACCGCGAGCTCGTCGAAGGCCTGCGCCCCGACGCTGCGCTCGTAGGCGCCGGGCTGGGGGCCGTGGGAATGCCCGCCCGGGTGCAGTGAGATCGATCCCTGCCCGATCCCCGACCCCTTGCGCGCCTCGTAATCCCCGCCGCAGTAGAACATCACCTCGTCGGAGTCGACGTTGGAGTGGTAGTAGGGCACCGGGATCGCCTGGGGGTGGTAGTCGACCTTGCGCGGCACGAAATTGCAGATCACGAAGTTGTGGCCCTCGAAGACCTGGTGGACCGGCGGCGGCTGGTGCACCCGGCCGGTGATGGGCTGGAAGTCGGCGACATTGAACACGTACGGGTACAGGCACCCGTCCCAGCCCACGACGTCGAAGGGGTGGGACGGGTAGGTGTAGCGGGTGCCGGAGATCCCGCCCGGGCCGTCACCGCGGTGTTTGATGAGCACATCCACGTTCTCGCCCTCGGCCAGGAGCGGTTCCTCGGGCCCGCGCAGGTCTCGCTCGCAGTAGGGGGAGTGCTCCAGGAACTGCCCGTACCGCGACAGGTACCGCTTGGGCGGGGCGATGTGGCTGTTCGCCTCGATCGCGTACGCACGCAGGGGCTCTGGTCCGGTCGGCACCCACCGGTGTGTGGTCGAGCGCGGGATCACCACGTAATCGCCCCCGCCGACCTCCAGCGCCCCGAAGACGGTCTCCACCCGGCCCTGGCCGGACTCGACGTAGACACACTCGTCGCCGATGCCGTTGCGGTACAGCTGCGAGGGCGCGCCCGCGGCGACGTAGGAGATACGCACGTCCTCGTTGGCCAGCACCAGACGCCGCGACTCCACCACGTCGGCGTCCTTCCACACCTGCCCGGGAAAGAGGTCGTGCAGGGTCAGGTGGCGCGGGATCAGCGGGGCGNCCCCCTGCCACTCGGCTGCGTCGGCGATCGCCGACGGGATCGCCCGGTGGTAGAGCAGAGAGGAGTCGCTGGAGAAACCCTCCTCCCCCATGAGCTCCTCGTAGTAGAGCCCGCCCTCGGGGTTGGGGTGCTGGGTGTGGCGGGTGCGGGGCACGTCCCCGACCCTTCGGTAGAAGGCCATGGCCGCCTTCCTTCCTCGTGCGGAGCCTGCTCTCAGGCTCGGGTGGCGGGCCCGCCGACGGATGTGTCGGAAGGCAGGTCGGGGCTGGACGGGGCGGGCACGTGCCCCAGGGCGGTGCGCACGGCACGCTGCACGGCCGCGGTATCGGCGCCTTCGACCACGGCGGCCACGTGCGCGTCCGGGCGCACCAGCCACACTTGCCCGGGCCGGGCCCTGAGCGCGCGGGTCAGAGCACCGTCGGTGTCCAGCTCCGTGACGGGGTGCACGGCCACCGGGGCGCGGGTGGCGCGCTCGGCCGCCTCACGCACGGCCTTCAGGACGACCGCGGATGCGTCCCCCACCAGCAGGGTCAAGCCCTCGCGCAGTAGCGGGCGCAGCCGCCGGTACCCGCTTCCGGCCGAGACCGGGGCGTCGGGCACGAGCACACCGGGACACAGGTCGGGGGTCTGCCCGCGCGGGGGCCGACCTCCGAAGGGCCGGTCGGGGCAGGGGGTCGTCAGCGGGGAGTCGGTGTACCAGAACGGTTCGGCCAGGCGCCCGGAGTCGACCCGGTGGTGGTGGGAAGGGTCGGACACGGCGCGTTCCAGAACGGTGCGGCGCACCCTGTGCTCCTGCTCGTCACGCGGCACCAGGAAACGCATCGTCGCGCTGGTGACATCGGCGTTCTCCACGGCGGCCGCGTGGCGTTCGGCATGGTAGCTCTCCAACAGCTCCTGAGGCGCCCACCCGGCCCGCACGTAGGCGATCTTCCACACGGCATTCTCGGCATCGGCCACCCCGGAGTTGAGCCCGCGCGCACCGAAGGGCGCCACCAGGTGGGCGTTGTCGCCCAGCAGTAGTACCCGGCCCACCCGCATGCGGTCGGCCACCCGCGTGTGGAAGCGGTAGACCGAGCTCCACACGATCTCGTAGGCACGCTCCCCGACGATCTGCCGGATGCGGGCCTCCAGGCGCCCGTCGCGGCGTTCGGCCTCCAGGTCGAAACCGGCAGGGACCTGCCAGTCGATGCGGTACACCGACCCCGGACAGGGGTGGATGAGCACCTGGCGCCCCGGGTTCCACTCGGGGTCGAAGTAGAACCTGCGCTCGCGCTGCCAGTGCCCCAGATCGGCACGGATGTCACAGATGAGGAAGCGGTCGTCGAAGCTGGTGCCCTCGAACCCCACCCCCAGGGCCGCACGCACCGCACCGCCGTGCGCGCCCAGGCACGACAGGGCGTGCGTGCCCTTCAGGCGCACCGGGCCGTCGGGGGTACGGCAGGTGACCTCCACTCCGTCGCCGTCCTGGGCCAGGCCGGTCACGGTGTGATTCCACAGCACCTGCACACCCGCCGCCTCCAGGAGCGGGTCCAGGACTTCTTCGGTGCGCGACTGGGACAGGTTGACGAAGGGCGGCAGGTGGGAGGAGCCGGGGTCGCCCAGACGCACACTGAACAGCTCGCGGTCGCGGTAGAAGGTACGGGCGGTGTCCCAGGTCAGGCCCTCGCGGGCGATACTGCCGGCGCCGAGCCAGTCCCACACGTCCAGGACCTCGCGCTGTTGGCAGATGGCCTTGGACCCGATGGCGTCGCGTTCGGAGCGCGAGTCCACGACCACGGCGGGGACACCGCGCCGGGCCAGCAGCAGGGCGGCGGTCTGGCCGACCGGACCGGCGCCCAGGACCAGCACGGGCTCGTCAGGGGAAGGAGGAACGGGGAAGACGGGGGGTGCCATGGGGGGCTCCGTTCACAGAGGCGCGCGGGGGGCGCGCAGGGGGTGGGTCCGGAACCGGTCAGCTCTGCAGCTGGTCCCAGACCTGGCGGTCGCGCTCGGCGGTCCAGATGATGGGCCGCTCGATGCCGGAGAGCTCGTCCCAGAGCCGGGAGACGTCGAAGGGCAGGCAGTGCTCGAAGATGGGCCAGTGGCCGTAGTCGCCGACCAGGGCGGCGTGGGTGGCGTCGAAGGCCTCCTTGAGGGTGCCGCCCCGGCGGTGCACGGCCCCGACCTCGGCGATCATCACGTTCAAGAAACCCCGGGTCTGCTCGATGGCGGCGTCGACCTCGGTGCGGCCGCGGCTGACGGCCCCGCGCCCGCCCACGAGCATCTCCGCGCCCAGGGCCTTGACCCCGTCGAGAGTGGCCCCGGCCCAGTCGTGGTGGAAGGCATCGCCGGTGTAGAGGGCGGCCTGGGCCTCGACGAGGTCGCCGGCGAACAGGATCCTGTGCCGGGGCAGCCAGGCCACGATGTCGCCCTCGGTGTGACCGCGGCCCATGTACTGCAGGACCAGTTCGCCGCGCTCACCCCCCAGGTCGATGGTGGTGCGGTCCGCGAAGGTCTGGGTGGGCCAGGTCAACCCGGGCACGGACCCGGCGTCCTTGGCCAGGCGGGGCATGCGCCCGAACTCGCTCTCCCAGTCCTCCTTGCCGCGTTCGCGGATGAGCTCGTGGGTCTTCTCGTGGGTCAGGACGATGTCGGCGTCGAAGGCGCTCGCGCCCAGTACGCGCACCGCGTGGTAGTGGGAGAGCACCAGGTAACGCACCGGCTTGTCGGTGTGCTTGCGCAGTTCGGCGAGCCAGTCACGGGCGGCGGTGGGGGTGGCCAGCGCTTCGAAGGCGACCAGGAAGTCCTCGCCCTCGATGGCGCCCACGTTGGGGTCGCCCTCGGCGGTGAGGGCGTAGACGCCGTCGGCGAGCACCTCGAGGGTCTGTTCCTTGGCTGCGGTGTCGGCGGAGGAGGCGAACGGCTTGGTGGCCATGGTCGGGTGACCTCTCACTCGTGGGGGCGACTGCCCAGATGATCAAACGTTTGATGATTCGGACCTTAACGTGTTCCACGCCACACAACCAAGGGGGGCAAATGCAGACAATAGAGTGAAGCACATCACACCAGGACGAGCCGGACCCTCCGGGCGAGCGCATGCCCTCCCCCGGAACACGCCCTGACACCGCTGCATCGCTGATGGGGCGTGCGATTGAGGGCGAAGGCTCGGGGGCGGGGTGCGGCGTGGGGTGCGGTCCTGCCGCGGCATGCGTGATTCGCGGTGGTCGCAAACACAGTCCCTGGCTCGTCGGCCTTTACGCATCCGGTTGCGGCGCCCGACTCGTTGGGGGTGACCTGTGAGTGGGGACCGGGAGCGAGACGGAGACTGTGACCGAGACCCGAGAACGAGGAACCGGGAACGAGGAACCGGGAACGAGGAACCGGGAACG